>NZ_JBFUAA010000013.1:0-120803 GCF_056406495.1 Arthrobacter sp. P1_B9
GCTCCGGGTGCACGGGCGGGAGGCGGGATGGGCCGGCCGGCGAGTCCCTGCCGGGGCAGCAGCGTGTCGGCGAGGCAGAGCCGGCGCCTGGCCTCCGCGGCGCTGATCCGCAGCCGTGCCCGCAGGAACTCCACCGTGTTCCGGTACCCGTCATCCAGCACCGATTCCGGCACCGCCGGCTCACCCGTTCCGGGGCTTCCGGCGGGAGCCGAGGACAAGGAGGTGCCGGCGGGAACCGCCCCAACAGACCTGCCGGCGGGAGCCGAGGAACGGGGCCCGCCGGCGGGAGCCGAGGCCAAGGAGGCGCCGGCAGCTTCCGCGGTTCCGGGTGCGCCGGTCTGCCACCCGGCGCCGCTCTCACGCCAGCCGGTGGTCCACCCGGTGACCGCCCCCGTTACAGCCCCCGTGGCCGCGGCTGCGGACTGCTTCCTGGTCCGGTCCACGGCGGCGGCCGCGACGAGCTGCAGATACTCCACCGCGCGGGAGACTTCCTCCACGCTGCCGGCGAAGTCCGACGCGGCCCTGAAGCCCCACGACCCCGCATCCTCCACCGCCGTCGAACCCACCGCCCGCAGCGCGGCCAGGGCGGCGTCCATACCGGATTGCCCGACCGGGGTTGCGCCCCGGTCCGTGCCCTGCGCCTCGTCCCCGCAGGCGGTGAAATCCCTGATGAAATCCCTGACGGCTTCCATGGCTCGAGTCTATTTGAGGGCTCCGACAATTTTAGGAGGGCACCGTGCGTGATCAATCTGAGACCGCGGCGCCACCTGCCCACGGATCGACGGGCGATCAGGCAGGTTTCATGTCGTGCTGTGCAGGACCCGTGGGCGGCCAAACTGCGTGTGAACTCCGGGCGAGAAAAGTACGGATTCGGGTGGCCCGGCCACTTCGATTCCCGCGGCGCGCACGAGTTGGTCCTCAAGGCCGAACAGCTGCGCGCGGTACAGCGGCCATGCACTGTGCGTGTTGGGCACATAGATGGTCCTGCCCCTGAACTGTGAATGCAGACCGAACCGCGCCGTGAGGTGGATCGACAGCGCGTCGGTGGCTGCGACGTCGGGCTCAGGGACGACCGAGAAATCGCTCCGGGTGCCGCCTCGAAAGCGTCGCACGGAATACCCAGCCGACGCCGATCCGGTAAATCCATCGGCACCCACGTAGCTCGCCCGCGACCACACATAAGGTATCCCGGCCGCCCGCGCGGCCAGCACCACCGCCAAGCGTGAAGCATCCAGGCTCCGGAAGACGACACCACGGGTGCCGTCCGGCTCGCGGGAGTAGAGGCGCACGTTGATCTCGTTGAAGCTTCCGAAATAGGGGATGCCGGGACCTCGACCAACTCCGGCACCCTGCATACGAAAGCCGATTAGCCCCACCCAGGCGGATCCGTCGAACACATCCGGCGCGACGCCTGGTGGCATGAACCGCGCCGCCACTGCCTCAGGAATGCGCCAGTGCAGGAAGACGGCATCCAACCACCGCTGGTCCATGATGATTGGCGCCGGAAGCTCGGGTGCAGCCGGCCACGGATCAACGCCCAATCGGATCAGCTCCCTTCGTCGGCAGGGTCTTCGGTCAGCAGTGTACGAGCCGGTCGGCACAATGAGAATTGGACGGCAGCCGGGGTCACTTGGCATCGGCCAGGGTCCGCGGAAGCAGGGTCAGTTCAATGCCCGGGTGCCTTCCGGAAGGGCTCCGCCGGCCAATACTGCCGCCGTCGCATCGGCCAACGCTGTCAGCGCCACGCGCTGGGTCCACGGGCCGTAGGAAATGCGCGCCACGCCAAGTTCCTGCAATTTGGCCGGTGCCAGGGATCCGGGCACATTGATGACCGAGACCTTGTTCCACCCAATGCCTTCCACCAACGCGGTGACAGTCGGCTCGTCCAGCAGGCCCGGCACGAACACCGCGGTCGCACCGACGTCGAGGAAGGCCCGGCCGCGCTCAATGGCGTCCGCAAGCACCGCAGAAGGGTCCCGGTCCTTGCCCTTCAAGAAGGCGTCGGTGCGGGCGTTGAGGACGAAGTCGATGCCCTCGGCCTCGGCGGCGCGGATTACAGCGCTCATCTGTTCAACGGCGTCGGCGAGCGGGCGCATCTGGTCCTCGATGTTGGCTCCGACAGCGCCGACGCCAATCGCCTTGCGAACAGTTTCGCCGGGATTGCCGTAGCCCGCTTCGAGATCAGCACTGACGGGCAGCGACGTGGCGGCGGCAATCACCCCGACGGCGGCGATCATTTCGTCCACCGGAATGTTCTCGCCGTCTTCGTACCCGCGCGACGCAGCGATGGAGTGGCTGGCCGTGGCCAATGCCTTGGTCCCCGGAACGCCGGCAACGACCTTCGCGGTGATCGCGTCCCAGACGTTGACGAGTTGGAGAATTTCCGGTGCGTGGTGGAGACGGAGCAGCTCGGTGGCTTTGGAGGCACGGGAACGCGCGTGGTCTGTCATGCCGCGAGCCTAGCGGGGCACCGTGCCAGCCGGAAGGGTTTCAGCCTGCCGCGGAAGAGTCAGGTGATCCCTCGCGCTGAGTCTGCCAGGGCCAGCGTCCGGTGATTTCCAGCTCGAGCGAGAAGCTCAGGAAGGTCCGGATGAGCACAATTATGGCCAGCACGCCGACGCCCTCGAAGGTCGGCGCGACGGCGACCGAACGGATGATGTCGGCCGCGACGAGCAGCTCGAGCCCGAGGAGGATGGAGCGGCCCAGCAGTTGCCGGTAGGAGCGGTACACGGAGAGCGGTGCGGAGCCCGCCGGCTGGCGTTCCGGCTGGAATCCGCGCAGCGCCAAGGGGATAGAGACGAGGGCGCCGACCACCATGACGGCCACACCGGCGAAGTCCATGAAGCCCCCGACCGACTCGATAATGTGCTGAAAATCCATGGTTCCCCTCAGAGAAGTGGGCTGTGAGATTCAAACTTTAGGGGTGCCGGGCGCCGATACCGGCGAGAACGGCTCGGTAGCCTTCTCGGAAACTGGGGTATTGAAACTCGAAACCTGTGCTGCGGAGCAGCCCGTTGCTGGCCCGCTTATTTCCGCCCCGGGAGGGTTCGCCGCCCGCCGCTTTGCCGCCCGACGCCGATGTGCCGGTGGTGCCGCCCGCCGCCGCCTCGCCGTCCGCCGCACCCGCGGTACCAGTGGACTCCGACGCAGGCCGAGGGAGTCCCAGTTCCGCGGCCAGGAATTCCAGCACGTCGCCGAGTTCGGCCGGTTCATTGTCCACGCCCAGATAGACCGCCGCCGGAACCGTGCCCACGGTGCACAGATGGACGATCGCGGCGGCGGCGTCGTCGCGGTGGATCCGGTTGGTGAAACGCGAAGCAGCAGGAATGACCGCGGTTCCGCCGCGCACCTGGTCGATCAATCGCGTCCGGCCGGGGCCGTAGATTCCGCCGAGCCGCAGCACTACGGGGGTGATGCCGGTGCCGCGCAGGCGGCTGTGGAGGAGTTCCTCTGCTTCGCGGATGATGCGGCCCGAGAACCCGCCGGGTTCCGGCGTAGTGCGTTCATCAATCCAGCCGCCGCCGGCATCTCCGTAGACGGCCGTCGAGGACACAAACAGGACCCTGCGGACGTTTGCCCCGGAGGCGAGGACCGCGTCCAGGACGTTCGACAGCCCGTCCACGTAGGCGGCACGGTACGCCTCCTCGGTCGGGGAATCCGCGGCAATCGCGACGACGACGGCGGTGGTGTCCGCCGGGATGGGCGGCAGCTCAGCGGAGCCCAGGTCGGCGGCGACTCCCTCGATGGCGGCCGGGAGTTTCTGCGGCGAGCGGCGCCACCCCACCACGCGGTGGCCAGCCGCCGCGAAACGCAGCCCGGCCTCGGTGCCAAGATCGCCGCAACCGGCCAGCAGAATAGTCATGAAGCCAGTCTGCCAGCCTTCGGGAAGCGCCACGGACTGGCTTGAGGAAATCTTGAACTGATCTTGTCGCCCGCTGAAGCCTTGCCTTGAACTGCGCCGGGCATCGTTGTAAGGGTCAGCCAGGGGGCTGGCGGATGCTACATACGTCGCCCGGCCAGCCACGGCCGGCCCCACGAAATGGAACTCTGATGGGTCTCAACCTCAATTCCACCTCCAGCAAGGTCCTTGCGTCCGCAGCACTCCTCGCCGCGGCCGCCGGCGTGGCCGGGATGGGTACCTACGGTGGCTTCACGTCCAGCACCTCGGCTTCCGCCGCGGTCAGCTCGGGCACGGTGAAGTTCGACGTCGGAACCGGCGCCAACAACCGCCTCAGTGTTGCCGCTTCGGGCGCGGTTCCCGGTGACAGCGTCCAGCGTGCCGTCACCCTGACCAACAGCGGTGACCAAAACCTGGCCTCCGTCACCCTCACCACCACGGCCGTCGCGCCGTCCTCCAAGCTTGACTCCGACTCGGCCAATGGTCTCCAGTTGAAGGTTGATGGGTGCTCGGTCCCGTGGACAGAGGCTGGCACGTCGCCGTCGTTCACCTACACCTGTTCCGGAAGTACCACCACGGTCCTGTCGACCCGGGCCGTGGTGGGCAGCAATATGGCGCTGACCGGCCTCGCCTCTCTGACGGCCACGAAAACCGATTACCTCCGAGTCACCACCACTGTGCCGGTCACTGCGGACAACACGTTCCAAGGCCTGTCCAGCACCATCAACTTCGTGTTCGACGCCGTCCAGCGCGCCGCCGCCAACAAGTAACTGGTCTCCGGGGGCTCAGTGCGGCCTGGTCTCGGCCGTACTGAGCCCCCGGTTTTACCCGTACCAGCAACACCGGCAGGAGGTACCGTCCCGTGAGCGCAGCAATCACCGCAGATTCGAGGGACTCCACCGACCTCCCCCCAGCAGATGGCACCGTGCAGGACAGTCCAGTCCAGGACCATTCCGTATCCAGCCGTGCACGACGCCGGGCTCAACCGATGCCGCTCGCACGGGGGCGTCTGTTGTCCAAGGCGGTAGGCGCCGCGGGGAGTGCTGTGCTCACGGTCCTCCTCGTCGCCGCTGCCTTAGTATTTCTCTTCCTCGCCGTCGGGCCGCGCTTCCTGAACTACCAGACGTCCACCATGCTCACGGGGAGCATGTCGCCGGGGATCAACCCGGGGGACGTCGTCGTCAGCGTGAAGACGCCGGTCTCCGAGCTGAAGGTCGGCGACGTCATCACCTACAGCATCCCCATTGACGATCACCGGATTGAAACCCACCGGGTGGCGAGCATCAAGCGCGACGATGCCGGCGCGACGTCGGTGACCACCAAGGGCGACGCGAACGCCGGTCCAGACCCTTGGACTGCGGTGTTGTCCGAGGACTACGTCTACACGCAGGCCGGAGTCGTGCCGTATCTGGGCCACGGCATCAGGGCCCTGCGTGAGCCGCTTGCCCAGTCGATCCTCCTCTACGGCGCCTCTGCCCTGTTCGTCGTCGTCGTGCTGACGGCGATCTGGCGGAAGCCGCGCTAACCGGCGGAGGCGTGGTCCTGGATTCCGCGCAAGCCGGCGGGATTGGCCGCTGCTTCCACCGGCGCCATGCGGTAGCCAACGCCGCGCACCGTGCGGATGAACCGCGGTTCGCGGCCATTGTCGCCAAGTTTCTTGCGCAGGTTGCCGACGTGCACCTCCACGAGGTGCTCCTCCCTGGGCCATTCGTTGCCCCAGACCTGGGTCAACAGGGCCTTCCGGGTCCACACACGACGCGGTGCCCCGGCCAGGGCCTCCAGGAGATCAAATTCGGTGCGCGTCAATTCCAGTTCGACACCATGGAGGGACGCCACCCGGCCCTCGGCCTCGACAACCAGCGGCCCGTGCCGGAGGACGCCGTGGGCATCTGAGTGCCGGATGCCGGAACCTGTGGCTGCGGTGGACTCGGGCGACTGCTCCCCGGACGCCGCGGGCGCGGCGGCGCTGGCCTGCAAGGAGACCGGGGGGACGGCGCCGACGTCGCTCGCACGACGGCGGGGAGGCGCCCCAGGGGCACCGGGCGCCCCGGGCGTACCGGACGCTGAGTCCCGGTGCGCTGAGTCCCCGGGAGCGGGCGCTGTGAGAGCGGCCGGCATGAAATCCGTTGCACGGCGCCGCGGCGTGGGGCGTTGCGCGGTGGGCCGGTGCCGCCGCATCACTGCCGTCACCCGGGCCTGAACCGAGCGCGGGCTGAACGGCTTCCGAATGAAATCATCCGCACCGATCTCCAGTCCCATCACCTCGTCGATCTCGTCCGACCGGGCCGTGATCATGACGACGTAGGCATCGGAGAATTTGCGCAGCCGGCGGCAGACCTCCACGCCGTCCAAATCCGGAAGCTCCAGTTCCAGCGTGACAAGGTCCGGGCGGTGTTCCTGGATCTTCAGGAGGCCTTCGGCTCCGGAACCGGCTTCAAAGACGGCGAAGCCCTGCAACTGAAGTGTCCGGCAGATGAGGAGCCGCACGTCGTCGTCGCCCTCTACAACCACAGCACGGAGCTGACCCGGTGAATCCAACATAACCCCAGCTTCTAAGACCAATTGACCCGTGAGTAGCAACCACCCCACGCGTCACGGAGTGTGACACAAGCCACAGGCGTAACAGTGGGATTCAGGCTAACAGGTTTTCTTGAGCAAAAGTTGAAGTTCAACCCGGCGCGGTGTTGAGGCTCGGCTGTCAGAGTTGAGGCAACGATCAACGGCCCGGAGAGAAAGTGCCATCAGTGAACCTCGCCAAGCACTCTGCGGCATCCCCGCAGGTTTCGCCCGCGGGGTTGGCTCACAGGACTGGGCTGCTGGCCGTCGCTCTGGCAGTGGCCTTGGTGCTGGGGGCTCCCGGGATGGCCTACGGGGCGTTCACGGCGCGAACCACTGCCGCCCTGAACGTGGGCACTTATACGGTCCCTGCTCCGGCATCCATCGGCGGCACGCTGGTATGCACCACCGACCAGGGGAAAAAGGGTGCAGCCATCAGTTTCACGGGCTTCGCCGCTGTGAGCCGGGCCACGGGGTATACGGCGACGTTGACGTCTCCGACCGGGCCCCAAGCAGTGAGCGAGATTGCCCCCGAGGACACCACGCATGAGGTTAAGGTTCTCAGCAAAGGCAACGGCAAGGGAACCTACACGTTCACTTTCTCCGCCCGGGTAGGCCCATGGACCGGGCCGGTTCTGCAACAATCTGTCACCTGCTGAACAGCGTGCCGACGGACCGGGTGCCCGCGCCGGACTCCGCCGCCGAACCGCGTGCCCGCGCCGGACTCCGCCATCGCGGCGATCGCAGCGAACGACGCCGGGACCCGCCCGGGGCCGCCCGGCGTCGTTCAGTGCGGCCCTTTGCTACCTCGCCGGGATCGGGAAGAAGGCCCGCGGATCCTGCATCAGGGCAGGGTAATCGAAGGCGGAGCGGTCCACGATCTCGTCGACCTGGAAGTTGCGTGCGAATTGGCCATCAACCGTGATCGGGCGGCCCAGGACCTTGCCGACGGCGAAGGCGGCGCCGTCGTTGACCGGGATGGCAACCACGGAGTTGCCGGGCAGGGTGGTGAACGCCTCCTCCTGCTGCTGGCGCTTGCGGGTGGGCTTCTTGACGAGCTGCTTCGGGGGCAGCTTGCGCACCTTGCTGGGACGGCGCGAGCCTGAGTCGGCGTAAACGAACTGGTAGTCGTCGTCCGCAGGGACCTTGCTGCGGCCAACCGGCGGCAGGCTGACAGTCTTCAGCTGTGCGGGCTCGGTGTCGCCGAGGGGCAGGCGCAGGACCCACATGCGGTCCCCGGCTGGATCCTCGGGCACCAGCTCGTGCTTCGGTTCGGGCCAGATGTACTCCAGGTCCGGGTCCGTGCCGGGGAATACCTCTGTGTAGAACCGCGGATCCTTGGCGATCAACCGGGACCGGTGGCTGAGGTGGAAATCCGCATTGCCAAGCCATGGCGGCATCGGGATCTTGGCGGCGTAGTCGGGGTGGGCCGCCTGCGGGGCGAACTCCATGATTTTCTCGCGCATGGTGTCCTCGCCGCCGCGGGCCGTCCATTCATCCACCATGGCCAGGCCGTACATGGTCAGCGCAGGAACGTACCCCATCCACATCCTGATCGCCGGGTGCGACTGCCAGCCGTACTCCGGGATCACCAGCGCACGCAGGATCTGCAGCGCTTCGACGCGCTGCTTGCCGAGCCGCACACGGTCCAAAACCGCGGCGCTCTGCTGGAAATCAGGGAAGGGGAGGAAAGTCTGCATCTCTCCAGTTTGAGGCCACGGACCAAATGCGCCAATTGCTGGCGCGCGGCGGTGAGGGTGCTCACATGACGGAACAGGGCAGACAGGCGTGCTGGGGAGCCGCTAAAATAACATGAACCACTCCCGCCGCCACGGAAGACACGCCCATGCCTTATCAAGCAGAGCCTTATCAAGCAGAGCCTTATTCAGCAGAACCATCTCTAGCAGAGCCTAAGTCAGCGGAGCCCATTACTGCGCTGCCCTTTACAGCAGAGCCACCAACAGTAAGTGTGGCACCGGCGCCGTTCGTGCCCAGGTACGGACAAATGCTCAGCCCCGACGCCCACGGGATAGTGGTGCTGGAGGAATTCACGCTGGATCCGGTTGCCGCCCGCGACGAGCAGCGCGGATTCCGCGCGGCTATGGCTGGCGTGGCCCTCACCATGCGGCGCCTGGTGGCCCTCCGCCTCTTCATCGCCGCGGTGGCGATCGCCAACCTGCCCCTGTTCCTGCTCTCGAGCGGCTGGGAGATCTACGTCATCTCACTGACCCTGGTGGTAGCCGTCCACGCCGCGGTGTCCTGGCTGAACCGCCACGAGCCCAGGATCAAGCAGCGCCGGATGCTGGAATTGCACCTTCACCGGGAGCGGAGCGCCAACTACCGCAAAGTCCGCGACGCTGTGAAGTACGTTATTGACGCCCCGGCCCGGATGAACGAAAGCCTTTACCTTGAGCTCCTCGCCGCGAAACGGGTAGCGCTGCATCTGGCCATGGGCACGGTGGCCCTGCTGGACACGAGCGACGACGCCGCCTGGAAAGTGCGGATTATCCGCGAAATCCCACAGGCCGCCTGAGCCCGCACGGCTGAGCCAGCACGGCTCACTGAAGCACCACGACGCCGGAGCGTCCCCTTTGCGGGATCGCTCCGGCGTCGTGCTGTGTGTCGTGCTGTACGCCAAGTGCTGTAACCGCCCTATGCGGGCAGCTGCAGCACTTGGCCCGGGAACACCAGATGGGGGTTGCTGATGGTCGCCGTGTTGGCGTCGGCCAGCGCGTGCCAGCCTCCGGCGATGTTGAGCTTCCCGGCGATCGTGCTCAGGGTTTCGCCGCTCCGGATGGTGTAGGTCTGGCCGCTTACGGCTACCGGTGCAACGTGGCGGGGTGCCGGCACGGCTGTCTTAGGGGCGTATCTGGCGGGGGCCTTGGCTGCGACGGGAATCGCGGCGGGCCGCTGTGATGTGGCTGCACTCTGCGGAGCTGCGGCGCCGCCGCGCAGTCCCAGCTTGGCGGCGCAGGCTGGCCACGCGCCCCAGCCTTGGCTGGCCTGCACTTTCTCGGCGACGGCGATCTGTTGCGCACGGCTGGCATTGGCCGGAGATCCCGTGCCGCCATGGGCCGCCCACGTGCTGGCGCTGAATTGCAGCCCGCCCGCGTATCCGTTTCCTGTGTTGGTGGCCCAGTTCCCGCCACTTTCGCATTGGGCCAGCGAGTCCCACGTGGAGGCAGGGGCTGTGGCCGGTACGGCCGCGTTCGCGGCCGAGGCGGACAGGGCCACGCCTGCAATTGAGACGGCCGCAAAAGTGACGCCGCGGCGCGCGGCAGTGCCATAGGTTGATTTCTTCATGGTTTAGATGCTCCTGAGGCCCACCAGCGCTCGGTCCGTCCCCGGACGTTTTTACGCCACTGCCCGCCCCTGACAATAGAGGTCATAGCGGTGTCTACCGGTCGGGCAGTATCTGGTGGTGGTAGCACCGGGCATGCAATACCCGGTTGCCGGGCATGGACACTAGGCTAAGTCAGCCCCGCGCCGTTATCAAGACGTTACTTTCCCTGCTTCTGCCGTTATCATCCGGCCCGCAGTGGCGCCGACGTCCGTGACCCGCGTTGACGCCGGCCCCGACGCCGACGCCCGCGCCCCGCGTGGATCAGCTTCCGAGCATTGCGGCCAGGTACGGAGCCGTCCGGCTCTCCGTGGAGCCCGCGACGGCGGTCGGGGTCCCGATCGCCACGATCTCGCCGCCCGCGTCGCCACCGGCCGGGCCGAGGTCGATCACCCAGTCCGCTGCGGCCACCACATCCATGTCGTGTTCCACCACGATGACGGTGTTGCCGGCGTCCACGAGCCGGTGCAGTTGGGCCATGAGGAGCTGGACATCGGCCGGGTGCAGGCCGGTGGTGGGCTCGTCCAGCAGGTAGAGGGAGTGGCCGCGCTGGGCACGCTGCAGTTCGGTGGCGAGTTTGATGCGCTGGGCCTCGCCGCCGGAGAGCTCGGTGGCCGGCTGGCCGAGGCGGAGATAGCCCAGGCCCACCTCGCGCAGTGTTTGCAGGCTGCGCGCCGCTGCCGGTACCCCTTCGAGGAACTCTGCGGCGGCATTGACCGTCAGGCCCAGCACCTCCGCCACGTTTTTGCCCTTGTACGTCACTTCAAGGGTTTCCGGGTTATAGCGCGTGCCATGGCACTCGGGGCAGGGGCCGTAGCTGCCGGGCAGGAACAGCAGTTCGACGGCGACGAAGCCCTCGCCCTGGCAGGTCTCGCAGCGGCCGCCGGCAACGTTGAAGGAGAAGCGGCCGGCACCAAAGCCCCTCGCCCTGGCCTCGTCCGTGGCCGCGAACTCCTTGCGGACCGCATCGAAGAGGCCGGTGTAAGTGGCGAGGTTGGAGCGCGGAGTGCGGCCGATCGGTTTCTGGTCCACCTTGACGAGCCGGTCCAGCTGGTCGAGGCCTGAGACCGGTCCGACACTGAGCGGCCCGGTGGACTCACCGGCGTCGGCCTCCAGGTCCTCGGGGGCCTTGGCAGCGTCTGGCTCCGGGTGCAGCCTGGCGCCGACCACCTCGGCCAGGACCTGGCTGACCAGCGTGGACTTGCCGGAGCCGGAGACGCCCGTGACCGCGGTCAGCACGCCGAGCGGGAAGTCGGCGTCGAGTTCGCGCAGGTTGTGGCGGCTGATGTCGCGCAGTTCCAGCCAGCCGGCCGCCTCCCGCCGGGTACCGCTGGCGGGGGACCCGCCGCCGTCGTCCGCGCTGTGGCGGACGCCGCCGTCGTCCGAACCAGCCGAACCGTCCGGGAACAGGAACGGCCGGGTCACGGACGCGTCTACCTCGGCGAGACCGGCCACGGGGCCGCTGTAGAGCACCTCGCCACCGCCTTCACCGGCGCGGGGACCGACATCCACCAGCCAGTCGGCGCGGCGGACGATGTCCATGTTGTGTTCCACCACGAACACCGAGTTGCCGGAGGACTTGAGCTGGTCCAGGACTGCGAGGAGGGGCTCGGCGTCGGCGGGGTGCAGTCCGGCGGAGGGCTCGTCCAGCACGTAGATCACGCCGAACAGCCCGGAGCGGAGCTGGGTGGCGATCCGGAGCCGTTGCATTTCGCCGGGGGAGAGCGTGGGCGTGGACCGGCCCAGCGCCAGGTAGCCCAGGCCGAGGTCCAGCAGCACGGTGACGCGCTGCAGGAGGTCGCGGGTGATGGCGACGGCCACCTCGTTGCCCTCGCCGGATGACTGCTTCCGGGAGGCGGTGCCGGCCTCAGTGAGTTCGGTGGTGGGGCGGATGATGTCCGCCAGTTCGGTCATGGGGACGGCGTTGAGCTCGGCGATGGTGTGCCCGGCGAAGGTGACGGCGAGCGCGGCCGGGGTCAGGCCGCTGCCGCTGCAGACCGGGCACGGGCCGGTTTCCATGAAGCGCAGCACCTTCTCGCGCATTGTGGTGCTCTTGGAATCGGCGAGCGTATGCAGCACATAGCTCCTGGCGCTCCAGAACCGGCCCTTGTACGGCTTGGCCACGCGGTCGCGCTGGGGCGTCACCTCCACCACGGGTTGTTCCTCGGTGAACAGGATCCAGTCGCGGTCCTTTTTGGGCAGCTTCCGCCAGGGGGTGTCGACGTCGTGGCCCAGGTGGGTGAGGATGTCGCGCAGGTTCTTGCCCTGCCAGGCCCCGGGCCAGGCGGCGATGGCGCCGTCGCGGATGCTCAGCGAAGTGTCCGGGACCAGGGAGGGCTCGGTGACGGTGTGCGCGATCCCCAGGCCGTGGCACTCCGGGCACGCGCCGGCGGCCGTGTTCGGCGAAAAAGCGTCCGAGTCCAGCGGGCCGGCGCCGTCCGGATAGCTGCCGGCGCGGGAGAAGAGCATGCGCAAAGAGTTGGACAGCGTGGTGAGGGTGCCCACCGTGGAGCGCGAACTCGGCGTCCCGCGGCGCTGCTGGAGCGCGACGGCGGGCGGCAGCCCGGTGATCATTTCCACCTTGGGGTTGTGGCCCTGCTGGATGAGCCGGCGGGCGTAGGGGGCCACGGATTCGAAGTAGCGGCGCTGCGCCTCGGCATAGATGGTGCCGAACGCGAGGGAGGACTTGCCCGAGCCGGAGACGCCGGTGAAGGCGACAATTGCGTCGCGGGGCACGTCCACGTCCACGTTGCGCAGGTTGTTCTCACGGGCGCCGCGCACCCGGACAAAACCGTCCGTCGGATTGCCTGGAGCGAGATCAGGAATGAGGTCCCGGCCGGCCGGGCGCGGCAAATGGGAAGCATGCTGTTTACTTTGCATTGGTTCGACTCTATCCGCTCCGGGGAGCGCCGGGCATATCCTTACCGGATGGAAACACACGACGGCGATGCCCAGTTGACAGCGGAACAGCCGGAAGAACCGGAGACGGGCGAACCGCTCCCGCTCCCGGTCGCCGAGCTGCACCTGCATATCGAGGGAACGCTGGAACCGGAGCTGATCTTCGCGCTGGCGGAACGCAACGGGATCGCACTGCCCTATGCGGACCTGGACGAGTTGCGTTCGCGCTACGAATTCACTGACCTGCAGTCCTTTTTGGACCTGTACTACGCCAACATGGCCGTGCTGCAGACGGAGCAGGACTTCGCCGACATGACCCGCGCCTACCTGGCCCGGGCGGCGCTCGCCGGGGTCCGGCACGCCGAGATCATGCTGGACCCGCAGGCCCACCTGTCCCGCGGGATACCGCTGGCGACGTGCGTCAACGGCGTGGCCTCGGTGCTGGCCGGATCCCGCGAAGAGTTCGGCATCTCCACCCTCCTGATCGCGGCCTTCCTGCGCGACCTCACCGAGGACTCCGCCCTCGAGGTGCTGGAGCAGCTGCTCGCCATGGGCGCCCCGATCGCCGGCATCGGGCTCGATTCCGCCGAGGTGGGCAACCCGCCGGCCAAATTCGAGCGGCTCTTCGCCCGGGCCAAGGACGCCGGGCTGCACCGGATCGCGCACGCCGGCGAGGAGGGCCCGCCGTCGTACATCATCGACGCGCTGGACCTCCTCGACGTGGAGCGGATCGATCACGGCATCCGCTGCATGGAGGACCCGGAGCTCGTGGAACGGCTGGTGGACGAGCTCATGCCGCTGACCGTGTGCCCGCTGTCCAACGTCAGGCTCCGCGCGGTGGACACCCTGACCGGGCACCCGCTGCCGGCGATGCTCGCGGCGGGGCTGAATGTCTGCGTGAACTCGGACGACCCGGCGTATTTCGGCGGGTACGTGGACGACAACTTCGCGCAGCTGAAATCGGTGATCGGCCTGTCCGAGTTCGACTGCGTCCGGATGGCCGCGAACTCGATCCGGTCCTCCTTCGCGAGCGAGGAACGCAAGGCCGAGCTGCTGGCCGAGCTCGCCGCGTCCGGACACTAACCACCCAAGCAACGCGGGGTCACTACGCGCCCATCCGGAGGCCCCGGACGGGCGCGTAGTGACCCCGCGTTGGCTGTCGAACGGCCGGTTTAGACGTCGATCGAGTCCATGTGCGGGTAGCGCGCTCCGGCTGCCACCCCGGCGGGAGCCAGTTCGTCCAGGCGGGCCAGGTCCTCGGCGGAGAGTTCGACGTCGGCGGCGCCCAGGTTTTCCCGCAGCCGGTTGACCTTCTTGGTGCCGGGGATGGGAACGATGTGCTCGCCCTGGGCCAGCAGCCAGGCCAGTGCCAGTTGCCCCGGGGTGCAGCCCTTCGCGTCCGCCAACTCCTTGACCCGGTCCACGAGTTGCAGGTTGCGGTCAAAGTTCTCGCCCTGGAAGCGCGGGGAGTGCCGGCGGAAATCGTCTGCGGCAAAGTCCTCGGGGCTGCGGAACTGGCCGGTCAGGAATCCACGGCCCAGCGGGCTGTAGGGCACAAAGCCAATGCCGAGCTCGGCGAGGACCGGGAAGACCTTGGTCTCCGGCTCGCGCTCCCACAGCGAGTATTCGGTCTGCAGGGCGGTGATGGGGTGCACCGCGTGGGCCCGGCGCACGGTGTCGGCGCTGGCCTCGGACAGGCCAAGGTGCCGGACCTTGCCGGCCTGGACCAGCTCCGCCATGGCCCCGACGGTTTCCTCGATCGGGACGGTCTTGTCCACCCGGTGCTGGTAGTACAGGTCGATGTGGTCCACGCCCAGCCGCTGCAGGCTGGCATCGCAAGCGGCGCGCACGTAGTCGGGGGAGCCGTTGATGCCCACCCAGGATCCGTCGGGCCGCCGTTCGTTGCCGAATTTGGTGGCCAGGACGACGTCGTCGCGCCGCCCTGCGATGGCCCGGCCCACAAGCTCCTCATTGGTGAACGGGCCGTACATGTCCGCGGTGTCGAGCAGGCTTCCGCCGGCGTCGAGAAACGCCTGGATGGTGGCGACGGACTCGTTATCCTCGCCGTGGCCGTAGAACTCGCTCATGCCCATGCAGCCCAACCCCAGGGCCGAGACGGTGAGTGTACCGAGCGTGCGGGTTTCCATAGATATCTCCTCAACGGGAACGGTTGGACGCCCTGTCCGGCACCTGATCCGGCGCATGTTCAGCGGCGGGACGGCGCGCGGTGGGCAGACCGCAACTCTAGGCCCATCGGGCCGGGGACACAACGGGAGGTCTGCTTTGGCTCGGTGCTCCCTGGCTCGCGTAATGCCGGTCCGGCCCGGGAGTGAAAACGGCGTATGCCATCGGACCCAGCCAGAACGGCTGCAGACCTCCAGACCCGCGGATCGTCAGTATGAGCATGCGAGGGCGATCGCCCAGGCAATGGCTGGGGGCCGCTTGATCCCTACGACGCCGGGGCGGCTGCCATCTTCGCCCGGACCTCGTCCATGTCCAGGTCCTTGATGGCGGTGATGAGCTGTTCCAGCCCGGCCGCGTTCATTGCCCCGGGCTGCGAGAAGACGAGGATCCCGTCCCTAAAGGCCATCAGGGTGGGGATGGAGGTGATGCGGGCGGCGGCGGAGAGGCCGGGCTCGGCCTCCGTGTCCACCTTCGCGAAGACGACGTCCGTGTGGTTGTCGGACGCCTTGCTGAACGTGGGGGCGAACATCCGGCACGGGCCGCACCAGGCTGCCCAAAAGTCCACCAGCACGATGCCGTTGCCGGTGATGGTGTCGTTGAAGGTTTTCTCGGAAATGTCGATGGTTGCCATGGCAAAATATTATACCCCCGGGGGTATATCAGCAAGCGTGGCGCCGGGTTTGCATTTATACCCCAGGGGGTATCATGATGGAGAGGGAAAGATGCCCGCCTTGGAGGATATCCGCACACTTTTCCTGCGCCTGACCTACGCCGGCGCGGGTCTTTCCCGGGCAACCCCTGGTCCCGTATTTTGCCGCTCAACATTTTTCCGCTCAACAGGCCAGTCCTACCGAAAGGTCCAGCACATGGAAATCACCCCGCAGCAGCTCGCGGAACAGCTCAAGACCGGCAGCGATGCCCAGATCGTGGATGTGCGCGAACCCGCTGAAATCGCCGAAGGCATGATCCCCGGTGCCACGCACATTGCCCTGGGCGAACTGGCCGGCCGCCTCAGCGACCTGGACAAGTCCCGTCCGGTCATCGCCGTGTGCCGCAGCGGACGCCGCAGTGCGGCAGCGGCTGACCAGCTGGCGGCCGCAGGCTACACGGCTTACACCGTGCCCGGCGGAATGCTTGATTGGACTGCCGCGGGATTCCCGACCGCCTGACCCCACCAGACTGCCCGGGCGGCACGCCCCCAAGCGCCGCCCGGGCTTCCATTTGCCCGGACCGTGTCCCTGACGTGGCGAACCGGGCGGTGGAGGGCGGCTTTGCGTATTAGCGGGCCGCCACAAGAAATGCTCCAAGAAATACCGAAAGAGATCATGAATTCCTTGAATACGACCACCCCTGTTCTTAGCGCTCCCAAGTCAATCGATGCCTCGACCCTGAAGGCCTGGGAAGATAACCACGACGATCTCATGGTCATTGATGTGCGCAGCGGCGCAGAGTTCGATGCCATGCACATCAATGGCTCGTACCATGTGCCGCTGTCCATGCTCAGCGAACACGCGGAAGAATTCGCGGCAAAAATGGGTACCCGCGTGGTCCTCGTCTGCCAATCCGGTAACCGGGCCGAGCAGGCCCGCAAGCACCTGGACGCCGTAGGCCTGGCCAGTGCCAGCGTTCTGTCTGGCGGGGTCCCCGCCTACGCGGCCGCCGGCGGGAACGTCGTCCGCGGCCGTGGCACTTGGGCCCTGGAACGCCAGGTCCGGATGACCGCCGGCTCCCTTGTCCTTGCCGGCATGCTCGGCAGCAAGTTCATCTCGCCCAAACTAGGCCTAATTGCCGGCGGCATCGGTGCTGGCCTGACGTTCTCCGCAGCCACTAACAGCTGTGCCATGGGTCAGGTGCTCTCCAAGATGCCGTGGAACCGCTCCGCGAACGAGCCCACCGCGCACCAGGCCCTAAAGAGCCTGGACGCGAAGGCGTGATCATTTCCGCGGCGGCGTTCGGGCTGATCGTCGGTGGCCTGCTGGGCCTGGTCGGAGGCGGCGGATCCATCCTCGCCGTGCCCGCCCTGGTCTATGGCGTGGGGCTGCCGCTTGCGGCGGCGATCCCGACGTCGCTGGTCGTCGTCGGCGCATCCTCCGCCGTCGCGGTGCTGCCCCGGCTGCGGAATGGGGTGAACTGGAGACTGGCGCTGATCATCGGCGCCGCAGGCACCGTGACGGCCTACCTCGGCGCGATGGTCAACAGGTTGCTGGACCCGAAGGTCCTGCTGCTGGCTTTTGCCGCGATCATGGTCTTCGCCGGCATCCGGATGCTGATGCCGTCGACATCCGTCGGCGGCGCCTGCGCGCTGCCCGGCGGCGGCGTCAACTGGCGCAGCTGCCTGCCCAAGGCGATCGCCACCGGCGCCGTCGTCGGGTTCCTGACCGGTCTACTCGGCGTCGGGGGCGGCTTCCTGATCGTCCCGGCACTCACCCTGGCTCTCGGACTCCCGATGGCGCTGACTGTTGGAACTTCCCTCGTGATCATCGTGATCAACTCGGCCGCCGGCTTCGCCGCCCACCTGGGTGATCTGCAGATCGACTGGGCCGTCACGGCGGCCTTCGCCGTCACCGCGATGGCCGCCTCACTCGCGGCAGGGCGGATCGGCACCGGCATCCCGGACAGGGTCCTCAAGCGTGGCTTTGGAATCCTGGTGCTGGTGATCGCCGCCTACGTCGCTGTGCAGGCGCTCCTGTCCTGAGGGGCGCCAGGGAACGTGAAAAAAGCGCCGGAGGACATGTCCTCCGGCGCTTTCCCTTCCTCAACGCCTGTGCTTGGGCGCCGGCAGGGTCCACCTACCGCCCGAACAGCTTCGCGAAGAAGCCCTTGCCGGTCGACTTTTCCTGCTCGTGCCCTCGGCAACGCTGGGAGCTCGGAACCCCGCGCATGACCTGGTCGACGTGCTGGCCGCAGCCTGCCCATGTGGTCTTCTGGCATTTCTTACATGTCACCGCACGGCACATCTGGTTGCTCCCTTGCATAAGTGGATAGTCTCATCAGTATACCCCCTGGGGTATTTATGCGGGTGAAGACTTCACCGCGAGATAGAGCGGCAGCCCCGCGTGCCGGCGCCAAGGCAGCCTTCGAGGGAGTGTTTTGAGGCCGCCAACGGTCTGGGCGCAGCATCGCCACCGCGTCCGGCTCCAGCCGAGTTGTCCCCTTGATTCCACTGCGCAGCGGGAGGATCGTGGGCCGTGCGGCACGACGTTGTGCCAGGCAGACGCGTATCGGGAGGCTCGATGGCGGCAGAGGCGGTCTTCCGGGTTGTTGTTGGGGTCGACGGGTCGGACTCGTCACTGGCAGCTCTGGAATGGGCCCTTCAGGAAGCCCGGCTGAGAGCCGGGCAGGTTCACGTTGTCACAGCATGGCACTACCCCCTCCTCGGGGACGCCGCTGGCAAGGCTGAGGACCATGAAGCCTTCGGCGACAACGCCCGGAATGTGCACGCAGATGCGCTGCGGCGGGCATCCGGGTCCGGTGTTGCGGTCACCGGTGAAGTGAAGGAGGGGCATACCGCGGAGGTGCTCCTGAAGGCTGCGGCCGGGGCCGATCTCCTGGTGGTCGGATCGCGTGGCCATGGCGGCTTCGCCGAAATGCGACTGGGGTCGGTATCGAGCCATGCGGTGCACCATGCCCGTTGTCCTGTGCTGGTGGTCCGTACCGGTGCCAGGGCGGCTCCTTAGATTGCAGGTTTGTGGTCGGTGCCGCGCATCCGGACGGCCACGAGGATTCCCGACAACGCGGTGAGGGCCGCGACGACGGCGACGGCAGCGGGGATGCCGTAGGCGTCCGCGAGAATGCCGGAGAGCAGGGCGCCGACGGCGAAGCCGCCGTCGCGCCAGAGCCGGTAGATTCCCACTGAGCGTGCGCGCCACTGCGGGTGAGCGACGTCGCCGATGGCGGCGAGCAGGGTGGGGTAGACCATGGCTGTTCCGAGACCGAGGAATGCGGCGGCGGCGAACCAGATCCCGAAGCCGGTGCCGAAGGCAACGATGCCGAGCGCTACGGCCTGGACTAGCATGCCCCCGACGATCAGCCATTTACGGCCGTATTTGTCCGACATGGCTCCGGTGACGAGCTGCGCGGCGCCCCAGACGGCAGGGTAGACGGCGGCCAGGATGCCGATCTTCTCGATGCTCAGCCCGGCGGCGGCAAAAAGGAGCGGAAACAGGCCCCAGGCGAGGCCGTCGTTGAGGTTGTTGACCATGCCGGCCTGGCTGACCGAGGACAAGGACTTGTCCCGGAAGCTGGTGAGGGTAAAGATCTCCCGGTTGCTTAGTTCCCCGTGGGCGGCCGCGTGGGCGGCCGTGTGGTTGACGGCCTCCACTCTGGCGTAGCCCTGGGTTTCCTTCACGGCCAGAACGGACAGGCCCAGTCCCAGGGCGATGTAGGCGGCGCCGAGCAGGAACGGCCCAGGGCGGAGCCCGTAGTTGGTGGCGATGTAGCCGGTGGCCAGGGCGGTCCCGGCGACGCCGAGGTAGCCGGCAGCCTCGTTCAGGCCCATCGCCAGGCCGCGCCGGGAGGGTCCGACGAGGTCCATCTTCATGACCACAGTGGTGGACCAGGTGAGGCCCTGGCTGATGCCGAGGATCACGTTGGCGGCAACGATCCAACCCCAGGAGGTTCCGAAGATCAGCAGTAGCGGCACGGGGATGGCGATGAGCCAGCCGGTCACAAGGACGGGTTTTCGGCCGTAACGGTCCGAGAGCGTGCCGGCGAAGTAATTGGTGCCGGCCTTGGCGAGTCCGAAGGCCACGATATAGGTCAGGGCGGACGTGTAGAGGTCAAGGTGGAAGACCTGGTCCGCCAGCAGCGGCAGCACGGTGCGTTCCTGGCCGAGGGTGCCGCCGACTAGGGCATTGACGGCGACCAGGAGTATGAACTGGGCCAGGTTCTGACGCAGGCCCAGGGTGATGCCGGTGCGCTGTGGGCGTTCCCGCCGGACTGCGCGGCCTTGCGGTGACGGGGTGTTGCCGGGCGTCATCTCTGAACTCCAGTTGTCCGGGACATGCGTCGACGGCGGCCGGGTGTCCCGGCCGCCGCCAACGCTGTCAATTAATTACTTCGGGTCGTGCCGCGATCAGTTGCTGGAAACAGATTCCCGAGCCTGCTGCCAGGCGGCCCATCCGGCGTAGCTGCCGTCGAGTTCGACGACGTCGTAGCCGGCCCGGCGCAGGGCGCTGGCCGCGACGGAGTTCCGGACCCCGCTCTGGCAGTAGGACACGATGGTGCCTTCGGAGGGGAGCTGGTCCAGGTTCCACATCACGCGGCCGCCGCTGAGCTGGTGGGAGCCGGGGATGTGTCCTGCGGCGTGTTCGGTGCGGTTGCGGACGTCCAGGACCATCGCGGCCTCAAAGCCATCCAGTTCTTCAGGCTGGATGAGCTTGGGGGTGCTGGCGGGCAGGCCTTCGAGGCCTGTGACGTAGCCGGCGACGTCGTCGATGCCGACGCGGACCAGGTGGTCCCACATTTCCTGCGCGGCGGCCTGGCTGGGGGCCAGGAGTACGAGCGGGTTCTTGTCGGTTTCGGGGTTGACCACCCAGGCGCCGAAACTGGCGGTGGACTTGCCGAAGGGGATGTTCAGGGAACCGGTGACGGTGCCTTCGTGGACTTCGGCGTTCGAGCGGGTGTCCACGAACGTCATGGCGTCAGCGGCGAGGCCCTGGGCAACAGTTTCGGTGGCGAGTTCGCTCAGGGGGGCGCGTTCGCCCATCACTGCTGGGCCCTCCCGGTTCTCGCGCTTCATCCGGCCGAAGTAGGCGTGCGCGTCGGGCTGGCCGTCGAGGAGCTCGGCGATGAAGCCCTCCTCGTCGTTGGCGGCCAGGTAGGGGCCCCACCAGGCGTAGAGCCGTTCGTAGCCGACCGTGCTGGAGGGGATGGCGCCGAGGGCCTTGCCGCAGGCGCTGCCGGCCCCGTGGCCGGGGTGCACCTGGACGTGGTCGGGCAGGGTCAGGAACTTATCGCGCAGGCTGGCGAACAGCTGCTTGGCGCCGGCGAAGCGGGTGTCGATGCCGCCCGCGGCCTCGTCCAGCAGGTCCGGGCGCCCCAGGTCCCCGGAGAAGACAAAGTCACCGGAGAGCAGATAGCCGGGGGTGTCGGCGAACGCGCCGTCGGTGATCAGAAAGGACAGGTGTTCCGGGGTGTGGCCCGGAGTGTGCAGGGCCTTGACGGTGATGTTGCCCAGGGTGATCACGTCGTCGTCGTTGAGGCGTTCGGCCTGGAAGCCGTACTGCCAGTCGTCCCCGCCCTCGCCGGAGACGTAGGCGGTGGCGCCGGTCGCGGCGGCGAGTTCGCGGGTGCCGGACAGGAAGTCCGCGTGGATGTGGGTCTCGGTGACGGCCACGATCTTCATCCCGTTGGCCGCGGCCAGGGAACGGTACACGGCGATGTCGCGGCGCGGGTCAACAACGACCGCCTCACCCTTGGCCTGGCAGCCAATGAAATAGCTGGCCTGGGCGAGGTCTTCGTCGTAAATACGCTCGATAAGCATGGGGCTCTCTTTCGCTGGGCGGGGGAGTTTCCGGGAGGGGATTCTCCGTCGGTCTACCCACAACGATAATACCCCTGGGGGTATCTTGCAACCGGCATGCGGCAGGCTGGCTGCCGGCTTCCCACTGCTGGCCGTTATACCCGCCGGGGTATACAATTGGCAAAGTACCGCCCACCTTTGGAGCCCGCCATGGAACTTGATTCGACCGAACTCACCCCGATCATCAACCGGCTCAAGCGCGCCCAGGGACAGCTCGCCGGCGTCACGCGCATGCTCGAGGAGGGGAAGGACTGCAAGGACATCGTCACCCAGCTCGCCGCTGTCTCGAAGGCTTTGGACCGGGCAGGCTTCGCCATCATCGCGACCGGCCTCGAGCAGTGCCTTCTCCGCGGGGACACGAGCATGGATACCAAGGATCTGGAAAAGCTCTTCCTGTCCCTTGCCTGATGCCGCCACTATTACCGCAGGAGCAGCCATGAGCTATACGCATACCGTCACGGTCCCGCTGACCTGGGAAGAGGCTGTGCAGCGCACCCGCGAGGCCCTCGCCGGACAAGGCTTCGGCATTCTCTCGGAGATCGACGTCCGAGCCACGTTTGAGGCCAAACTCGGCGCCGGTGCCGCCGAGGAGCTCGGCGACTACATGATCCTGGGCGCCTGCAACCCGGCCCTGGCCAGTCGGGCACTCTCCGCAGAACCGGACATGGGCGCGCTGCTGCCCTGCAACGTCGTCGTCCGCCGGGGCAAGGACGCCGCCGAGACCACCATCCAGGCCATCGACCCGCAAACCATGGTCAAGCTCAGCAACAGCCCGGCCGTCCGCGACGTCGCCAACGACGCCGACGCACGGCTCCGGGCAGCTCTGCGCACACTCAGCGGTGCAGAAATCCCGGGGAACTGAAGCACTCCCTACCTCGACGGCATCAACATGCCCGGCCGGGCCGCCGGCCGGTGCTGAGGCATCAACACTACCGTTTGGATGTCAGCCTCTGGAGTTGTTCCGGGGGGATCCGAGGGTAGATGAGTTGTGCGTGCACGCCCGCGTTGTCAGTAGACGCCGCCACGGCTGGCCCCGGCTCACCCTTGCCGGGGGATGCGCGGGGCGGGGGCGGGCGGCAGAGTGCAGATATGACGAAGACCCGCGAGCGCAAGGGCTGGCTGCGCCAGGCGGCGCCCGGACTCAATGCCGTGGCTACGTACCATAAGGACTGGTTCGGCAAGGACATCGTTGCCGGGGTTGTCCTGACGACGTTGCTCGTTCCGCAGGGCATGGCCTATGCCGAGCTGGCGGGGCTGCCGCCGATCACCGGGCTGTACACGAGCATCCTCTGCCTGCTCGCCTACGCGGTCTTTGGCCCGTCCCGCATCCTGGTCCTGGGGCCCGACTCTGCCCTCGGGCCCATGATCGCCGCGACGGTCCTGCCCCTTGTCGCGTCCGACGGCGACCCGCAGAAGGCGATCGCGCTCGCGTCGATGCTTGCCCTCATGGTCGGCGCCATCATGGTCTTGGCGTCCGTGGCCAAGCTCGGCTTCATCGCCGACCTCATCTCCAAGCCGACGATGATCGGCTACATGAATGGTCTCGCGATCACCATCCTGGTGGGCCAGCTCCCGAAGCTCTTCGGGTTCAAGATCGAAAGCGAAAACTTCATTGGCGACCTGGTCGGATTCGTCGAGGGCGTGGCCAATGGCGAGACAGTGGTCGCCGCGGCGGCGGTCGGCATCGGCGGGATTGTGCTGATACTGGTTCTGCAGCGGTGGCTGCCCAAGGTCCCGGCGGTACTCGTCATGGTGGTCGCCGCGATCGCGGCCACGGCGGTCTTCGATCTGGCCGCAAAGGGCGTCTCGCTGGTCGGGGAACTCCCGCGGGGATTCCCGCCGTTCACCATTCCCCAGGTGGACTTCGCGGACCTCGGGCTGATGTTCGCCGGGGCCCTCGGTATTGCGCTGGTGTCCTTGACGGACACGATCTCGACGTCGACGGCGTTCGCCGCACGCACCGGGCAGGAAATCCGCGGCAACCAGGAGATGATCGGGATCGGTGCCGCGAACCTGGCCGCGGGCCTCTTCCAGGGCTTCCCGGTCAGCACCAGCGGATCCCGGACCGCTGTCGCTGAACGTTCCGGCTCGAAGTCGCAGCTCACGGGCGTGACGGGCGCCGTGCTGATTCTCCTCATGCTGGTGTTTTTGCCGGGGCTGTTCCGGAACCTGCCACAGCCGGCACTGGCGGCCGTGGTGATGACGGCGTCGATCTCCCTCGCCGACATTCCCGGAACGGTTCGGCTCTGGCACCAGAGGCGCACCGAGTTCTACCTGTGCATGGCCGCCTTCCTTGGGGTCGCGTTCCTGGGCGTCCTGCCCGGCATCGGCATTGCGGTGGGGCTGTCCATCCTGAACATCTTCCGCCGGGCGTGGTGGCCGTACGAGACCGTGATCGGGCGGGTGCCCGGCTATGAGGGGTTTCACGACATCCGCGTCCACCCGGATGCGAAGCACCTGCCCGGCCTGGTGATCTACCGGTGGGACGCCCCGTTGTTCTTCGCCAACGTCCGGCCGTTCCGCGACAACATCCGGCACCTGGCCCGGACGGAACCCAAACCGCGGTGGATCGTCATCGCGGCCGAGCCGATCACGGACGTGGACACCACCGCCGCGGACGTCTTGCTCGATCTGGATGTCGAACTGAACGCGCAGGGTATCTCCCTGGTGTTCGCCGAGGTCAAGCACAGGACCCGGGAGAAGATCGAAAAGTACGGATTGACCCGCGAAATCGAGCCGGAGCATTTCTATCCCACCACCGAGGCAGCGGTCGCCGCCTACATGGCCCAGACCGGTGCCCAATGGAGCGCCGAGGAGTGACGGCAGGGGAGCAGACGTGGTTCCTCCTTAGCGGTGGATACGATCTGACCCCGAAGTGAGCAGCACGGAGTCGACGGCGGAGGCAGGCGCCGCGCGCCAGGCACCCCGGTCCAGGACAACGGTGGTCAGGACTGCCAGAACCACGACGGCGAAGTAGATCAGTTCCGCCCGGCCAGCCTCGGCACCGGAGAAACCGAAGGAACCCACCGTAAACGTGCCTTGACTGTCGTGGAAGAGGTAGGTGAGCAGCACGCTTCCGCCGGTGCGGTTGAACAGCCACACGTAGAGGAAGGTGATGGCGAAGGTGGTGGGCAGCCCGATCAGGCTGAGCTGCCCGAACACGACCAGTGGAACGTGCCAGAGGGCCACCACAACGCCCAGGAGTGCCGCGGACCGCAGCGGCGCCCACCTCGCCTGGAGCAGCGGCAGGGCATACCCGCGGAAACCGGGTTCCTCTCCCAGAGGTCCGTCCAGCGGATTGACCAGGCGCACGGCAAAAACGGCCAGGAGCCCGGACCACGTCACCTGGGCCAGCCCCGGTGCAGGGGCGCCGAGTGCCATGTTCGCGAATCCGGTGACCAAGGCCATCAACGGCGGGAGGAGGAGGGCCACGGCGTACCAGACCCAGCCCACCCGCCACCGGATGAGCCGCCGGCCCCACGCCCGGAAGCCGGCCCTGCCCTCGGCGAGCCCAATGACCATCAGGGCCGCAGCCAGCGGACCGATCGGCAGGAATTCGAACTGCGGCATCAGCCCGGCCGCATAGAGCGGCCAGGAGCACCAGGAGATCGCGAAGGCCAGGACAAAGAACGCCGGGAGGCGGTGACGCTGCAGCCAGACCTTGAAACGCGGCATGACGGCTCCTGGGGAGCAGGGACGGATACGGCTCATTGTCCGCCCGCGGGCGCCCCCGAATCCAGCAATGCCGAAACGGGCACCCTCCGCGGACCGCAGCCGGCGTTCCGCTGGCATCACGAGAACAACGCGGGGTCACTTACGGCCGGTCCGTGGCGCTTTGATGGGCCATAAGTGACCCCGCGCTGGTTTTCTACTCGCGGGTAGGGCCGCGTTGGTCCCTCGCGACCCCCGCCCGGCCCTGTCATAGTGGGTCACGACACACAGAGTTAACCGGATCCGCTCGCAAAAACTAACATTTCCTTGGCAAAATGCAGGTGGATCAATTGCTTCTAAAGGAGACCCATGGGCGCGAACACCGCGGAAAACACCAACCTTCGGCTAAAGGCCGTGCTGGATGTCCTGGCAGAGGAGGTATGGACCGGCGAGAAGCCGAACGCCGGAGCCGTACTGGGCGAGGCAATCGCACGGGTGCCCCTCAACGACCACGAACGCGAACTCCTCAGTGGCGGCATTCCCCGCGGCCACAAGACCCTGACCACCGCCACGGCCAAGCTGGTCAAGGCCGGCTGGCTGGTCAAGGGCCGCTCCGGCTGGTCCATCACCGACGACGGCCAGCGCGCCACGGTGGCTTTCGCCGAGCCTGCCGCCTTCGCTGCAGCGCTCGACGCCGGCACCCCCGTTCCGGCGGGCACGCCGCTTCCGACTGCTCCCGCGGCAAAGCCGGCGAAGCCGGAGAAGGCAGCAAAGGCAGAAGCGGCGCCAGCCGCCACGGCCGGGGAAGCGCCGTCGACCACATCCAAGGTGGCCGGCAAGGCCGCCAAGCTCATCGAGGAGGCCGTGGCCCCCGTGGCCAAGGCCGTGCGCAAGCGCAAGCCCGCAGCGAAGGCCGCACAGCCCGCGGCAGCTCCGGCAGAAGCCCCGGCGACGGCCTCGGCTGTCAGCGTCGACACCATCGAGCAGCCGGACGCCGTCGCGGTTGCCGGCGACTTCAGCATTCTGCTGGGCGCGCCCGCCAACTGGGCGCCGCAGTACGACGAAGTCCAGATGGAACTGGACCAGGTGGATCAGCTTTGGAAGATCGCCGCGGACATTCCTGCCGGCTTCTACTCCTTCAAGATCGCCCTCAACCGGTCCTGGGACGAAAACTACGGTGCATTTGGCGTCTTCGACGGACCCAACCACGAAGTCCACCACGGCGGCGGCCTCCTGGTCATCCAGTACGATCACCGCACCCGGGACATCGTCCAGCCGTAGCACCGACGCGCAACCGTCCTGCCGACGCGCAAATGACCCTGCGACACCCGAAATCGGGTGTTCGCAGGGTCATTTGCGCGCCGCGGGCGGGTTTGCGCGTCCTGAGCCTGCCCCGCCTGACCCTGCCCCCTGAGTCCGCCAAGCCTGGGTCTGCCCCGCCTGACCCTGCCGAGCGGCGGCGCGCCGCCCTAGCATTGCCTCATGGAGACCGTCGAGGTTGCGGGCCTGCGCATCCGGTACCGGCGCGCGGGCCAGGGTCCGCCGCTGGTCCTGCTGCACGGCGCCTACGAAGACAGCCGCATCTGGCGGCGGCAGCTCGAGGATTTGTCGGCTGACTTCACGGTTTTCGCCTGGGATGCACCCGGGTGCGGCGGCTCGGACGATCCGCCGCCGGACTTCACCGGACAGGACTTGGGCGACGCCCTGGCAGGTTTTCTGCGGGAAGCGGTTCCCGGCCGGCCGCACGTCCTCGGGCTGTCCATGGGCTCCGGCATTGCACTGGAGCTCTACCGGGCACACCCGTCAGTGCCCGCGTCGCTGCTGCTGGTCTCGGCGTACGCCGGTTGGGCCGGATCTTTGCCGCCCGAGGAAGTCGAGCGCCGCTATGCGCAGGTGCTCGCCGAACTCGATCAGCCGGCGGAACAATTCATCCCCGTATGGCTGCCCACGCTGTTCACGGAACACGCTGATCCGGCGGCGGTGCAGGAAACCAGCGCCATCATGGCCGACTTCCACCCGGGCGGCATGCGGGCACTGCTGAACGCGAACGCCCACGCCGACTACCGCGACGTGCTGCCCACCATCGCGGTGCCCACCCTGCTGCTGTACGGCACGGACGACGTTCGCTCGCCGCAAAACGTGGCCCGCGAGATGAACCGGCGGATCCCTGGCTCGACGCTGGTGATGATTCCCGACGTCGGGCACATGGCGGCCGTCGAAGCGCCGGCTGCCTTCAACGCCGCGGTGCGCCGGTTCCTGCACGGACTCTCCGCGCGGTGACGCCCGCTAGAACCGGGTCGGGTCCGGCCGCGGCGGCACCGGGCCGGGATCCGGAATCGGGAGGGGGCCGGGCGGCGTCGGGAACGGCCCCGGTTCCGGTGACGGCGTGGGCGCGGGGCCGGGTACCGGCTCGGGCCCAGGAACCGGCGGCGGCGTGACCGGACCGGGTTCCGGCGGGAACGGGTCTCCGGGCTCCGGCGGCGGCGTCGTGGGGCCGGGTTCTGGCGGAAACGGATCGGGGCCGGGGGTGGTGGAATAGTCATGCGTGGCTTCCTTTCGTGGGCTGGCGTTCAGGATCGTCGATCAGGCGCCGCGGCGCCGGCGCAACACCTGCAGTTCCCAGGGCCGCAGGCGCACCGCGCCCGCGGAAAGGCCCTCCCGCCCCGCACCCGCGGCTGAACCCACGGCAGAGCCGCCGTCGGAGGCGCCGTCGGAGGCGTCGGACGGATAGTTGCCCAGGACCAGTTCCGCGTCAGCCCAGGCCTCGTCCCCGAGGTCCGCGTCGCGCACCTCGCCGGAGAAGTTGCCCAGCACCAGCAGCTCCGGAATCCCGGCGCCGTCCGACTGACTGTCTGAGGGACTGCCGGAAGAAACATCTGAACCGGTCAGGGCCCGGGTGAACGCATAGACGTGCGGGTCATCCGGCAGCAGCATGGTGAAGTTCCCGTGCGAGACCACCGGTTCCGCATGCCGCAGCGCTATCACCTGGCGGTAGAAGCTGTAGACCGAATCCGGATCATCCACCTGGGCGGCGGCGTTGATGTGGTTGGCATTCGGGTTCACCGCGATCCAGGGTGCCCCGGTGGTGAAGCCGGCATGCCGGGAGGCGTCCCACTGGACCGGGGTCCGCGCGTTGTCCCGGTTCAGCGGCGCGAGGGCGGCGAGGACCTCGGCGTCGGTGTGGCCCAGGTGCGTGGTGGCTTCGCGGTGGTGGTTGAGGACCTCGATGTCGCGGTAATCGCTGATCGCGCCGAACGTCATGTTGGTCATGCCCAGTTCTTCACCCTGGTAGACGTAGGGCGTGCCGCGGTGCAGGTGCAGGACGCCGGCCAGCATTTTGGCGGAGAGCTCGCGGTATCGGGGGCTGTCGTCGCCGAAGCGGGACACGGCGCGGGCCTGGTCGTGGTTGCCCCAGTACAGGCTGTTCCAGCCCGTCTCGGCCAGCCCGTCCTGCCAGCGGCCCAGGGTCCGCTTCAGCTCGGTGAGCAGGAGTTTCTTGGGCCGCCACTTGTCGCCGTCCTCCTGGTCCAGCGCCACGTGCTCGAACTGGAACACCATGTCCACCTCGGCCCGGGCTGGGTCGGTGTACAGGATGGCGTCGTCCACGGTCACGCCGGGCATTTCGCCGACGGTGAGCAGTTCGCCGGTGCGCTTCGCGAAGACTTCCCGGTGCATCTCTTGCAGGAACTCGTGCATGCGGGGGCCGTCGATGTAGAACGGGGAGCCGTCACCAAAGAGCTTGCCGTCGGCCACCGGGCCGTCCGGGAGCGAGGTGTCCTTGGAGATGAAGTTGATGACGTCCATCCGGAACCCGTCCACGCCCCGGTCCAGCCACCAGTTCATCATCTCGTAGACCGCGGCGCGGACCTCCGGATTCTCCCAATTCAGGTCCGGTTGCTTCTTCGAAAAGATGTGCAGGTAGTACTCCCCGGTGGCCTGGTCGAACTCCCACGCGGGCCCGGAGAACGCCGAGCCCCAGTTGGTTGGCTCCGCCGCCTTGCGCCGCGGGGAGGCGCCGGCGTCGACGTCCCGCGGCGGCCGCCACCAGTACCAGTCGCGCTTCGGGTTCTCCTTCGAGGACCGGGATTCCACGAACCAGGGGTGCTCGTCCGAGGTGTGGTTGACCACCAGGTCCATCACCAGCTTCATGCCGCGCGCGTGCAGCCCGTCGGTCAGTTCCCGGAGCTCCTCGAGGGTACCGAACAGCGGGTCCACGTTCCGGTAGTCGCTGATGTCGTAGCCGTTGTCGTCCTGCGGGGAGGTGTAGATCGGGGAGAGCCAGACGACGTCGACCCCCAGCCGCTGGAGGTAGTCCAGCCTGCCGATGATTCCGCGGAGGTCGCCGATGCCGTCGCCGTTGGAGTCGGCAAAGCTGCGCGGATAGATCTGATAGACGACGGCGCGTTGGAACCAGTCGCCGGCAGTCGCCTTGGGTGTTTCCGTGGGGGCTTCTTCGACCGTCATGGGGACTCCTCAGCTGGTCCGGCAGACAAGGGGGCAGCGCGTTGCTGACCCGCCAACGTCTGATTATTGACCAGTTGGCGGGGGCTGGGAAGACCTGCCCGGTCCGGCTGTGCTGTCGTGCTGTCCAGGCGCGGCCGCCCGGCCCCTCTTGACAAGGAACCCCTGCATTTCAGTTCTGCGAGGCGATGGCGTTGTCGCGGTCCTCGAAGACGTCCTCGCCCGGTCCGGAGAAGGCCTTGGAGCGCTGGATCGCCTCGATGGATCCGGTGAACAGCTGGGAGTCGTGGGGATCCGGGTGCCGGTGGTGCTCGGCCGTAGCCTTGCCGGGGCGCTTGGAGCCCGTGACGGCGTCGGACGCGTTGCCGGAAGTGGACGCCGCCAGTGCCGACGGCAGCGATTCGAGGCGGACGTGGGGGAGCGCCGTCGGGTGGTCCTGCTGCAGGAACAGCACCAGTTCCTCGCGGATCAGGCAGCGGAGGTCGAACAGGGAGGCGCTGTCCGCGGCGCTGACCAGGATGCGCACGCGGACAAAGCCGGCGGTGGCGTCCGTGATCTGCAGGATCCCCACACGCTTGTCCCACAACGGCGTATCGGCCAGGACCTTCTTCAGCTCGCCGCGCATTGCCTCGACGGGAGCGCGCCAGTCGAGGTCGAACTCCACGGTGCCCATGACCTCGGACTGCCGCCGGGTCCAATTCTCGAAGGGGGTGGTGGTGAAGTACGTCGAGGGCAGGATCAGCCGGCGGTCGTCCCAGATGTGGACCACCACGTAGGTCAGGGTGATCTCCTCGATCCGGCCCCATTCCTTCTGGACCACCACCACGTCGTCCACCCGGATCGCGTCCGTGAAGGCGAGCTGGATGCCGGCGAAGACGTTGACCAGCGAGGTCTGCGCTGCGAGGCCCGCGACAATCGAGATCACGCCTGCGGAAGCCAGGAGCCCGGCGCCGAGCGCCTGGATCGCGGGGAACGTCAGCATCATGCTGCCCAGAGCCACCACCGCAATCAGTGCGACGCCGATCCGCCGGGCCAGGATCACCTGGGTGCGCAGCCGCCGGGCGCGCCGGTTGTCCGCGACATCCACCCGGTACCGGGTCAGCACCATGGCCTCGATGACGAGCAGCATGGCGATGGCCAGCCAGGCCAGCGAACCGATCAGCGCAATCAGCAGCAAATGGTCCAGGCCGTGGCGCCATTCGAGACCCCCGCCGCTCGTGGCGAGCGCGATCCGGACGGCGATCAGGCACAGCGACAAGCGCAGCGGCAGCCGGGCCACGCGGGAGGTCTCGCGCAGTTCGGGCTTGCTGCGGTTGAGCCGGAGCACAATCTTGCGCACCAGCCAGGACAGGACGAGCCCGGCAACCACGGCGAGGGCCATGGCCAGGAACGGCATTGCTTGGGTGAGGAACTCTTGCATTACTTAAGCTCTAGCAAGCTTCCACGGGCAACTGAAATCGCCGGGATGTCAACGTGGGTCTCCTCACGCCGCTGCAGGAGCCGGCGGGCACGGCAAGTCTTCGGCAAGTCTTCGGCAGGTTCCGGCGCGGACCATCGCAGTCCGGCGCAGTCCGGCCGCGGGCCCGGACAGAGTTCGGCCCGCCACTCCGGGACTTTTGCCTCTTGATTTTGCCGACGGACGCTCCACAATGGTCGAACCACTTGAATCCCAGGGGGAGGGTGACATGCGTCGACTCGCGGCGTTCGGCACGGCAGCGTCGGCCGGCTTCTTGGTTGCGGCGCTGCTGGGCGCCTGCGGTGCGCCCGCGGGCCCGGGGCCGACGTCGCCGTCGATGCCCACCGTGCCCCCACTGACGTCCGCGCCGGCCAGCAGCGGCGCCGTCGATGTCCCGCCGACCGAGCCGCCGTCGGCGCCGGGCACTCCGGCGCCGACGGCGGCGGATTGGCAGAGCCTCAAGACCCCGGACGGGAAGCTCGAGTTCGATCACCCCGCCGAGTGGACCGTCAAGGACCGCGGCGCCGAGGCGGCCCCCGGCGGCGTGTTCCTGGAGGTCCTGAACGCGGGCGGCAAGTCGCTGGCCACCTTGAAGACCAACGTCGCCCCGGGCGCGGAATGCACGCAGCGGATCCCCTACCAGGTGCTCGATCTGGTGCAGGTTCCGGCCCTGGCCCAGCAGGGCGTCACGCCGCACTTCATCTTTGAGTTGCGGCTGTATCCGGCCGAGAAGGACCCCACGAAGGCCAACGTCATGGCCTACGGCATCAGTTCCGCGCCCAAGCCGTCCGGGCCCGATGCCTGCCCGATTTTCCAGTTCTTCACCTGGCCGCCCAGCGGAGCGTCGTTCGGGGGCGTCTATAACCCCTTCGACACCACCCCGGGCAACGAGCCCTTTGTCGACACCCCGGAGGCCTATCTGGAGACCTCCGAATACCAGGACATCAGGAAGATGATCACCTCGCTGCGCCCGGCGGGGCAGTAGGGCCGGCCCGGGCTCATGGCGAGGCGACGGCTCACACCGGCAGCGGTTCCGGCTCCGTTTGTTTCGGCGCTGGTGCTCGCGGCCCTGCTGCTGGCCGGCTGCGGCTCACCGGCGGCGCCCCCTGCGACATCCGGCGCTGCGCCGGAGGCAACGTCCGCAGGTCCGCCTGCCGGAGGCACCCAGCCGGGAAATGACCAGCCGGGAAACACCCAGTCGGGAGACTCTTCGCAGGGGACACAGGGAACCACGCCGTCGGAGTCAGCCACGGACACAGCATCGGGAACGGCTCCGGGGAGCACCGCGGCGGCAACCCCGACGACGTCGGCCCTCCCGCCGTCGTCGTCCGGCTGGAAGACGTTCACGACGTCGGACGGGACGCTGAGTTTCGACTACCCGGCCGCGTGGGAGATCCGGGACCCTGCAGGGGAGGCGCCGCTGGGCGGTGAGTTCGTGGACGTTGTGAACGCCGCCGGGAAGCAGATGGCCGCGCTGCGCACGAACATCGTCACGGGCGCCGAATGCGGCGATCAACAGCCCTACTTGCTCATCGACTCTCAGCCGATGCAGGCGCTCGCCGAACCCGGTGCGGCGGACCAGAGCCCGCCGCGCTACGTCTTCGAGGCCCGGGGCGACTTCGGGGCGGCGGAGGCTTCGCCGCCCACCTACGCGTCGTACGGCATCACCATGATGCCGGAGGAGACCGGGCCCACGTCGTGTCCGATGTTTCAGCTCTTCCTCTGGCCGCCCAGCGGCGCGCTGTTCGGGCAGGCGTATGACCCCGGGAAAAACACGACGCCGGGGGACCCCGGGCTGCCGTACCTGGAGAAGGCGAAGCTCTACGCCAGCACGGCGGAGTACCAGGACGTCCGGAAGATGATCACGTCGCTGCGTCCGGCGGGCAACGGCGCGGCCACGGGCACGGGGACTGGCGCCGCGACGGAACCGGCGAAGTAGCTGCGTTAGACGACGCTGGGTTAGACAGCGGGCAGGTGCCGGTGGCGGTGACGGTGTTCCCGGACCGCAGGTGTCGGCGAGGCGTTCCTGCCGCTGCGCTGCCCGGTCCACGGGTTGCTGCCGACCTCCCGGATCAGCCCGGTGCCGGCGCACTCGCGCACGGCCATGATGCCGTCCGCCGCCTGGCGCTTGTCGTCGAATGCTGTGGAAATCGCCAACACGGTCCCGTCGGCGGCAAGGAGCCGGAACCGTACATTGGATTCCGCGTCGGTGAAGATTTCGAACTGTCCAGCCATTGTCTTGTCCTTGTCTGGCGGTGGTGACCGCCGGTGGAGGTAAGAGCACTTCTTTGTGCTGTTGCCGGGTCTTCGACAAATCGCTGCAGTGCCGGTAGCCACCCTTTCGTGGACGGCGTCCCCGGGAAAGAGGCAAAGGTCCCTTGGTGTCTGGCGGATGAGACTGGGCCGGCAGTACCAAGTCCTGTGTGACGAAACCGGGCGCCCGGATGGGCGCTACATTGGGAACATGGCGGGCAAACATCCTGTGCAGTTTCCGGCGGATTCCGGCGAGCCGGTGCGGCTGAACGCGCGGGTGTCCGGTGTGGTCCAGGCGGTCGGCTTCCGCTACTGGACGGTCCGAAAGGCCGAGGAACTGGGGCTCAGCGGCACGGTCCGGAACAACACCGACGGCTCCGTGGGCATCGTGGCCGAGGGGCCGCAGTCCGTGGTGCTGGAACTGCGGCGCTGGCTGCGCTCGCCGGAGGCGCCCGGCCGGGTGGAGGACGTCGAAGAATCGGTCTCGGCCGCGACGGGGGAGTTCGGCGGATTCGACGTGGCCTACTAGGGCTGCAGCTTTCCGGCGGCCGGTATCGTGGCCGGTCCGGGGCCGGTCCGGGGCGAAGGACCCTCGGCAGGGGCCCGGTTTCTGAGTAGGGTGGCCCCATGCAGAAGATATCGCTCGATGCCCTTGCCCGGCAGCAGCTGGCTGCCGCGGTTGCGGCACCCAGCGGACGGGCTGCGGACACTGCGTTTGGCGGGCATGAGAAAGTCCTGCGCCAGACCGTTATGGCGTTCAGGGCGGGGACGCAGCTGAGCGAGCACCAGAACCCCGGCGAGGCGACCGTGTTTGTGCTCCGCGGCTGCGTGCGCCTGCGGGCCGGCAACGAATCGTGGCAGGGCAAGACCGGCGATCTGCTGATCGTGCCCGAGGGGCTGCACAGCCTGGAGGCCGAGGAAGATTCGGCGATCCTCATGACCGTGGCGAAAATCAAGACCTGACGGCCCAGCCGCAGGCGGCGAGACCGGTCGAAGCCACTCCAGGGGCCGGATTACCGCAAGGAGCAGGACATGACTGTCATCCCTTTCGACGAGGTCCCAAAGACCCGGCGGTGGTGGGCCAGGGGGGCCTTCGCCGCAGTTGTCCTCGCGGTGGCTGTCCCGTTGGTGGCGGCGGGTTTGGCAGGCACTATTGCGCTGGTCACGACCGGCCTGGGCGCCGTGTTGGTGGCCGTGGCAGCGATCTACTGGTTCCTCATCAGCCGCGGTCTTCTGCGCTGGTTTGCGCTGGCGCTGGCGGTACTCGCACCCCTTGTGGTCGTGGCCCTCTACATCCAGGGGAGCCTGCTCCGGGAGGTGGCGATTGCCGCTGCGCTGGCATTCGTTGCCCTGGTCTGTGCCCGCGCCGCGCTCCGGGAAAGGAGTGAGGGCAAAGCCATGCCCGAGCACCCCGCCCCTGCCTGGCAGCATGCTTTCCTGGTGATGAATCCGCGTTCCGGCGGGGGCAAGGTGGTGAAGTTCGACCTCCAGCGGAAGGCGGAAGAACTCGGCGCCGAGGTGGCGCTTCTTGAGGGACCGGGACCGGTCGACGTCGACGCGTTGGCCCGGCAGGCCGTGGAGCGCGGGGCCGATCTGCTCGGCGTCGCCGGTGGGGACGGAACCCAGGCGCTGGTGGCCGGCATTGCGGCCGAGCACAACCTTCCGTTCCTGGTGATCAGCGCCGGCACGCGCAACCATTTCGCCCTGGATCTCGGGCTGGACCGCGAGGACCCGACAGGCTGCCTCGATGCCCTCCGGGACGGGGTGGAGCTTCACGTCGACCTCGGCAAGATCAACGGCCGCACCTTCGTCAACAACGCATCCTTCGGGGTGTACGCCGAGGTGGTGCAGAGCCCTGCGTACCGCGACGACAAGGCCGGTACCGTGCTGGAGATGCTTCCGGACCTGATCAGGGGCGATAAGGGTGCGCGGCTGCGGGCGCAGGCTGACGGGGAAACGGTGGACGGCCCGCAGGCGGTGCTGGTGAGCAACGGTCCGTACGGCAGCAATGACCTCGCCGGCCTGGGCCGCCGAACCCGGCTGGACCGCGGCGTGCTCGGCGCGGTGGCGATTTCCGCCGCCAACACCCGGGAAGCGGTCGGCCTGCTGCGCCGTGCCACGAAGCGCGGCCTGATCCAACGCACCGCGGCGGAGGTGGTGGTCGACGCCGACGTGCCCGATATCCCCGTCGGAGTGGACGGTGAGGCTCTGCTGATGAGCACACCGGTACGGTGCACCATCGAACCCCGCGCACTGCGGGTACTGGTTCCGCGGAACCGTCCGGGCGTCCCACCGGCCCAACCGGCGCTGGATCTGGTCCGGCTCCGCGAGCTGGCGTGGGGCCGGCACGTGTCTGCGCCGTCTGCGCCGTCGTCCGCCGTTCCTCCGCACGCCGGCGGGGGATCGTAGCCTCGGCAGATCTGGCCTGAACCGTGTACGACGGCGACTAGTTGTGCCGTGCCCACAACTGCAGCCACACGAGCAGGCGCGTTTCGGCGTCGTCGAGGTCTATGCCGAAGAGCGGCTCCACCCGGGACAATCGGTACCGGACCGTGTTGACGTGCACATCCAGCGACTTGGCGGCGTCGATCGCGTTTCCGCCGCAGCTGAGGTAGGCGTAGATCGTCTCCTCGAAGGACTTCCTGTGCTGTTCGTCGTACGCCGCGATGCTCAGCGCGTGCGATCCGGGCAGTTGGCCGGCGGCCGTCAGCGCCGAGACGAACTGACGCAGCAGCAGGCGCGAGCCGAGGGAGTCGTCGTCGGCCACGATGTCATCAGAATCGGCGGCGATGCGCCCCTCCGCGACGTTGCGCACAAGTTCGGACAAGACCAGTTCCGCGTTGACCCTGGAGTCCTCCAGCCGGTCGATCGTCGCCGCGGCGCCGAGCGCGGCCAGGACCGGGCGTGCGAGCAGCCGCCGCGCATTCTGCACAATTTTCAGAAGCGCGGTGCGCTGGAAGTGGCGTGAGGTTTCGGTGGTTTGCGGCAGGACGATGTACACGATGTTGTCCGAGAGCCCGCAGACGGCCGAGGGCAGCCGGATGGCGCAGGCGGTCCGGATGGTGTCGAAGAGCCGCAGGCGGGACTGCAGCGTTTCGGCCGCGATGGCCTCGGACGGCCAGACGCCCAGGGCCGCAACCCGGATCGACGGCGCCGAGATCCCGAGCCTGATGGCGGCCAGTTCGGCGCGTTTCGGATCGAACAGCAGCGGCTGGACGAGATCGATCTGGCGGGTCAGGTTCGAGACGTAGGTGGTCCGTTTGTGCAGGATGTGGAGCGCGGCCACGTTGGCGGCTTCGCGCAGGATCCGGTTGGCGTCCTCGTTGTGGTGGTCCGCCAGTTCAAGGAGCCAGAGCGAGCCCAGAACGGAGTCGCCGGCCCGGATCGCTATGGCCGTGCGCCGGAGCGAGGGATCCTGCGTGGCCACATCCAGCGCATCGGTGGCAGCATGGACACGGCGGTAATCGTTGTCCGTTTCCACCGAATGCGGCACCTGCAGGCTCAGGATGGAGCTCCGGCGCGTCTCGTCAATGGGCTGGTCCGGGAGGGTGGAATACGCCAGGATCGTCTGCTCGGGATCGGCGATCGCGATGGCACCGCCAGCCTGGGCCGCCACCGTGTTGGCGAGGTCGAACAGGTCTCCGGGCCGGATGTCCACCAGGGTCCGGCCCGATTGCCGGTGCGGGACCACTGCCGCGTCCATGATCTCCGAAAGCTGGTTCCAGGGCACCGAGTCGGAGGCCCGGAACAGCGCCATCCCATTGTCCCGGGCGGCTGCCCGCAGGACTTCGTCCGAGGTGCCGTTGGATTTGTAGACGATCGCCACGTACCCGGCGTCGCTGAGTTCCCGCACCTTCGCGCCCAGACGCTTCCCGGAAAGGGACAAACCAATGGCCAGGGCAACGGCACCCGGGAACTTGGCGGGCCGCGCCGTCGAGTCGTAGAGAACCGAGCCGGCCACAGTCTGCCGGTCATCTGACGGCATTTCCACGAGGCTGAGAATTTCCGAGCCCGCCGAGCGGGCGACGTCGGCCAGGGTAGGCAGCGCGTGCGTCTTCACCTCCGGTGCCGTCACCGGGACACCCAGGAAGCTGTTTGGTATTCGCTACTAATGATTGGCCCCTCAATTTGTCGATAACTCCATGGTGATGCGGAGCTTCATTTCCTACGCTGAACCATAACGCAGCACAGTTCAACGGAAGGCCGTCATTGAAAATCAGCGAAGCCAGGCAACTCGTCCAGGTGAAGGCCCCCGTCCTGTCCCGCCAACGGCGTGTGCTGGCGGGCGCCTACAACGTCGAGGAATTCCGGAAAGCGGCGCGCAAGGTCCTGCCGGCCGGGATTTTCGATTATCTCGACGGGGGATCCGAAGATGAAGTGACGCTGCGCCGCAACCGGGCCGTCTTCGACGCCTGGGCCCTCATGCCCAGCTGGGGCCCGGTGTCCGGACCCGATACGACGACGACCCTGCTCGGAAAAGAAAGCGCGCTGCCGCTGACCTTGACCCCCACCGGGGCGACCCGGCTGTTCCATCCCGAGGGCGAACTGGCCGTCGCGGCCGCCGCGGACCGGGCCCGCATCCCCTATGGGCTGGCCGGGCTGAGCACCGTGCCCATGGAAACCATCGCAGAGCACCACCCGTCCCTTGACCGCTGGTTCAACTTTGGCCTCACCTCCGACGCCCAGGCGATGAAGAACAAACTGGCCCGCTGCAAGGCAGCCGGATTCAACACCCTGATTGTCGGCGTCGACACGCGGGCACTGGGCTCCAGGGAACGCGACCTCCACAACGGATTCACCGCCCCTCCCGCGCTCACGCTCTCAACCATCGCGGACATCGCCCGGCGCCCTTCCTGGTGGATCAACTTTTTGAAGTCGGACGGCATCAGCTTCCCGAACCTGGATCCGCAGAGCCCCGCCGCCTCCTCCGTGGTGACCCCGACCATGTGGCAGCACATCCTGGGCCACTCGGATGCCAGCAGCGGCTGGAAGGAACTTGAGGCCCTGCGGCAGGCCTGGCACGGCAAAATCGTGCTCAAGGGCTGCGTCAACCCGGCCGACGTCGCGAAGGCCTCCCGGATTGGCCTGGACGCCGTCCAGTTGAGTAATCATGGCGGCCGCCAGCTCGATCACATGCTGAGCCCCATGGACGTCCTCCAGGAATCGCGGCAACGGGTGGGCGATTCGATCGAGATCTACGTGGACTCGGGCATCCGACGGGGGAGCGACATCCTCAAGGCGCTGGCGCTGGGAGCCGATGCCTGTTCGATCGGCCGGGCCTACCTGTACGGATTGGTAGCGGCCGGCTCACCGGGCGTCGGACGCATCATCGACATCTTCGGGGATGAACTGCGGCGTACGATGACGTTAGTGGGCGTCTCCAGTATTTCCGAGTTGAAGGCCCGGGGCGGGGAAATTCTTCGGGATATTCGTCATTCCGGAGAACTTCTTGAGACAAGAGCGTCGGAAAACACAAATTCTTGAGTTTTGAATAAGCAGTCATGCAGTGCCCTCCCGCAGCGTTGCGGGAGCCTAGAGAATCCCTGAACAGCTAAGGAAGCCATGCGCACCCGATACCTTCTTCCAGTTCTGACCATAGCCACGGCGCTCTCGCTCTCGGGCTGTGTCAACAACAGCGAACCCGCCGCCACCGGCTCGGCATCCGGTACCGCTGACGCCATCGACGTGCAAAAGAATGACTCCATTGCTGCCTCGCTCCCGGAAAAAATGAAGAGCTCCGGCGTGCTCAACGTCGGCATGGCCAACAACTACCCGCCCAACGAGTTCAAGGACGATAACGGCGAACCGGCAGGCTGGTCCGTGGACCTCACCAATGCCCTGGGCAAGGTTATGGGGTTGAAGGTCAACTTCGACATCGGCACCTTCGATAACATTCTGCCGGCGGTGAAGGCAGGGAAGGACGACATGGGAATGTCGTCCTTCTCCGACACACTGGAACGCGAAAAGCAGGTCGATTTCGTGAACTACTACTCGGCCGGTATCCAGTGGGCGTCGCCCAAGGGCAAGAATGTGGACCCGAACAACGCCTGCGGGCTTAAGGTCGCCGTCCAGGCCACCACCTATGAGGACACGCATGAGGTGCCGGCCAAGTCGAAGGCGTGCACGGATGCAGGCAAGCCGGCGATCACCATCTTCAAGTACGACGCGCAGGACCAGGCAACCAACGCCCTCGTGGTGGGGCAGGTCGATGCGATGAGCGCCGATTCGCCCGTGACTCTGTATGCGATCTCCAAGACCAAGGACAAGCTGCAGACCGCCGGCGACGCCTTTGAGGTGGCGCCGTACGGGATGCCCGTGGCCAAGGGCAGCGAATTTACCCCGGTCCTGCAGAAGGCGTTGCAGGCACTGATCGACGACGGTACGTACAACAAGATCCTGTCCAAGTGGGGCGTCGAGTCCGGTGGCGTCAAGACAGCAACTCTCAACGTGGCAGCCAAAGGGTGATAGCAAATGAGCGAGCCGGAATCCGACAGGATGATTGAGTCGGAGCCTGACAGGAAGCTGCGGGCCCGGGGTGGGCAGGACACGGACAACTCGCCGGCGGAGGCGATCGTCGCGATCCCGCTGCGGCACCCGTGGCGGATCGTGATTGCCGTGGTTCTGCTGCTGGGGTTGGCGGTATTTGTCCTGGACGCCGCCCAGCGCTCGGACTATGGCTGGCCGGATGTCGGGAAGTACATTTTTGACCGCCGGATCAGCCAGGCCGCGTGGGTGACGTTGTGGCTGACCATCTACTCGATGATCGGCGCGATCGTCATCGGCCTGCTGCTGGCCATCATGCGGCTCTCACCAAACCCGGTGCTCAAGAGCATTGCCTGGCTGTACATCTGGATCTTCCGCGGAACCCCTGTCTACGTGCAGTTGGTGTTCTGGGGCATCGTGGCCCTGATCTACCCGGTGTTCACGCTGGGGATTCCGTTCACGACGCCGTGGGTCACCGTCCCGAACGAGATCTTCACGAACCTGTTCATTACCGCCGTGATCGGTCTGGCCTTGAACGAGGCCGCCTACATGTCTGAAATCGTGCGTGCCGGCCTGCTGTCCGTGGACGAGGGCCAGGCGGAGGCTTCAACGGCCCTGGCCATGTCCTGGGGCCAGACCATGCGGTATGTGGTGGTTCCGCAGGCCATGAAGATCATCATTCCGCCGACCGGCAACGAAGTGATTTCAATGCTCAAGACCACATCCCTGGTGGCCGCGATCCCGTTGAGCATCGACCTTTACGGAGTGTCCCGCGGCATTTCAGCCGTGACGTTCACCCCCGTCCCGCTGCTGATTGTTGCTTCGCTCTGGTACCTGCTCTTCACCTCCGTCCTCATGGTCGGGCAGCACTTCATCGAAAAGCGGTTCTCCCGCGGAACCGGACGGATCAAGACAGGCAAGGCACCCGCCGCGCCCGAACCGGCGCCGACGGCCGGACCTGGCGCGCCGGGTGCACCGCTCGGCACAGATTTTGGAGGTAAGGGATGACGGGCGTGCCAATGGTTCTTGCGGAGAAGGTTTCCAAGAATTTCGGATCCAACAGAGTCCTGCGTGGGATCAGCCTGGAGGTCGACCCCGGGGAAGTCCTCTGCATCGTGGGGCCCAGCGGTTCGGGCAAGTCGACGTTCCTGCGCTGTATCAACCACTTGGAAGTGGTTGACGGCGGCCGGCTGTCGGTCGACGGACAGCTGGTCGGCTACCGTCAAAAAGGCGAGAAGCTCTACGAACTCAAGCTCAAGGAAGCTGCTTTCCAGCGGCAGGAAATCGGAATGGTGTTCCAGCGGTTCAACCTGTTCCCGCACCTGACCGCGGTGGAGAACATCATTCTTGCGCCCATGCGGGTGAAGAAGATTTCCAAGGCCCCTGCCACGGCAAGGGCCATGGAGTTGCTGGAGCGCGTGGGGCTGGGGGACAAGGGCGATGCCTATCCGGCGCACCTTTCGGGCGGCCAGCAGCAGCGGGTGGCCATTGCCCGTGCCTTGGCCATGGACCCCAAGCTGATGCTCTTCGACGAACCGACCAGTGCCTTGGACCCGGAGTTGGTGGGAGAGGTCCTCGATGTCATGAAAGGACTGGCCAAGAGCGGCATGACCATGATTGTGGTGACCCACGAGATGGGGTTCGCCCGCGAGGTGGCCGACACCCTGGTCTTCATGGACGACGGCGTGGTGGTGGAGGCCGGGGCTCCCCGCCAGATCCTGAGCGATCCCCAGCACGACCGGACCAAGGCGTTCCTCTCCAAGGTGCTGTGACGCCGAGGGTTGACGGCGCGGCGGTGAGCCCATGCCTCTCCGGAGACGGTGGCATCGCCGCCGCGCCGGTGCAACACTGAATCCGTGGACAGCCCCGCGGACAGCAAGATCTGGGCGGACTACAACGCCGCCCAGGCAACCCGCGGGGTGCGCACGCTGTGCCTCGACGCCATGGCCTTCGCCGGCCCGGGGAACGGCCGCCGCGCCATCGATCTCGGCTGCGGCGCGGGCAAGGAAACACTGGAGCTGCTCGACGGCGGCTGGCGGGTCCTCGCCGTCGATTCACAGCCGGACACCCGGGACCAGCTGCTCGCAACTGTGCCCGCGGCGCTCGCCGAACAGCTGGACGTCGAGCTAAGCCCGTTCGAGGACCTTCCGCCGCTCCCGGAGGCGGGGCTCATCCTGGCCAGCTATTCGCTGCCCTTCGTCCACCCCCAAAACTTCGCCCGCCTTTGGCGGATGCTGCTGGGGGCGCTGCGCCCCTCCGGCGTCATTTCCGTGAATCTGTTCGGCGAACGGGACTCCTGGGCCGCCATTCCCGAATGGAACTTCCACACCGAAGCTGAGGCCAGAGGCTTGTTCGAGGGACTGGATATCCTCACGTTCGAGATCTACGATGCCGACGGCCAATCCTTCCGCGGTCCCAAGCACTGGCACATTTTCGACGTCATCGCCCGGAAACCCTGACGCCGGGCAAGACCCTTATCCGGCAGGACTTCCGCCCGACCTGATCGACCGAAGAGGTCTCCGAGAGGAGCAGTACGTTATGGGTGATGCCTTCAACGCCGTGGATGGTGTCCGAATTTCCTTTCAGGAGCAGGGCGCCGGCCCCACTATAGTTCTGGTGCACGGTTCAGGGCTCTCCCGTGCCATTTGGCGGGGACTGGGCTACACGAAGGCCTTGCAGGAGCGCTTTCACGTGGTGACTCTGGATCTGCGGGGACACGGCCGCAGCGACAAGCCGCAGCACGAAGACGCCTACAGCATGGACCTGCTCGTCGGGGATGTTGTGGCAGTCCTGGACGCCGCCGGCGCGCAGGCAGCCCATTACGTGGGGTATTCTGCCGGCTCGCGAGTCGGCTTCTCACTGCTGGCCAGCAGCCCCGAGCGTGTCAAGACATTTACGGCTGCGGGCGGCACGTACCGCTCCCCGGCCGGGCAAATCGAATCGATCTTCTTCCCTGGATATGACCAGGCCCTGGACCGGGGCGGCATGCCGGAATTTCTGCGCCAGTGGAGTATCGCCACGGGCCGTGACCTTGATCCGCAGACGGCCGCCGCGCTGCTGGCCAACGACCCCGCGGCCTTGCGCGCCTACTTCCGGCGGAGTGAGGACGAGCCCGGAATCCCGGAGGCCGTTCTTCGGACAATGGACACCCCCACCTTGCTGCTCGCCGGCACGGAAGACCCGCTTCGGTATGCGGACTCGGAACGGGCGGCCCAGCTCATGCCCAGGGCCCAATTTCAGGCACTGCCTGGCCGCAACCACGGGCAGACCTTGGTTCCCGCCGGCCCGGTCCTCAGCATGGTCACGTCATTCATCACCTCGGCGGTCAGCGCGGGGAACAACGGCTAGACATGGAGGGCTGGCGCCAGATCGACGACGACGGCGGCATGCGTCGTCCGGTTCGATTTCGGCCGGCGTCGTAGGACAGACTGTTGCCGTGAGCAACTCTCCCCGTGCAGGCCTGGCCGTCGCCGGACTCAGCCTCGGCACGTCGCTGAACCCGTTGAATTCGTCGATGATCGCTGTCGCCCTGGTGGTGCTGCGCGAGGACTTCGGGCTCGACGTCGCCACGGTCACCTGGGTGATCACGGCGTTCTACCTCACCTCCGCGGCCGGCCAGCCGCTGATGGGCCGGCTGGCGGACCGCTTCGGCCCGCGGCGGCTGTTCCTGCTGGGCATGGCCCTGGTGGCAGTGACCTGCGCGCTCGCGCCTTTTGCGCCCAACTTCGCGCTGCTCTGCGTAGCGCGGGCGTTCATGGCCCTCGGCACCGCGACGGCGTACCCGAGCGCCGTCGTCATGGTCGCCGCGCTGGCGCGGGAGGCGAACGTGAAGTCCACCCGGCCGCTGGGCCGGATCCAGATGGCCAACACGTCGGCGGCCGCCGTCGGGCCCGTGGTGGGCGGCCTGCTGGTGAGCCTGGTGGGCTGGCAGGCGTTGTTCCTGATCAACGTCCCGCTCTCGCTGCTGGCGATCCTTGTGGTCCGGCGCTTTGCCCCGGCCGACGGTGCCCGGGAACGCGGCCGGGTGTCGGAACTGGTGCGCGACTCTGACCTGCCCGGGATTGGGGCCTTCATCGGTGCCCTGGTGCTGGTGATGATGGCGATGCTGAATGTGCTGCCCGACTACCGGTGGTGGCTGCTGGGCGGCGGCCTGGTCCTTGCGGCGCTGTTCGCGTGGCGGGAGCTGCGGTTCAGCCCGCCCTTCCTGGACCTGCGGCTGCTGGGCCGCAACCGGCCGCTGCTGCTGGTCTACCTGGGCTTTGCACTGTTCAACGGCGTCTACTACTTCGCGTTCTTCGGTTTGCCGCAGCTGCTGCAGACCGCGGGCGGCTACAATCCCGGCGTCGTGGGCCTGCTGATGCTGCCGCTCGCCGCGATCTCCGTGGTCGGGACGCCGTTCGCGGTCCGCGCGATCGACCGGTTCGGCGTGCGGCGGGTGCTGATCGCCGGCGTCGTGCTGCTCCTCGTCGCGTCTGCGGCGATGTGGCTGCTGACGGCGTCCCTCGCAGCCCCGCTGGTGCTCGCGCTGACCGCTTTGCTGGGTGTGCCGTATTGCGTGGTCGCCATTTCCTCGAGCCAGGGCATGTATGTGTCCACCCGGCCGGAGGAGCGGGGGGTGGCCGCCGGGATCTTCCAGACCTGCCGCTACCTCGGCGCGATCACGGCGACCGTGCTGATCGGCATCTTCTATGGGAGCGGCGTGACGCAGGCGAACTGGGGACTAATGGTGTTCGTGATGCTGGGGCTGGGCGCGGTGGTGCTTGTCGTGTCGCTGCAGTGGCGGGAGCGGAGGGCCTGAGGTCCGGCGCTGCGCGAGCCAACGTCTACTCCCCGCCGGATGGGCCCTGACTGTCAATCCGATACTGCCGCAGGGAGTCGGACCGGGACGGGTGTCTGAGCTTCTCCATCGCGGTGACCTCGATCTGGCGGATGCTTTCTCGGGTCATGCCGTAGGTTTCCGCTACCGCGGCTAAGGTTTTCGCTCCGCCGCCCGTGATGCCGAAGCGCATCGCAATGACCTGGGCTTCCCGGACCTCGAGCGTGCTGAGTGCGGCATGTACCTGTGTATTCATCTGTTGATGGAAGAGCGCATCGGTTGCGTCGTGGTCGGAGGAAACCAACAGCTGTTCGGCGAGGGCTTCGGTCCCGCCCCGGCCGTCGGGCACCCACGAGTCCAAGGAACAGGCCGGCCGGTCCACGGAAAGCAGACACTCAACCTTTCCGGTTGGAATTCCGGTCAGTTGGCTGAGATCTTCCTTGTTGCAGACGGTCCCTGTCATGGCGGCCGTCCGTTGCGCTGACCGTATCTTCTGCAGCTGGTCGACGGCGTTGCCCGGCAGCCGGATCAGGCGTGCCTGTTCAGTCAGCGCCTTGAGGATGCCGCCGCGGATGCAGAATGTGGCGTGGGTGGAGAATCTGAAACCCTTGGTGAAGTCGAACTTGCAGACAGCCGTGTGGAGTCCCAGGTTTCCTTCCTGGATCAAGTCCTCAAAGTCGAGGCCCCGGTGGGTGTAGTGCTTGGCGATCGACACGACGAGCCGGAGGTTGGCGTGGAACAACGTGTCGGCGGCACGCTGGCCCAGAAGGATGATGGTCCGAAGGTCGGCTGTATCCTGGCCGGGCCGCGATGTGCCATCCGCCAAGAGCCGTTCCGCGAATAGCCCCGCCTCGATTTCTTGCGCCAGTTCCACTTCCTGCTCGGCGGTGAGCAAATCGTATTGGCCCAGGCGGCGCAGGTAGTCAGCGACGGCGTCATCGGTCAACCCGCCACCGGCTTGCGGATGTTGCGCCCGGCCAGCGTCATCCGAATCGAACGCTTCAGGGACCCAAGCACCTGCCGCGGGCAGGGACGGTGCCCTGCCGATTGCCTCGTGGATTGGGTCAGCCATGTCATCCCCTGCCGGACGGTTCATGCTCGTGAAGGCAGACTACGTGGACGGTGTGACAATATTCGGCGGGGCTGGGGGCGGACCTTGCAAAAAGGCGATAGACGAGGCATCTTGACACTCTCAAACGCCGGGAATATCTTCGGCCTTAGCGGGCCAGTTCGCCCGTTCCATCCGATTTTTCACAGTCTTCTCGGCACCCCGCGCGGCCCTTGCCCGGAATGGCTGGCGGCGTGGTTTTGCGGCCCGTCGAACAACGCGCTGGGGGATCCATTTCGGTCTCGCGCCTGCAAGGAGTCGGAAATGGCTGACGGGACTGGAATGATCAAGCGGTTTTACACAGAGGTGATTGAGGACGGAAACCTCGCCCTCATCGATGAACTGGTCAGTGATGATTTCGTCGATCACGACCCCCTTCCCGGACAATCGCCCGCCAAGGACGGAGTCGCATACTTCGTCAACACGATGAGGGCGGCATTCCCGGATCTCAAGGCCAAGATCACCGAACCGGCGCTGGTAGATGGAAATCTAGAGGCGCAATACGTGGTCCTGACCGGAACGCATCAGGGAGAACTGATGGGCGTCGCGCCCACCGGGCGCAGCGTCGAGTTCAGCGGCGTAGACATCATACGCGTCGACGGCGGCAAAGTCGTCGAGCACTGGGGAGCCACGGACACCATGACCCTCATGCAGCAAATCGGCGCCGTACCGGAGTAAGGCAGCACCTAACTAGGCCGCAGCAAGGGGCCCTTCCGCACGGAAGGGCCCCTTGCCGTCATGGTGTTGGCGTGTCGCCGCTGGGCCGGGATCGGTGGGCAGCCAGGCATCTTGACACCCTCGAAGACCCGGAAGCGGAGTCTAGGCACTCGTCGTCGACGGGTGCCTATTTACTGAACGAGAAATGTCACGTGAGGAAAAGCAGATGCGGATGAATGCCCTACGAGCAACGGGTAAGAAGGTCCACTCCTGAGGCCTTAAATTCGTTGAAGTCCTCGGAGAAGAGGGCTGTCAGTAGCACCTTCATCTCGGGATTCGCACTCTTGGCAATGTCCTTCACATCGTCGCGAGCCTCCGCCGTCTTGGCTATTGCGGCTTGGTTTGCGGCGTCAAAGCCAGTAACGCCATTAATGTATTGAATGAGGGGGCCATCTTCCTTTGGGCCAACCAGCAACGTGCAGGTAGCCTTCTCGGACACTGCCAATGTTGTGGGCGTGGGCGTGGGCGTGGGCGTGGGCGTGGGCGAGGAGCTAGCCGTGGGTGCGGCAGATGTCGGGGCCGAGGCCGCAAAATCTGATGCTGCTTGCTGGCTGCACCCGACCAATGCCAAAGCTGGCATAAAAATCAAAGCGGCTATGGATCTTCTCATTGTTTCCATCTTCTAAGTTGTGGTCTGAATCCATCATGGAAAACCTGGCGGCATGAACGTTTCGGCTCCAGCTCGTCGTAATTTCCCGTGCCGTGCGGACCGGAGACTCGGCTGGCGGCCGACGTGGCAGCGGGCTCATGAAATGAAGCGACGCCACCAGGTCATCCGACTGATGGTGCCCATGGCGTTCACGGTTACCGCTTGTGGCGGATGGGTATGCGGCGTCAGTTGCCGTGGCGGGACCGCTGGGCCGGCACCGAAAGATTCGGGCATAAAACTGGCTGGTACGGGCGCGCTTTAGCGTCCCGTACCAGCCCCGACTGAGGTTACTTGTTCCAGGTGTTCCCTGAGCAAGAAGCGTGGGCACCCGCGCCCTTGCCGGTGTTCTTGCCTGCGCTCTTGCCGTCGATCAGGATCTCGCAAGTGACGGCGCCAGCCTTGTCGCTGTAATCACCGGTCACCGTGAGGCTGGTGATATTGAATTCCTTGGAAGTGATCGATTTCTTCCAGTTAGCAGTAATGTCCTCGGTCGAGCTTCCACCTGCAGTCCAGTAAGAAATGCTGGCCGGCCCGGAGGTTGTGACGACATACTCCACGGTGTGCTCAGCGTTGATGCTGTCATCGACGGACTTGGCAGCCGCGCCGATGGCGGCGGTCATGACGCCGGCGACGATGAGGCTGACGACTCCAAGAATGAGCCCGGTGATCGCCAGGCCCTTCTTACGGTTCTTGAGGAACACGGCGATGAGGCCGAGAATGATGGCGACGGGGCCGAGGAAGAAAGCGATCATACCGACCAACGGAATGATGCTGAAGGCGGCGGCGACGATACCCACGACGAAAGATGCCAGGCCGAGGCCATTCTTTCGTTTGTCCTCGACAAGCTGCACGTGGTGAATCTGTGGCTGTTCCGGCGTTGCCGAAGGTGCCAAGTCATTTCTGATATCGGACATAGTTTTCCCCTATTTTTTCAGTGGTTTGAGACCCTGCCGGAACGCGGCTGCGCCAAGGCACTGAAGCAAGCGATCCGCCGCAATGCTGTGCGGTTTGCCGGCAAGATGCTGCTTGCTTGATCACATAGGCGATTCGCGGATTTCAGTTGCGTTCCGTGGTTCAAGCTGAAGCATATACGGTGGCGCAGACAAAGAACGTGTTGGCGTCATTCATGTCTGCACCCCGAGCGCCGTTCGTCAAGAATCGCTGCGAAATGACGCCAGGGAGCCAATTTTGCGCTGTCACGTTCGTCTTCCAGCAAATGAATCTTGGGAAACGAGAAGGTCTTACCCGCAGAATCCAGCCACTGCCGCGAGCTGAGGCCCAAAGTCACTAGGTGCTGTACGGGGCGGCGTATTACGTGAGCGTCATACCTTGGCTGTAAGTTCAGTCTGCGGTCTGGCGTTTGATCAGCAAACAACCTTGCGAATGCTGGACCCGAGAAATCATTTGCAACCACCAATGGGGAACTACATCATGACTGAAAACAACTCCGAAGCGGGGATTCCCGCTAAACCGGTGAATCCGCCATTGGTCAACGAGGGGCACGGAGGCGACACCATGGTCTCCGACCACCCTGCACGCGTCAAGAACGTCGCGTCCAAGTTCGGATGGCGGCCGCGCCCTAAGAAGCAGTCCGAAGCGTCGGGGCCCGACAGCGCGTCGCGACCGCGCACGGCGACTATGCCTGATGGAGCCACCAAAGGCCGAAGAAAGTTTCCCTGGTATTGGTTGGCCGGAGCCGCCGCGCTGCTCCTGGCAGTCGGTGTCGGAGTCGGGACGACGTTGCCGGATCCGAAAAGTAGCAAGGAGTTTCTGGCCGTCACGGCCGAAAAGCAGGGACTGCAGTCGGATATGACGAGCCTTCAAAGCAGGTACGACACGCTCGATGCTGACATCAAGGGGCGGGAGGCCAGTGTTCAGGCCCGCGAGGATGCGGTGACTGAGGCCGATGCCGCTGTGAAGACGGCCGATGCGGCGGTCAAGAAGCGCGAGGAAGCCGTGACGACGTCAGAAAAGACGCAGGCCGCGAACACAATCGAGGAGGGAACCTGGACCGTCGGTGTTGACATTCAGCCCGGGACCTACCGTGCAGTCGCAAACGTCACCTCGGGTTGCTACTGGGGGATCTACCGAACCGGCTCAAACGGGTCCGACATCATCGAAAACGACATCGTGAGCGGGGGCCGACCTTCGGTGACCCTCTCTGTCGGCCAAGACTTCAACACCTCACGGTGCGGCAACTGGATGAAGCAGTAATCCGCCGCCGGATATCACTTTGTGGAGCAGGCCGTGCTTCTACCCCTCGCTATTTTGAAGGAATATTCATGAATTACCAGAGATCACTACTAATCGCATGCGCGATAGGCGTAATCGCGCTTTCCGGATGTGCAGGAGGGGAGGGGTTCACGAGCACAGCCCCTACGTCTTCATCCACACCTACGAAGACAGTCCCGGCGAATGGTGAGCACCAGAGTTCTGTAGTTTCGTTGAAGAATGCATTTGTTGATGCGGGTGGAGACTGCTCAGGATTCGAGCAAACCAACAACGTGACACGAGCCGCGGAGTCTGGAACTTGTGGGACGGGGTCTGTCCTCTCTGTGTACTCTTCGGCGTCCGATAGGGATGCGGTTGTGGACGGCATGAAGCAGTTCGCGGATATGGTCGGCATGCACGTCCTCGTTGGCGAGAACTGGATCATCAATGACGAAAACGTGGCCCAGCAGCAGTCGAAATTGGGCGGAACGCTAGTTACCCGCACTGCCAAGAAGTAGCGTCAAGACGGCGGGGTTGTCGAGCATGTCTGAAGGGGTCGAGTCCGACTAGAGGCTTGGACCAACTCTTCGAATGCGCTGCTGCCCAAGCGCCGCGTTGGTCCGGCTCTGGGCAGTCCTGCTGCATGCGGCAGCAGGGCTGTCCCAGGCTGCTGGTGGATTTCCAAAGTGGCAAAGGTATCCGGTTAGGCAGAGGGCTTCTATGCGTGACTCAGGCACCTTGACACCCTCGAAGCACCGGAATATGTTCTGCCTTAACGAGGCGTTTCGCCCGTTCCTCACTCGAATTTTCACACTGTTGCTCGGCGCTCTACGCAGATCGCTGATGCCTGCCTGCGGAGCCAGACCTGCCTGCTGAGTCAAAACGGGGGGTCCCTCCGGGGTGGTCTGCGCATGCTGCCGGGGCACTGCGCTGGGGGGATCAAAATTCGGTCTCGCGCCCACAAGGAGTCGGAAATGTCTGAAGGTGTTGGATTGATTGAGCGGTTTTACAGGGACGTCATTGAGAGCGGAAACCTCGCCCTCGTTGATGAGTTGGCCGCGGACAGCTATGTGGATCACGAAGAGGCCCTGCCCGGGCAACCGCCGGGCAAGGACGGCGTCAAGTTCTTCGTGAACACGATGCGGTCGGCTTTCCCGGACATCAAGGTCAAAGAGATCGAGCCCAAGGTGATGGCTGGAAACCTGGAGGCATGCCATGTGATTCTCACGGGTACGCATCGCGGGGAACTGGCCGGCATCCCGGCAACGGGCAAGAGCGTCGAGTTCGATTGCACTGACATCATCCGTGTCGAGGACGGAAAAGTGGCCGAGCACTGGGGCACGACGGACAACCTGGGCCTCATGCAGCAGATTGGTGCCGTGGCCGTTGCCTGAACCAGGCGACAAACAACAGGGCCGGCGCGATCGCGGCCGGAACACGCAATATCAGCACGCAATAAAAAGGCTGTCCACGTTCCCCACAGGGAAACGCGGACAGCCGTTCGACGTCGACGGCGGTTCGATCAGAGGTGCTGTCAGCGCCCGGCGATGTGCCCGGCAATGTACTCGGCATCGCGTCCCACACCGGCCACGACCGCCGAGCTGTGCCCGGTGAGCCACGGCAGGCCCACGGCGTAGAGGCCCGGGTAGTCCGTGACGCCGCGGCTGTGGCGCGGGTAGTTCCATTCGTCCAGTACGGGGATGTCGAGGAAGCCGAAGTCGAGCCGGTATCCGGTGGCCCACAGGACGGACGTAACGCCCTCCGCTGCCAGGTTCAGCCGCGCCGGCTCTGAGGGAACCCAGTCGTCGGTCGGCCGGAGTTCAGCCTCCGGCGCTTCGATCCCAGCAGCGGCAATGTACGCATCGAGCATCGGTCGGAGGCGCTGGCTGAAGCCGGCCTCAATGGTGGCGAGGCGTTCGGCGAGGTCATCGCTGAAGACGAGGTCGCCGTCGTCGGCTGCGTCCAGGTGGCCGTGCAGCCGGATTCCGCGGCGGCCCAAATCCCGCAGGTGGATGTCATGGCCGCCGTCGGCGCCGGACAACAGCGGGTTGCAGGCAAACCGAGCCGCGGGTGAGGGCAGCCGCTCCACGGAAAGCCCGTTCAGCCCGTGCTCGGGACCGTGCAGTCCGAGCTGCATCATCCAGTAGAAGGTGTCCCTGCCGCGGTACCGGCGCGGCGCCTCCGGGCAGGTGGACACCGCCAGATGGACCTCGCGGCCAGCCGCCAGCAGCTCCTCGGCGATCTGGCCGCCCGACTGGCCGGTGCCCACAATTAGCACAGCGCCGTCCGGCAGTTGGCCCGGGTTGCGGTATTCGTCGGTGTGAAGTTGCACGATGTGCCCCGGCAGCCGTGCGGACAACGCGGGGATTTTCGCTTTCTGGAAGCCGCCGGTGGCCAGCACCACGTTGCGCGCGCGCCAGCTGCCCTGGGTTGTTTCCACGGCGAAGGCGTCGCTGTCCGCGGCGGCGATGCGCGTGACGTCCGTGCCGGTGCGGACCGGCGCGCCGATGGCCTCCGCGTAGTGCCGGAAATAGTCCACCACGGCATCGCGCGGCATAAAGGCGTCCGGGTCCGGACCGGAGAAGGGCATGCCCGGCAGCGACAGCGAGAAATTCGGGGTGTTCAGGTAGAACCCATCCCACCGGTCCTGCCAGGCACCGCCCAGGGTGGCGCGCCGTTCCAGTACCTGATGCGCGACGCCGGCCAGGTCGAGCCAGTAGCTCATGGCCAGACCCGCTTGGCCTCCGCCCACAACGAGCGTGTCCACTTCAGCGTCCATTTCCGCCCACCACCTCGATCAGTGCACATGCGCGAGGAGCGCGATCCCGGGAGAATCCTGGCCCGCGAAGGCCTCCATGCGAGGAGCTTACGCCGGGTCTGGGTCCAGGCGTAGGGGTTTAGACGACGGCGGGGCGGCCACTTCAGTGGCCGCCCCGTCTATCGAGGTGCTAGCTCGCAGCCGGGTAGGCCTTGGGGAGCTTCAGGCCGCGCTCTTCCAGAACGGTGCGCAGTCGGGTGGGGTAGTCGCTGATGATGCCGTCCACGCCGAGGTCCATCAGCCGTGTCATGTCCGCCGTGGTGTTGACGGTCCACGGGATGACCGGCAGGCCGAGCTCGTGGGCTTCCTTGATCATGCCCGGGGTGACGGAGCTGAAGGTGGGGGAGATGACGTCGTAGCCTTGGGCTGCCGCGGCTTTGGCGAGGGATCCGCCGTAGGTGTCGATGTCGATGCCGCCGAGGTTGGGGCTGGCGCCGGGCTTGCCGACCTCGAGCCAGGCGTCGCCGCTGGACAGGGCGACGAGCGGCAGCTGCGGGGAGATCTTCTTGGTCAGGTTCAGCGAGGACCAGTCGAATGACTGCACGGTGCTGCGCCCGGCCATGCCGGCGGTGTAGATCTCCGTGACCACGGCCTTGGTCAGGGCCACCATGCCCTCGCCGCCGGACTTCCCGTCCTCCACCTTGGTTTCGATGTTGAAGCGGACCTTCTTGGCGTCGGCGTCGCGGACCAGCTGGAAGACGTCCTTGAGCTCGGCGATCCGGTTGCCCTCGATCACGTCCTGCTCCGGGAACCCCTTCAACTGGGTGAATCCGCAGTCCAGGGTCTTGATCTGCGCGAGCGACAGGTCGGCGACCCGGTCACCGACGTAGGGGTACTGCGCATCGCCGGGAGTCGCCGGCGCGGTGTCGCGGCACTTGTCCGCCTGGATGGTGTCGTCATGCCAGACGATCACCTTGCCGTCGGTGGTCAGGTGGGTGTCCAGTTCCAGCGTGGTCACCCCGAGCTTCAGCGAGTTGGCGAACGCGGCCAGCGATTCCTCGGTCCATTCGCCGCGGCCGCCGCGGTGCGCCTGCAGGTCAAAGGAGCCGTTGCTCTCGTTGGTCTTGATTGCCGTTGTTGCCTCTGCGGCCTTTGTTGTGGCGGCGTTCGACGACGGCGAGCCGGCTTCGGGGTTTGAAGCGGCGACGGCGGGGCTCGCCAGCGAGGCGATGAGCGCGGCGGTGGCCACGGCAGTCAGGGGTGTGCGCATGGTGATGGTTCCTCCCGGGTGACGTTACCGGCGTCGTGCCGGCGACCCGACCACCGTAGGGAGGTGAGATGGACTGTTGTGTGCGGGGAGCTGGACCGGGAGTGAACACGAGGAAACCGGGCAGGGTGACGGGCCTGGAGACGCGAAAGACCGTTCGTGTTTCGGACGGATCATGACCCTGCAGGAACTCTGCAGCGGGTCAGGCTTCCTTAGGTGCCGCCACCCAGGACCGCCTGCAATTTCTCGAACGACTCGGTCCATCCGTTGCGGTGCAGTTCGAGGCGTTCGTCCGTCAGGAACGGTCCCTGCGAAAGCACCAGGCGCGTGCCTGTGCCGGTACTCCCGAGTGAGAGGTCGACGACGGTTTCCCGGTCGTCCGGCGCCGGTTCCTCCCAGCGGAAGGTGTACATCAGTCGCCAAGGGGGATCGATCTCCAGGAACTCGCCTGAGAGGTGGAACTGTTCGCCGTCCGGTGGGGTCATGCTGAATCGGTAGCGGCCGCCTTCGGCGAGGTTGACTTCGGCTGAAGGGATGATGAAGCCGTGCGGACCCCACCACTTCACCAGTTCGGCCGGTTCCGTCAGCATCCTGAAGACTTCATCCGGGGGAGCGGCGAGCGTGCACTCCAGGTTCAGGACCAGGCCGCCAGTTTCCTCATTCCCGGTTCCCGTATTAACGGACTCCGCATTCATCCTTCAACTCTGGCATCGTGCGGCCACTGGCGGAAGCGGACCGGCGGCCGCCGCCCGTCACGCCGCAGGCGCCAGCAGCCTGCGTTCCGTCACGCCCCCCTTGGACCGGCGCCTTGTCGCTCACTGTTCGAAGAGCGTCCCTTCAGCCCAATGCCAGTCACCCCTGTTTCCGCAAGACCAAATCGGTCCATAATGGCCACATAACTTCGGGGACCCCTCACGCTGGTGATGGGTGGCGCGGCGTTGAAGAGTCCCAGGTGGCTGCCCCCGGCTCGGCGCAGGGGCGGTCACGGGCTCCGGACAGGTACTCCGGGGACCGAAACCGGGGGGAGCATCGCCATCGCTGCGGTCATCAACGCACTGAAGGGAATCATCATGCTCAAGGATTCAAACATCATCGCTGTCCTCCCCGCGAGGGACATCAACAGGGCGAAGGAGTACTACCGGGACAAGCTGGGAATCGAACCCTCCGAGTCCATGGAGGAGGGCAGCGTCATGTACAGCTGCGGCCAAGGAACCCGCTTCCTTGTCTACCAGACAGACAATGCCGGGACCGCGAAGAACACCCAGATTGGGTGGGAAACGGACAATCTCGAAGGTGAGATGGAAGAACTGCGGGGCCGCGGCGTCGTCTTTGAAGACTACGATTTTCCCGGCCTGAAGACGGAGAACGGCATTGCCACCGCATCCTGGGGGAAGGCAGCCTGGTTCCTGGACAGCGAGGGGAACATCTTCAACATCTCGCAGCGCGCGTAGGCCGGAGTCTGGCACCGATCAACGACGCAAAGCGTCGCTGCCGCCGGCTACGAAGCCGGAGAGAAACCGGCTCCCGCCACCAAAGCGGGAGCCGGTTTTAGCGCCGGGCTGGCCGGCCTCGAGCCAGACGTCGCCGCTGGACAGGGTAAAGAGCGCGGTCAGAACGCCAGGGTACGCAGTAGCGGCTATCCGCATGCTAGTTCGTGTGCGGTTCCCCCGGCCGCCGGTGCCGGTGGTGCAGCTCGTAGCTGTCGAACACATCGGACGATGTGGCTCCCGAATGGCCGAATTTGCCTCGAAGTACGTCCGCGAGTCCCTCCAGCGCCGCGTGGAGCATCCGTCCAGCGAACTGCAGTTCAGGGCTCTCGCTGCGCTGGGCCTGGGATGCCAGCTCCTGGGCGTAGGCCACCGTGGCGGGCAGGGAGCCGCGCTGCTCAATTTCACGGAAGTAGTAGGTTTCGTGGAACGCAAGCAGGTCAATGCTCACCGTAGCCACGTTTCCGGCAATTGCCTCCAACAGTCCGGTAGCGTGACTGGGATCCATGGCCAATACACCTGCCGGACCTGCGGCCTCCCGGAACAGGGTCAGCTGGTGGGCAAGGGCCCGGCGGCGGTTCAGGGCCGGGAACGTCTGCAGGATCCACGTGACCGTTGCTGTCAGCAAGCCGAATCCGGCGACGGCCTGGAGGGCTACCACCAGCCGGAGCAGCGGTTGCGCTGCCACGATATCGCCAAACCCCACGGTGGAAAGAGTGACCAGGGAGATGTAGAGGGCTTCGGCAAAGTCGGCCCGCACTGGAACCCCGGCTCCATAAATAAAACCGTCCGTCAGATGTGGCAGGTATAGCAGAGCCCAGCCGACGGCCGCCAAGCCTGCCCAGGCACCAATGACAGCGGCCATCGCCAAGGGCGCTGCGATGAAGGAGCCCCGGCCCCGCAGTTTTCTCGATACAAGCCAGAATCCGCGCATGATCGCCCGGCCCAGAGGACCGGAACCGTGCGGATAAAGCAGCGTACGAAAGACGTCAACGAGCATCAGCAGAACCAGCCCGGCCCCCAAAACCGTCCAGAGCGTGTCCTCGAAGTCCATGCCTCATCTTAGAGGCGACACTTATTGAGGAGCAGCCACACGGTCCGGGCAACGGGCCCGCAGGATAGCCCCCGACGGGCGTTCCCCAGCTGCTCGCAGACCTCCCCGAGGCAGATGGCGAGCACTTTGGGTGCCTGGCGTGCGACCATCAAAGTGCCGCAGCCCGTGGGTGTGCCGGCTGTATCGGTTCGCTCGGGCAGAGTGGGCCGGAAACGACGTCAAGGGGGAGCGTTGTGAGTAGGGGATCTCGGCCGAATGAAAGTTCGCTGCCGCGCTGGGCCAGAACCGCCGTCGTCGTCTATTTGTCGGTGGTGGTTGCCGTTGTTGTCGCCGCGCTGCTAACCACAGGCTTCGAACTCGCCTCGGGTGCCAGGTTCAAGGAAGGCCTGCTGCTCGTCATGGTGGTTCTGACACTGCCCGTTTCGGTTGGCTATTTCATCATCGGCACTTTCGGCGCCGGGGGTGAATTGGGCCTGACTACTGTCCTCTACTATTTGGGATACGTCCTCCTCGCGGTGGTCAACGCGGGTGTCTTCCGAAGGATTGTCCTCAGCACCCGGAAGCGCGCACCGGTGCCGGCCGCCGGCATGCCCGCCGCCTCGCCCCATTACCCGGGCGTGAAACTGCGCGGGGTGACCCCGGATGCCAGAAAGCTCTGGTGGACCGTGCCGCTGGCAGTCTTGCTGAGTCTTCCGCAGTGGATGGTGGCGAGTCTTGCCTGGTGCGGGATTAGCGGCTGCAGCGGCGGAGGTTTCGGCGTGGCCACCGGCACCGAATGGGTCGCGGTGATCCTGAGCGTCGTCAACGGGGTCATCATGGCAGTGGCCGTGTTCGCAGTGCGCTGGCTGTATCCCACCAGGAAGCGTGCCCTCATTGCATTGGCGGCCGGGACGCTGTTCGGCCTGGTGGGCGCTGCTGTCACCCACGGGTAGTGGCCGGGGTCAGCGTCACGGCGAGCACGTCCCACAACCGTGCCTCCGGGTCGGACGGAGGATCCTTAAGTCTGTTCCTCCTGCTCCAGTGATCCGGCACCATCTGCGGAGGCAAGCCACGAAAGGATTAACCTTCCGTAGGGCGCTGACTCTTGGTACTGGCTATGATCCTGCGGCCTAAACTTCTTGATACAACCTGGGTAGGGATCCCAGTCTGATATGCGATGGTCGATATCGTTCTCGGAGTCTTGGAACACGTGGAATCCCAGATAGTCCGTGCGCCGATAGAAGTTCTGCCAATGTTGTCCGCTCCGCAACAGGCTCGCAAGGGACCCCTCGGGCGGAGTAAATCCACCCACGGGCGGCTGCGGCGGTGCGTCTGGGACCGCACTGCGGAAGTCCGGCCGAGTGGTTACTTGATGACCAAGCACTGCGGGGCCGAGCAGGTCCGGAAAGAATCTGCCGAACCATGCCCGCAGTTGCGAGCCGTAGGACACGAACCTGATTCGTGGGAGCTGTGCGTCGGGCAGTTGAAGCATCACGGCAGCCAGGATGGCTGACCCGAGGCTGTGTCCCGAGAGGATGATGTAGTCGTATTTCGCTGCGGCCTGCATATCCGTCTCCTTGCACGGCGTACTTGACCCATCCGCATTCCCCGAGCAGGTCACCCCCGTTAGGCCGCCACTGATTCTGTCCAACAATTCAGGTACAACACGCTCTCCGTAGCATGGAGGGCTGAATGGGTGCGCAGCGCGAGGCCAGAACGTGGCCAGATCCCAAATCACGCCCACGGCCCGCAGCAAGTCCTCATGGAAGATGCCCACCGCTATGAGGACAAGGAGGGTGAGCCCGGAGAGGGCGGCCAAGATGACGCCCCATTGAACGAGTGCGGAGAAGAACGGTTCCTGTCCGCTAAGCATGCCCAGGGTAGCCAGCAATCCCATACCCAATGGCACGAGTACGAGGGCACCCAGGAGCGCCTCTGCACGGTGAATGACGGCAGCAAAGTACCTGGAACGGGTCGCTCTGCCGAGCAGCGCGGTCTCGTCTGCCCAAGGCTCCGTCTGTTGATCCTCTTGGGCCAGGTCCCTTATGTCTTGGGCACCATCACGGTGGAATCTGAGGAGCAGAATCACGGCGACAGCAACGGCTATCACCAGCCCCGGCAGGAACAGCATGGCGAACCAAAGAAAAGGGCTGGGTACCACCAGGGTGTTGCTGACGTCGGCAGAAGTTTCATGGGGCGTGGACGGGTTCAAAAGAGCGGGATTTAGGCGTCCGTCCAGAATTGCGGCCGACAATAAGGTAACCACTGATGAATACATGACGCCGAGGAAAACAGCGAAGGAGAGGAGATACGCCGGGGCCAGCCCAAACCACGCCCAACTGAGGGTCACGCCCTTGCGGGATCTGTATTGGACCAGAGCGCCGACGAGAATCACGACCACCAGGAGGCAGGCAACGGCCAGGAAATTTTCCCTGCTGATCGCTGGATCAACGATCTGCAAAGTCATGAAGGCGGCGAGAATTATGCCTGTGACCCATGCGAACCAAACCGCCGAAAGGACAGCGGCGAGTAAGTACACGACGGTAAAAAGGCAGGCCGTGATGAGGAGTTGAAAGTCGGAACTCAGCGGCAGTTGCCCGCTCTGATCCAAAGTTTCATGGCCATTCAAGAGCCAGCCGATGTTGGCTGCAAAAGCTGCGGCCGCCATCACCAGCAGCACCCACGTCCCAAATCGCCGTGTGCGCTGAAGTTTCACAGAAGGACCATGCTCTATCTGGTCCTGGACGCCGAGGGCTATCCACAGAAAGACTGCCAGCAGCACAATGCCGGCGAACGTCAGCGGGAGGGGCAGCGCCCACGAACCGCCTGATTCAACGGCATGGACGGGCGCCGCGCTGGAGATGGCGAGCACGCAGAGCCCACACGCCACGTGAAGTCTCAGGAGAGAGTTCGTCCTGTCCTTGCCTTCCCAGAAGGCAGGCCGGCGCAGGATCTGATGATCGTGGACGTGTCCGTCCTGGGACATGTGACGGGGTGTTCGTGCTTCTGTTTTACGGATCGACTGCCGGCTAAGCGCCACCAGGACGCCCAGCCCTGCAAGGGGAATTACCGACGCAACGGCAATCCGCTCGACAGCGTGGGGGCTGTTGAAGACGGGCGTAAGGAAGCTGATGCTGGCGCACCAGGATGTGCCATGACGAAAACACTGCCACGCAACAAGATCGACTGCGATGCTGCAGAAAGTTGCCAGCAGGAGGCAAGTAAGCAGAAGGCCCGCCCACCGGATAAGGACCGCGGCCACATCCTGCCGGCGCCCCGCCGTGGACAGTCCGGGCCGGGACCACATGGCCACGTTGACAAAGGCGAACGGGGCCAGCAAGAGCCACAAACTTCTCCCGACGCTCTCGAACCCCCGGGCCCCGGAGGTTAGCCTGCCCCAGAAATAAGCCTCCACATGCAACCGCCGCCTGCCGTCCAGGTTCGGATCGGCCCCCGTCCCGGCGCCGCTTACTCCTTGACGTGCCCTGCTGGAGCAGTAGAAGCCTGTCTTTTTATCAACGGTGTCCGTCCCAACTCCGGGAGGAGCAGGTTCGCAGGGCCGCTCGGCGCCCTGGGGCACTCCCAGACTTTCCCAGGGACGGGTTCCCCGGACGCCATGAACTCGCACTTCCAAGAAATGAAGCGGGTCACTGGCCATGGGATCGCCTCAGGCTCTGCTGGCTGAGTAGGGCCACTCTTGCAGTGGCTGCCGATGCCGCGTGCCTTTGCCCGGAAGCGTGGCTGGGATCAGCAACATTCGCGTTTCGCGCCGACCTGACCGGGCGGCTGGGGCTAGCAGATGTGGAAGACATTCCAGGCCCCCTCCGAGACCTTCCGACGTCGATCGGCAAGACGATTTCTTCGTCCAGCGGCCGCCCCTCACGGTACCGACTAGTTAGCTCCGGATTGCGAAGCGTGTCAACAGTGCTTGTGGCGACCCAGTCGCCAGGGGCGGGCCCGTCTGGGGCCGGAAGAGGCGTCCGCGCCTTAGCCTTTGTCCCGCCGGTGTTATGTCGGTTCCGTCCTGTGGTGGGTGTGGACGCCAATAAGCTGCACGGCATTGATCGGATCGTGATCCTGAGTAGCATTGCAGGCACTTCCAAGCTGAGGAGCGTCATGGACAGGTTCGACGAAACGACCGCGCCGGCCACCCTCGTACAGGGCAGGGCGTACAAACTTGCAGCCGACGAGGGGACCGCCCTGTGGTTCACGAATGCATTGGTCCTGGTCAAGGCAGGCGGCCCGGAGACGAAGCAGCGGCTGACCATTACGGAGATTCTGCATCCGGCTGGCTACGCGCCACCGATGCACCGGCATCTGGTTGAGGATGAATCCTTCTACGTTATTTCGGGCACGGCTCTGTTCGAGAGCGACGGGGAGCGCTTCACCGTGCAAAAGGGAGATTTCGTCTTTCTTCCCCAAGGTTCCACCCATACATTTCTTGCCGGACCGGAAGAGCCCTTCCGCAGCCTCGTGATCACCGCGCCGGCCGGCTTTGAAACCTTCGCCGCCGAGGTAGGAGCGCCGGCAGCCCGCAGGGAACTGCCGGAACCTGAACCCATCGACGGCCCGGCACTAACCGCGATCGCTGCACGCCACAACATCGAGATCGTCGGGCCGCCGCTCACCACCTGACAATTGCGAGATTGTCCGCGACCTTGAACTCGACACCGACATCCCGACAACTGCGTTATGCCGCCAGCCGGCTCTGAACCTCCACTGCCTGCTGCGGAGCCCGGGTGGCGGCCAGCCGCTTCGCCAGGTATTTGGCGTCCCGGCACACGCCGGGGAGGGTATCCGACGCCGCCGCGAAGATGAGGTCTTTCCCTAGCAGGTAGAGGCCCGGCAGGGCGTCCACGATCCCGCGGTGCTGCTGCTCCCGCCAGTTCGCGGGCAGCGCCGGGATGTCCAGCCACGGGTAGGCCTCGGTGAAGCCGGTGCACCAGATGACGTTTGCCACCGGAGGGCGCTGACCGTCGTCGAGTATTACTGCGCCGTCCTGGACTCCGGTGACCCGCGGTACCAGATGGACGCCGGCGGCGCCCAGGTCCGCGAGCTTGGTGCGGATCAACGGCGACGCCATGCCAGCCATCTTGGGCAGCACCTTGCGCCCGACCGGCGTGTTCGTGTTCAGCACGTGCATCCCGGCGAAGCGGACCACAGGGATAAAGAAGCGGGCCGCGGTCCGGCCGTGCCGGAACGGGATCTCGGCACTCGGCTTGCCGGCCAGCCAGGTTTCATGCGTGCGGCTGGTCTCCAAGGCGATCTCCGCCCCGGAGTTCCCCACCCCCACCACCAGGACGGGACCGGGCTTGAGCTGGGCAGGGTTCTGGTAGTCGCGGGAGTGGAGCTGCACGACGTCGGACGGCAGGTCCGCCGCAAAGCCCGGTGTCTTGGACAGCTGGCAGGCGCCGGTGGCGAGGACAACGTTCGCCGCCGTCCAGTGCTGCGTCCCGGCCGTGACATGGAACCGCTGCCCGTCGTGGCTCAGCCGGGTGACGGCCGTGGTGGGCCGGACCGGCAGGTGGAACCGGGAGGCATAGTCCTCCAGATAGTCCGCCTGCTCGTCCTTAGTGGGGAAGGCGAGGGGGTCGCCTGGAAAGGGCTGGCCGGGCAGGCCGTTGTACTTGGCGGGCGTGAACAGCCGCAGCGAGTCCCAGCGGCTCCGCCACGCCTCGCCAACCCGCGTGCCGGCGTCGAGGATGACAAAGTTCCGGTGCTGCTGCGCCAGGTAGTAGCCCAGCGCCAGGCCGGACTGTCCGGCGCCGATGATGACGGTGTCGACGGCGGCAGTGCCGACTTTGCCAGTGCCGACGACGCCGCCGGTGTCAGTTGCTGGGGTGGTGTTCATGGTGGTGTCTCCTTGGTGTTGCAGGTGCAGTGGGGTGGTTATGAACACTCCGGAAGCGCAGGTACCAGCAGGGCCTTGAGCAGCATGGACAGATAGCTCACCGCGAAGAGGCCGGTGGAAACCATTCCTGCGAGCACTGAAACGTTCATGCCAATAACGCTATTTTTCGTCGCGTCGCAGCGAATCGGGCGAATCACCCATTTCCCATGGGTCGGGGAGAACTCGGGAATGGGTAATTTTATGCAGGGCGGGAGGTCAGACGAGTCCGTGCTGGTAGGCGTAGGCCGTGACCGCGGCCCGGGAGGTCAGGCCCAGTTTGGTGAAGATATTGCTCAGATGCCGGGCCACTGTTTTTTCGCTGATGAACAGCTCGGCAGCGATGTTTCGGTTGCTCAGTCCGGCGGAGACGAGCTGGACCACCTCGGTTTCGCGGGCGGTGAGCGGCCCGGCGTCGGCGGCGTGATGAGCGTCGTTCTCGGTGGCTGGCACCGGGGTTGTCCGGGCGTCCGGCGCAAGGGGCGCCGATTGCTCAAGCTCCGAAAGCGCCGGCGCGGCGCCCAGCTCATAAAATACTGCCCGGGCTGCCTCACGCTCCAGCTGGGCGGATTCCTCATCGCCGAGCGCGGTGAACAGCCTTGCCATGAGGGCGCGGCAACTGGCCGCTTCGAACGGCGCGTCGAGGCTGAGCCAGCGCGACCACGCGCGGCGAGCCAGGACCAGGGCAGCCGCGGGATCGCCTTCGTGGAACAGGACGGAGGCCTCCGACTGCTCGGCGAGGGCGTGCAGCATGGGCCGGTCGATCGAGGCGCACAGCGACGCCAGCTCCTCCATGGCAGCCCGTGCTGCCCGTGCGTCGCCTGCTGCCACTTCGATCTCCACCCGGGCGGYGAGCATCTGGCGCCGGTAGGTGGGGTCGGCGCCGTCCATGGTCTGCCGGAGCAGGGACTGGGCCTGGTCAGGCCTGCCTTGAGCCAAGCGCAGGAGCGCCAGCCCGGGCTGCGGCGGGAAACCGGTCTCCTGAGCGTGCACGTAGGAGGCCTCGGCGGCGTCGAAGTCGCCCCGGAGCCGGTGGATTTCGCCCTGTTCGTAGAAGCCACCGTAGGTGGCCATATGGTCGCCGTGGAAGGCGAGGTCCTGCGCGGTTTTGGCAGCGTCGATCGCCTCGGTCCAGGCGCCGTGCAGCCGGTACAGCTCGGCCCGGTGCATCTGGCACTGGCCGCTGAAAGCCACCAGGTTCTGTTGCGCGTCGCACCACCGGTCCAGCGCCCGCGTCCACTCGTGGGCGCGGCGCAGGTCGAAGGCCAGATGGCAGGTTTCGATCATTGCGCAGTAGATGATCCCGGCGGGGATGGGGGAGATTTCCCCGACGGTGACGGCGACCATGGCTTCGTCAAGCAGGGCCAAGCCGCCGTCGAACTCACCCAACATGATCTTTGCCTGCCCGAGGCCCAGAGTACCGAGGGCCGCCGAGTCAGCGTCGCCGCGTGCCCGTCCGAGGTCGGCGGCCCGGGTGAAGGCTTCCGCGGCGGTGGCGCCGTTGCCTTGGTAGAGGGCGTCCAGCCCGGCAGGGATGGACAGCAGGCCCTCGAATGGGCAAGGCTCGGGCAGGTCCTCGACGATCCGGTGGGCGCGGGCGAGCCAGCCGGCGCTGCGGGCCGGTTCGCCCAGCAGGATGAGGTTCATCCCGGTCCAGACGGCGCAGCGGGCGGCGGCGGAGTAGTCGCCGTCGGCGAGGTATTTCAGGTGCGCCCGCGCCAGGATGTCCACTCCCTCGGAGCCCCGGCCGGTGAGGATGACGGAGGTGGCCAGCTGTTCCAGATCGCTGGCCGGAAGTTCGGCGTCGTGGTCGGCAGCGGTGTACTGCCCTACAGCGTCCGGCCAGCGCCGTTCGGCGTACGCTTCCCGGCCGTGTGCGAGTGTGGACATCGCGCCTCCCCGTTCCCGGCGGCGGGTCTGAGCCTGTGGGCGCTGCCCGGCCCGGCACTCGCGGAACCGGTGGTGGGCGGCGCGGCCCGTCATCTGCTTTTCAGGCTACCGCCGGGGTTAAGGGGCGGCAAGGTGCGGGGACCAAGCGCCAACGGGCCCGAGTATTTCACCACGACGGCGGCGCCTGAGGTGCGCATGCCGGCCGCCTCAGGGGTACATGAGGGAGCCGGGAGTGCTGAGGAGCTCGCCGGTTTCCAGCCAGGTCCTCAGGTGGGAGTCACTTGGTCGAGGAGTTTGAACGCGCCGCGACCTACCAGGCCTGGATCCATGAATACAATCACCATAGATCCAGGGCCGCACTGGCGGATTCTCACCTACCAGCCGCGTTCACACCTCCCGAAGAGGTGCAACCACAGAGGAGTAAGCGATGACCAATATCGAGAGCATCACGCTGGAGGCGGAGCTCGTCGGAGACGACGCCACGCGTGACATTGCGAAGGCGGTCAGCGCTCGTCACTCGATCGCTCGCAAGTACGTCATGAGGCTACGCCGGCGGCATCCGGACGCCACACCCGCTGAGGTGATCCAGATGTTGGAGCGTCACTACGGAACCTCGATCACTACTGCTGGTGCCCTCATCAGCGCCGGCGCGATCGCGGCTGATATTGGTATCGCGATGATTCCAGGAGTCGGGGCGGCAGCAGCCGGCATGAAGAGTGCGGGACAACAGGCCGCCAAGAAGACTGGCAAGGAAGCCGCCAAACTTGCCGCAAAGAACGCTGCGAAACTCGCCGCAAAGAACATGGCGCTGGGTACTGCGAAGAACGGTGCACAGCGAGCCGCTGCTCTCCTTCCCGCAGGCGATGAGCAGCTGCAGTTCGAGATCACCGCGGTTTTCGCGCTCGCTGTTGCCGATATTCACGGAATGGACCTCGACAATGACCAGGCTCTCGCCCTTGTCTACGGACTCTCGAACGAACGCGTGAGCCAGAAGCAAATCGCAACGATGGCGACGGACATATCGAGTGCGTCGGCTGAAGGCGTTGTCGGTGTTGGCAATAGGATCGCTGCTGGCCGCACAGACTGGTCGCACTGGGCGAACACGCTCGCGGACACTCTCCCTGGAGGCGCCGCGCAGAGTTTGGTTCGGACCATGCAGACGGGTCAGCTGGACGCCGTGCGCGAAAACTTGAGTGGAAAGCAGCAGGCAACAATTGAATACGGAGTTGGAGCCTTGGCTGGAGGAGTCCAGCGCTTCGTGTTCGGTCGCGAAGTCGTCGTCGCAGCCCGGGCAGCGTTCGCCGACGCCCCAGACATCTTCCCCGAACATCTTGCCGTTCCTGTCGAGGCTGACGCAGAGGACGGCGACGCCGAACCCAACCGGGCTCTCGCGGCTTTGGAGGACGCGGCGAAGACGGCGGGAAGCTGGATCGGCGATACTGCCAGCACAGTCGGAGGCGGCGTCGCAACGAGCGCTGTGGCAGTGGGCGCCGGGGTGGCAACCGCAGCCGACACGGTAACGCGCGCGTTCCGGAGCGTGGACATCGACGGGGACGGGATCCCTGATGAGCCCCAGGCCCTCAAAGCGGTCAAGGGCGTCGGCGGCGCCATCGCCGGTACGGCAGGCTCGGTCGGCGGGAGCGTCGCAGGGTTGTTCAAACGGAAGAAACGCGGCGAACAGGCGGGCGGGTCTGAGGCCGGCAGCGAGGAATTGGTCGAGAAGTAACCCCGGTCCAGCAGAGGTCATTCAGCTGGGCCACGTCGTTACGTAGCCGGCCAACCTCTGGCCCCGTTGCGCGCTCGCAGTCTTTGCACACCTAGGTGGGACGCCTCGTCCTAGTCGGCCTTGTCCCCGACTTCTTCGTCGCACGATGCAGACGAGCGACACAACGGCCCTCTAGGTGTACTGCCCAGGGACGTTGGTTCGGTGAATGTGATGACTCGCTGGAGTCGTTGACCTAAAGGTGAGGACCTCCGGTTGCACAGTGGAGTTGCTTAGACAACCGCTGCAGCGACCAGGAGGTCCTCAATGTCCCACGCTAATGCCGCTTTGACTCCACGCCAACGTTTGCGCGTCGCGCGTCTGGTCGTAGACCACGGCTGGCCGGTGTCCCGGGCTGCCGAACAGTTCAACTGCGCCTGGCCCACGGCCAAACGGTGGGCGACCCGCTACGCCGCGATGGGTCAGGACGGCATGGCCGACAGGTCCTCGCGCCCGCACCGGGTGGCGAACCGGACACCGCAGCAGCTGGTGCGCAAGGTAGTGCACCTGCGCTGGAAGCAACGGCTGGGGCCGGTCGCGATCGGCGCGAAGCTGGCCATGCCGGCCTCGACCGTGCACGCGGTTCTGGTCCGGTGCCGGCTGAACCGCCTGCACCACGTGGACAAGCGCACCGGGGAGGTCATCCGCCGCTATGAACATGAGACTCCTGGAGCGATGATCCACGTCGACGTGAAGAAGCTCGGGAACATCCCCGACGGCGGCGGCTGGCGCTACGTTGGGCGGCAGCAAGGAGACCGGAACCGGGCAGGAACCCCGGACAAGGCGCGCAGCAGACACCGCGGGCCACTGATCGGGACCGCCTATGTCCACACCGTCATCGACGACCACTCCCGGGTCGCCTACGCAGAGATCCACGGCGATGAAACAGCGGCCACCGCAGTCGGAGTGCTCAGGCGTGCAGTGTCGTGGTTTGCCGCCCGCGGCGTCACCGTTGAGCGGGTCCTCTCCGACAACGGCTCGGCCTACAAATCGCACCTCTGGCGGGACACCTGCCGTGAAATGAACATCAAGGCCAAGAAGACCCGCCCCTACCGGCCGCAGACCAACGGCAAGATCGAACGCTTCCACCGCACCCTCGCCGACGGATGGGCCTTCAAGCGCTTCTACGCCACGGAATCAGCCCGCAGAAACGCCCTCCCGGCATGGCTGCACCACTACAATCACCACAGGCCCCACACCGCAATCGGAGGCCAGCCGCCCATCAGCCGCTTAACCAACCTCCCTGGGCAGTACATCTAGGGGAACCGAGTTTTCGTCAACTCCAACATCCGGAGCTGGTAATCGGAGAACAATAAGACCGGTCGTGGCGCTCGGAGTAGTCGTTCATGTTGGCCGTCGGCTTGCCGCAATTAGGACACGGCCAATGGGGGCCTTCGCATGATCGACTGTTGTGACCTTCAAATCCGCATTTACCACAAGCCATGTCGACACCCTAGTCCGGAACTTAGCAGCACGGCAACTAGCTAGTTGGCCTGCCCGGCGAGCTACCTACCGGCGCATCGCGTCAATCCCAGACAGTGACGTGGCGTAGCCGCCAGGCTCTATCGCCGACCATCACTCACGTGCTGTGACGGAGCTCCACCGGGTCGGGGTCTGACCTCAGAAACTCTGATCATCGTGATTGGTGAGGCCGTCGCTCGCCTAAGCAACGACACGACAAACCAGCAGATGAGGGTGGGTAACGGGAACAACAAGTTAATCTGCTAAGTGACGTGGCTGAACTCAAATTCCATGTAAAGTGCCCAACTATAGCCATGTGGGGTCTCGCGGCGTCGCCGTCTTCCATCTGGTCTTCACGTCTACGCTCGGGGGATGATGTCGTGTCAGATGGCTTGGTAACTGGGCTCCTGCCAGTGCTTGGCAGGTCCCTGGAGTTGGGTTTCAACGTCTTTGACATCATGCACCACGGACTCCACGAAAAGCAGATCTCGAATGTCTTCAGGTGGTTGTTGGACCCCGAACAGACGCACAACCTGGGCGACCGTTTCCTGCGGATCTTTATCGACGAGTTGAATCGGGTTTCGGTGGGGAGCGAACCGCTTCCGCATGGCAGCTACTTGGTGCGTCAGGAGGTGAACACCGCTGTGGACGGGGCGGGAGCGGACATCGCCGACCTTGTCCTTGAGAGCGAAGCTGCGGTCGTCGTCGTCGAGAACTATTTCATCTCCGACGGTCACGGACACAGCTACAGCGGCTACCTGGCGTTCAGCGTACGGGACGGCAGGCAGGGTACTGTCGTTCTCTTGTGTCGCGATGAGGATGCGTCCTTGCAGACCCTGGGGTGGGAGAACGCCGCGGTCCTCACGTATGGCAAGTTGGCCGAGCAACTCCTGGAACAGGTCGGTGGCGACAGGGCCTACCAGCGGAAGAACCCCGATGCCTACGCGTTCATCGAACAGTTGCACGGTAGGTTCGTTAGAGGAAAGGGCCTCGTGGGTGACCAGGAGCTGATCAACTTCGTAGTTGCCATGTGTGATACCGGGGAGGTACGCAGATATCAGGAGCAGCCGCAGGAAGTAGCCGCCAAGCGCTTTGCTGATGATCTTGCGGTACAAGCGCGGGAACGGTTTGGCGAGGGCCGCGACCTCCTCCAGCGAGTCAAGGGGCGCCTCAGCGCCTTCAGCGAGGGACCGCTCAGACGCCAACTCAACGCGACTCGGGGCGAGGGGTTTGTGCGCGGAGTCGACGCGAGATTAGCGGGGATATACCAGTGGACCATCAACATCGACGTGAAAGAAGAACCGAACGACGTGGGCCGGTCGAGGCTTCAACTCAAGTTCGGGCCGTCCGCATGGTTCGCCAACGAACGGGATCCGAGCTGGACCCGAACGGTCGAATCGGGCCAGGCGGACTACTCACGATTGTTCCTTACGCGGGCAGGCGTCAAGGAAGTCCGTCAGTCGACCGTCAGTATCCAAGACGTGCTTGACGGCCTCGGACCCGCCGACCCTAGGCTTCACGACGAGATTACCGGGTTGCTCAGAGACAACTGAAGGCTACCGGCCCGGAGAACCCCTCGGCTGGTCGGCACTTTCAGCGAGTCAAGGGGCGAAGAGGGACCTTGGGGTGCTACACGCCAGCAGGTCGCGGGCTGTGGCGAGGTCCCAGGAATCCCAAACACTCCCGCAAGCTAGCGCAACGGGTGTTCCTCGGGGGAAACGTGGGCGGCGCGGAGGCGACGGCTTTAGTCGCGCAACACCCACGCCGCGTTGTTCGGCTGCAGCCAGCCGTCCTCCGCCAGCGGGGCGGCGCTAAGCAGCACGGTTCCGGCCGGCAGTTGCACCGGCTCGGTGCCCATTGCGACGGCGACGAGGAAGTGCTCGTTGTGTTCGCAGATGAGCAGGTTTCCGGCCTCGACCCGCCAGTTGCCGCCGTCGTCCGCGGTGAAGACCTCGTTCTTCCACAACTGCCGGCGCAGCTCCAGCGCCGCTTTGGTCAGGTTCAATGCGGACTGTGGGTCCTGCTGCTGGCGCTCGATGGCGTGGATTCCCCAGTCGGCTGGGATCGGTAGCCACGGCTCGCTCGCGGAGTCGGCATGCGAGAAGCCGTGGTTCGCCGCCGGGTCCGCGGTCCATGGCAGCGGCACGCGGGCGCCGTCGCGGCAGACTCCGCCGCGGGCCCACATTGGATCCACGCGGGCGTCGACCGGGACGTCGACCTCGGGCAGGCCCAGTTCCTGGCCTTGGTAGATGTACGCCGCACCGGGTAGTCCGAGCAAAGCCACGAGGGCTGCCCGAGACCGGATGCTGCCGAGCTCGCCGCCACCGAAGCGGGTGACGGTGCGGACGATGTCGTGGTTTTCCAGCGCCCACGTGGGGGCCGCGCCGTGGAGCTGCCGGGCGGCGTCGAGCTCGTTGCCGACGGCGGCCCACGCCTCCGGGTCCCAGCCGAGCTTCACGAAGGCGAACGCGAAGGCCTGCTGCATCTCGTCGGCCCGGGTGTACCGGGCGGCGCGGGCCGGTTCCAGGTTGACCTCGCCCACCAGCAGCCGGTGCGGCTCGTATTTCTCGGCGAGGGTGCGCCAGCGGCGGTAGACCTCGTGGACGTCCTCCTGGTCCGAGACCTGCGGGTTGGATCGCAGTCCGTCCACCACCCCGCCCGTGGAGGGCGAGTCCGGCAGCCCGTCAGCCTTGAACAGCGCATGCGCGACGTCGATGCGCAGCCCGTCCACGCCCTTGTCGAACCAGAAGCGCAGCACGCCGTCGAAGTAATCGCCGACGGCGGGATTGCGCCAGTTCCAGTCCGGCTGGCCGGCCGAGAACAGGTGCAGGTACCAGTCCGTGTCCGTCGCCGAACCGGGGTTGGCGCGGCTCCACGCGCGGCCGCCGAAAACGCTCTGCCAGTTGTTCGGCGGGACGTCGTCGCCGGAGCCTTCAACAAAGTGGAACATGTCCCGCTCCGGTGAGCCCGGGCCGGCCGCGAGGGCTGCCTGGAACAGCGGGTGCTCGGAGGAGCAGTGGTTGGGGACGACATCGAGCAGGACCCGCAGGCCCAGCCCGTGCGCCTTGGAAAGGAGCGACTCGAACTGTTCCATGGTGCCGAACAGCGGGTCCACGCCGCAGTAGTCGGTCACGTCGTAGCCCTGGTCCACCTGCGGGGAAGGCTGGAACGGGGTCATCCAGATGCCGTCAACGCCGAGGGCGGCGATGTACGGCAGCCGGGCGATCAGCCCGGCGAGGTCGCCCACGCCGTCGCCGTCGCCGTCGGCGAAGGAGCGCGGGTAGACCTCGTAGATGACGGCGGATTGCCACCACTCGGGGGCCGGCGCGATCGTGGATTCCTCGACACGGGCCGGAACAGCGCTCATTTGCTCGCGCCCGCGGTGAGGCCTTCGACGATCCGTCGCTGGAAGATCAGCACTATAATGACCAACGGTACGGTGACGATCACGCCGGCGGCCATCTGCTCGCCGAAGGGCGCCTGGAATTCGGTGGCGCCGGTGAACTTGGAGATCGCCACGGTGGCGGTCTGGATCTTGGGGTCGTTGATCATGGACAGCGCGATGATGAATTCGTTCCAGCTGTGGATGAAGGTCAGGATCGCGGTGGTGAAGACGCCCGGCGCGGCGAGCGGGAGCAGGACCCGGCGGAACGCCTGCCACTTGGTGCAGCCGTCGATCATCGCGGCTTCCTCGAGGTCGAACGGCAGGGCCTTCATGAACGTGGTGAGGTTCCAGACCGCCAGCGGGATCGCGAAGGACAGGCTGGGGACGATCATGGCCTGGTAGGTGTTGATCCAGCCGAGGTCCGTGAAGAGGCGCAGGAGCGGCACTACCACGGAGATGCCGGGGAACATCGACGTCGCGATGATGACGCCCAGGATGGCCGACTTGAAGCGGAAGTTGAGCCGGGAGATCGCGTAGGCGGCGAAGACGCCGAGGAGCAGGGCGAACACCGTGGTGGTGCCGGCCACGATCAGGGAGTTCAGCAGGGCCTGGCCGAACATGGTGGAGCCGTCGAACACCTTGGCGTAGTTCTCCAGCGAGAACGGGGCCGGGAGCAGGGTGTTGTCGAAAATGTCGGCGGTGCGGCGGAGGCTGGAGACCAGCATCCAGTAGAACGGCGCCAGGCAGTAGGCGAAGATCAGCGCCAGGCCAAGGTACACCGAGTAGGAGCGCCACGTGCGCGGCGCTTTCGGCTTTACGGGGCGGCCGACGGCGGCGCTTGCGTCGGGCGCGGCGGCGCCGGCGGCGCTCGGTGCACCGGAGGACGTGGCGGCGTTGCGGAGGTCGGAGATGGTCATCGGGTGGCCTCGGCCTTCTTCTGTTCGGAGATTGCCTGGTCAGTGTTCGCCTGGGTGCGGGTCGCCTTGGTGCGGGTCTTCTTGGAGATCAGCGTCAGCTCCTTGGCGCCGGTGACGTCGGCGCCGAGCACCCTGACGAAGACGATCGCGACGACGGCGACATACAGGAAGAGCATGATCGCGAATGCGGAGGCGGAGCCGTAGCGGAGCTGGTTGGATTCGTCCCAGGCCAGCATGGAGAGGGTTTCCACGGATTCCTTGCCGGGGCCGATCAGCACGAAGGGCAGGTCGAACATGCGAAGCGCGTCGAGCATGCGGAACAGTACTGCAACCAGCAGGGTGGGCTTGACCAGCGGGAGAGTGATGGAGCCGAGCTGGCGCCACCAGCCGGCGCCGTCGATTTTGGCGGCCTCGTAGACCTCGCCGGGGATGACTTGCATCCCGGCCAGGACCAGGAGGCCGATGAACGGGGCGGTCTTCCAGACTTCGGCGATGATGATGGCCGCGCGGGAGGCGTTGCCCTCGGCGGTCCAGAGGATTTCGCTGCCGAGCAGGGTGTTGGCGATGCCGTCGGACTGGAAGATCCAGCGCCACAGCAGGCCGGAGACGGCGGTGGGGACGGCCCAGGGCACCGGGATGCTGGCGCGCAGGAAGGACCGGCCGCGGAAGGCGCGGTTCATGGCCAGGGCCAGGCAGAGGCCCAGGACGGTCTCGAGGAACACGGTGGTGATGGTGAAGAAGGTGGTGTTGCCGAGCGCGTTGAGGAAGCGCCGCCCGGTTTCGCCCACGAAGAGGTCCGCGTAGTTGGCCAGGCCCACGAAGGATTCGACATCGGCGACGAAGCCGTCCGCGTCCAGGCCGGATTCGGCGCGGTAGAGGGACTGGTGCACCGCGGCGAGCAGCGGGTACACGATCACCAGGGCCAGCACCAGGATGGTGGGGGACAGGAGCAGCGCGGCCATGCGGCCTTCGCCGGGGGTGCGGGTGCCGCGGTTGCCGCGTTTGCGCGGGCTGGCTGGTTTGGGCGTGCCGGTCTGCGCGCCGGCGGGCGGGGCGGTCGTCGTCGTCATTCTGGGAACCTCACTGGGGTTGCAGCTGCCGGGCCGGCCGGGGTGAAGCGGCCGGCCCGGCGGTTGCTATGGGGCGGAGTTACTTGGCGGAGAGCTCGGTGAGCTTGGCCTGCATGTCGTTCAGGGCCGTGTCCGTGTCCTTCTTGCCGGTGATTGCCGCGTATGCCTCTTCCTGGATGGCCTTGGTGGTGGCGCCGTACTGGACCACCTTGGGGCGGGGCTGGGCGTTGTTCAGCGAGGTCAGGAGGGTGGGGAAGAACGGGCGCTTGGCGACGACGGCGGGGTCCGCGTAGAGGGACGCGTACGCCGGGGCGCGGGAGGACAGGGCGAGGCGCTTCTTGGCCTGCTCTTCGCTGGTGAAGAACTTGATGAACTCCAGGGCGGTGGCCTTGTTGGCGGTGAAGGGCGAGATGGCGAGGCTGCGGCCGCCGAGGGTGGAGACGCCGGGGCCGTCGGTGCCCGGGATGGAGGTGATGCCGAACTTGCCGGCCACCTTGCTGGAGCCGTCCGTGGCGCTCAGGGAGGCGTGCAGGAAGGGCCAGTTGCGCAGGAAGACGAGCTTGCCGTCCTGGAACGCGCGGCGGCCCTGCTCTTCGAGGTAGGTGATGGCGTCGGAGGGGAAGAGGCCGTCCTTGAAGCCGTCCACCAGTAGGTTCAGGCCTTTCTTGGCCTCGGGGGTGTTGACGGTGGGCTTGCCCTCGGCGTCCACCACGGTGCCGCCGGCGGAGGCCACGGCCTCGGAGAAGTTGACCGTGAGGGCCTCGTTCTTGTCGAACTGGCCGGCGTAGCAGGACATGCCCGCGGCCTGGGGGAGGGCCAGGATGGCCTTGCAGGCGGTCTTCATTTCGTCCCAGGTCTTGGGCGGGGCGGCGATGCCGGCGGCCTTGAGCAGGTCCGAGCGGAAGTAGAACAGCGCGCCGTCGGTGTAGTACGGGGCGCCGACCAGGGTGTCCCGGTACGTGGCGGCGTTGACGGTGGCGGGGATCATCTTGTCCGTGGGCATCGCGTCCGCGGGTAGCGGCATGATCCACTTGTTCGCGGCGAATTCGGAGGTCCAGACGACGTCCAGGTTCAGCACGCTGAAGGTGTCCGACTTGATCTGGGCGTTCTGGATGAGCTGCTGGCGCTGCTGGTCCGCGGAGTCCGGCAGTTCGATGAACGTGACCTTCTCCTCCGGGTGGGCGGCGTTCCATTCCTCGATGGTCTTGTTCGCGGCACCGGAGGCGTCGCGGTTGGAGACGTAGTTGATGGGGCCCTTGCCCTCGAAGGACGCGGCGGCCTTCGGGGCGCTCTTCGCTTCCGTGGCGGTTCCGCCGCAGCCGGTGAGGGCGACGGCGGCGACGGTCAGGGATGCGGTGGTGGCGAGAAGGGTCTGCCAGGTGCGGCGGCGCTGCCTCATGTGTTGCTCCTTGTTTCTGGGGTTGGTGCGGGTGGTTTGGTGCATGCGGAACTGCGGCGATGATTGCCTGGTGGCACGGGGGAGTGCCGGCTGTCGCCGTGGGTGGGTGTGGTCTGTTGGGCCTAGCTGGTTGGAGCTTGGCTGCGGGGCGGGGCTGGCGCCGTTTGATGCGGCGGCCCGGTGGAGCCGCGCTCGATCAGCCGGTGCGGCATGATCTTCGGACCCAGGTCGCGGGAGCGGAGCAGCTTTTTTACGGCCATCCGTCCCATTTCCTCAAGCGGCTGCGCCATGGTGCTCAACGGCGGGTTCACGTGCAGGGCGGTGGGGGTGTTATCGAAGCCGAGGACCGAGACGTCCTCCGGCACCCGGAGACCGCGCCGCTGCAGTTCGTTGACGACGGCGGCACCCATCTCATCGCTCATCGCGAAGATGGCGGTGAGCCCGGGATCCTGCTGCAACAGGTCGTCGACGCCGGGTGCGCCGCTTTCGTAGAAGAAGGTCCCGGTGGCGGTGACCGGGGTGCACTTGGCCTCGGTCATGGCGCGGAGGTAGCCGCGCTTGCGGGGCTGGGCCACGTAGATCGACGCCGGATCCCCGGCCAGGAGGCCGATGCGCCGGTGGCCGAGCCGCAGCAGGTGACGGGTCGCGTCGTAGGCTGCCTGCTCGTCGTCGATGGCCACGCTGGGCGAGCCCGAGTTGTCACTGATGGCGACGGAAATGATGGGGACGTTGGGTCCCAGCAGCTGCCTGGTCTCCGGCGTGATCACCGCGGAGATGAGGATGACGCCGGCGGCCCGGTAGGTGCGCAGCGTGCGCAGGTAGCCGGCGATGTAGGCTGACTTGGCGCCGGTGCGGCCGAGCATCACGGCGTAGCCGCGTTCCTGGGCTTCCTCCTCCACGCCCTGCATGACCTGGGAGGCCAGGGCGTCTGAGACCATGGGTGCGAGGAGCCCGATCACGGACGTCTGCCGGGTCTTCAGGCCCCGGGCGAGGTAGTCCGTTTCGTAGCTGAGGCTCTTGACCGCGTTCTCGACGCGTTCCCGCGTTTCGTCGGAGTAGCCGACCAGTCCGTTGACAACCCGGGAAACGGTGGCCGGAGAGACGCCGGCATGCTTGGCGACATCGCGGATGGTTGCCACTGTTCCTCCTCCCTGAGGGTGCCTTCGTTGTCTGCTGCTTGCGCTACGTAATCGGTTTCGGAAAACGGTTTACGTAAACGGTTTCGCTAGGTGCAGGATCAACAGTAGGGGGTGGTTTCGGGATCGCGTTACGTTTCGTAAACGAGCCAGCCGGTCCGGCAGCAACCGCGCGGGTGGTGCGCCGCAAAGATTGGTTAATGAAATCAGTCGCAACACGAGGTTCCCCGAACCTGGGTAGGTCAGGGCCGGTCTTCGTTTTGGCAGGTGAGAGCCACTTTTGGTCAAGGAGTTTGAACGCGCCGCGACCGACAAGGCCTGGATCCATGAATACAATCACCATGGATCCAGGGCGGCGCTGCCAAATTTTCACCTTTCAGCCGCGTTCACACCTCCCGGAGAGGTGCAACCACAGAGGAGTAAGCGATGACTAATATCGAGAGCATCACGCTGGAGGCGGAGCTCGTCGGCGAGGACGCCACGCGTGACATTGCAAAGGCGGTTAGCGCCCGTCACTCGATCGCTCGCAAATACGTCATGAGGCTCCGTCGCCGGCATCCGGACGCAACGCCCGCTGAGGTAATCCAGATGTTGGAGCGTCACTACGCTACCTCCATCACCACTGCTGGTGCCCTCATCAGCGCCGGCGCGATCGCGGCTGATATTGGTATCGCGATGATTCCTGGAGTCGGGGCGGCAGCAGCCGGCATGAAGAGTGCGGGACAACAGGCCGCCAAGAAAACTGGCAAGGAAGCTGTCAAACTTGCCGCAAAGAGCGCTGCGAAACAGGCCGCAAAGAACATGGCGCTGGGTACTGCCAAGAACGGTGCACAGCGAGCCGCTGCTCTCCTTCCCGCAGGCGATGAGCAGTTGCAGTTCGAGATCACCGCGGTTTTCGCGCTCGCTATTGCTGATATTCACGAAATGGACCTCGACAAAGACCAAGCCCTCGCCCTTGTCTACGGACTCTCGAACGAACGCGTGAGCCAGAAGCAAATCGCAACGATGGCGACAGACCTATCGAGCGCGTCGACTGAAGGCGTCGTCGGCGTCGGCAACAGGATCTCAGATGGCCGCACGGACTGGTCCCACTGGGCGAACACGCTCGCGGATACCCTCCCTGGAGGCGCCGCACAGAGTTTGGTTCGGACCATGGAGACGGGTCAGCTGGACGTCGTGCGAGAAAATTTGAGTGGAAAGCAGCAAGCAACGATTGAATACGGAGTTGGCGCCTTGGCGGGAGGAGTCACGCGCTTTGTGTTCGGTCGCGAAGTTATCGACGCAGCCCGGGCAGCATTCGCCGATGCCCCGGACATTTTCCCCGAACATCTGGCCGTTCCTGTGGAGGCTGGCGCCGACGACCGCGACTTCGAACAAAACCGAGCTCTGGCAGCAATGGAGGACGCCGCCAAGATGACGGGTAACTGGATTGCTGGCACTGCCAGCACAGTTGGAGGCGGCGTCGCAACCAGCGCTGCGGCAGTCGGCGCCGGGGTAACAACCGCAGCGGACACGGTATCGCGCGCGTTCCGGAGCGTAGACATCGACGGGGACGGAATCCCAGACGAGCCTCAGGCTCTCACCGCGGTCAAGGGCGTCGGCGGCGCCATTGCCGGTACGGCGGGCTCGGTCGGCGGAAGCGTAGCGGGGTTGTTCAAACGGAAAAAGCGCGGCGAACAGACGGCGGGCGGGTCTGAGACCGGCAGTGAGGAAGCGGTCTAGAACTAACCCGGAGGTTGCGCGGCTGCGGAACGCGGTGGAGTTGAGAGCCCTTCCGTCCAGTAAGCGGTGCAGTCCAGAATCACTGAACTGTGTCGGGCTCCTTAGACATGCAGGGAACTATCCGGCTGGTTCATCGTGGAGAAGCCCTATCCCATCGGACGGCTTAGCCGCGTCACGGTATGGAGGGCACACTCGCATAAGCTCGCACCCGCAACTTCTAAGACCGGTGGGCGCGCCATTATCGGCTGGCCCTTGCATACATATATGGTTCGAGGGGACTTGACACGGCGATCTGTCGTGGCCGTTCAACCCCGCAGAATTCTGAGGGTATCGACGTCGAACGAAACTGGAGACTGAATCGTCGTGAACTTTTTCAAAGCAGTCATGAAATTCTTCAAAGCACGCGTTCTGCTTTGGCCCGTCATGCTGCTCATCGTGCTGCTGGTTGGGGGAGCGGCCGCCGCATTCGCATCCGGTGGACTCAACGCCCTCGCCCTCAAGGCCCTGTTCAGCAGCAGCTCCAGCGAACGTGATTCCCAAGTGGTTCAGGCCGTCACGCGCGTGCAAGAGGTCGCCCTGCTTAGCCTTCACATCGAGGGTGTCACGAGGCATGAAAGCAATGGAGAGATTCTCGGCGTGGCTATACCCGCGAGCGAGAAAACGACGCTGATCCAGTACAAGTTCGACGCAAAATTAGGCGTCGACGGGTCACAGGTGAAGATCGAACCCACCGGGCCAAAGTCGTTTCGGGTGGCCATCCCTCAATTTATTGGCATCGGCTTTGATGATCCCGTGTTCGAGGACGCCCTCGAGAGCTCCAACCCGCTTGGCATGCTGGCGGCCCCAGCCGTTCAAACTCGCATGATGAACAACGTTCTCAGCGACGAGAACAAGCAGAAGTACGTCACCCAAAACGCAGCAGCGCTGAAAGAGCAGGCCAAGGCGTTCTACTCCGGAATCATCGCAAGCGTCGATCCCGAAATCACCGTCGACTTTGAGTTCGCAGACTAAATACCTGCCACGCCAAGTCCTCGCGCAGGAACCCGCGGTGGGGTGGCTGCTATGTCCGGAGCGGTGACTTTTACGCCGGAGTATGCCGGTGAGCCGGCTGGAGGGGGAACCCGCCGCCCTCGCCACCGCGTAAGATACCCCTTTCTGTCAGATCGTCCGCCTACAGTGCTTCCATGACTCCCGACGAAACTGCCCCCGAGCAGACGACGAAACGCGCTGCCACGCGCAGATGCCCGATTTGCGGCAGCGAGGCCTGGCGGATTGTCTACGGGATGATCATGCCCTGGGATCGCGAAATAATGCCGAAATCCGAGTTCGCTGGTTGCATGATCGTGCTAGAAGAGCGCATCTACCCCGCCACGGGCAAAGTCGAATTGGGTACGCCCAAATGGGCCTGCCAGAACCCGGATTGCCGTCACCGCTGGTGGTGAGGATTAGCTGATCCGGTACACCTTCCCCAGCGCCGGCATATGGATCAGGGTTTCGACGACGGGCCGCCCGGTGATGGACTCCGAAGGTCCTGAAGCATGACTGGCACTACCGGCAACGAGTTGCCTGGGCGATCATGCTGGGTCAAGCGGCGACAAAGTCAAGAAGAACACTTGCCCTCAGCGATCGACGGGCGTAGCCGGCGCCCAAGTCTCGGCCCGAGACAGGGCTACCTTGAGGTCCCGCCCGCCGGCCTCCTCCAGCAAATCCGAGTCGCCGACAACCACCAAGAGACTTCGAGCCCGGGACAGGCCAACGTAAAGCTGCTCGGCCGCTCGGCTTAGATCTTTGAAGCCGTTGACACACAGCACGATCACCGACCGTTCCAAGCCCTTGAAGCCCAGAACATGGCCGTAGAACTCACTTTCGTTTGCATGGAACTCGCGCCAGTAGTCAGCAGTAGTGCCGTTCTCAAAAAATTCCTTATGGATTGGGTGGCGGTCCTTCGTCGTCAGCATGGCGATCTGGTTGTTCGCCCAGCCCTCCTCAATCAGGGCATCGATGCAGTCTCCCGCGACGTCGAGGGCGTCCTCGGTGGCGCACTGAACGCGCCGGACTGGCAGCCCCGTGCTGCCCCGTGGCGTGAAGTGATCGCCGGCAAAGGATTTGAATGTTTCGGCGATCTTCCTAGTGTTGCGCAGGTTCTCGTCGATGTGGATCGTCACCAGGTCTTCCAGCGGGCTTTCGCCATCCGTCGACGGACTGCCCCAGCGCCGGTAGACGTCCTGGTGGTCGTCCAGGAAGGCGTAGATCTCGGCGTCGTCCGTGGTGGTGGCAAGCAGCGCTTCCCACCACAGCGGGGCGAAGTCCTGAGCCTCATCAACGATGATGGCATCCAGCCGCTGCTGAGGCTGAAGGCGGACCGCTAGGTCCTTGAGCAGCTGCGGCAATTCCTCTTCGAAATAGGCCGGTCCCGTGCCATCCGGCACCCCAAGACGCCGGGCATATTCGTGGAACTCACCTGTAAATGCCGGCTGGGCACTACGCCAGGTCGAAACCCGATCCTGCAGGTACTGGCTGAGTCCCTTGTTGTAGCTAAACAAGCCGAGCCGTTTCCCCTGTTTGCAGAGCAGACGGGCTTTTTCCACGGCCAACCAAGTCTTTCCGCTTCCCGCGCCGCCGGTGAATCGGATCCTTGGTAGCGATCGCGTGGCCTTTAGCAGCACCGACTGCCGCTCGGTGAGATGATCCTGGACATCTTCCAGCTCTTTCGGGTCCAGCAGTCTGGCGCCGTCGTGTCCCAGCGTTCCGTTGAGCACGCGCACGATGCGCTCCATGAACACCGGCGCCAGCGACGAGGCGCCGCCGCCTTCCCGCTCGATCGCTGTCCGGACCAGTTCGGCCGCCGACGCCGTGTCTGCTTTGTCGAGGACCAGCGAGCGTGGGCAGCCCGCCATCTCCCAATCTCGGGGCACATCGGTGTAGGGGAAGCTGACCATGTAGGCAAAGCGGCTCGTCAGAGGCGTCCCCAGCTGGCGGCCAATCCAGTGTTTGAAGGCGTGGAGCGAGCCCTGAGACTGCGCAACGGGACTCTGAACCCTGTGCGACCCGGACCTGTCGGACTGCAGCCACTGACCATTTTCGACGGAGATGAGGCCGCCCTTCACCTCAATGGCAGCCATGCCGACGCCGGGCCACAGGACGAGGATGTCGATCTCGTGTTCTGCCCGGCCGTCCCTCAACTGAACCGAGTGGGCAAGGACGACGTCGTCCGGAAGGCTGTTTTTCAGCGCGTCCCAGACCGTCTTCTCCGCCACTTGGCCATCGCCGAATACGGGTTCCGCCGGAATGTATTTCATCGGTGCTCCATCAAATAGGACTTTGGCTAGGCAGCGTTAGCAAGTGTCTGCACAATACCGTTCAACGCGTCATCAAGTGTGACGCCGACGTCCGGACCGGGCCCGGACGGAAAATCGCCGGTATGCCACTGAAGCTTGCTTGCGTCGTAGCAACCCCGGCCGTATCTCAAACCTTCGAGTATCTGGTGACCGGCTTCGACGTGCGGGATTCCGTCCTTGTACCCGTTCGGAAAATCGTTGTCGGGAGCAGACCAGCGATTCTCGTTTAGGTAGCCAGCATCTATGGGCCATTTGTCCGCAGGTAGATATTTCTCGGACACAATCTCAAACCAGACCCCGTCGGCGCCGGGAACTGCTTGGGCATAGGGTGACAGGCCTTCGGCGGCGTCGTCAGCGTACTGAATGCTGAGGAACGAGCCGAAGTGGCCCCGCTGATTCAGCCATGGTTGTTTGTATCTGACCAGCTCGATGCCTTCGTGGGCAGCTGCTTCCAGGAACGAGTTTTCACAATCTCCGACGGACATTCCCACATCCTAGGGCTCCTTGACGACAAGAATGTCGGTTGGCCTTTGTCAGCCCACCCAGTTTCGTTGTCAGCAGTGGCCCACACGGCGACCACGACTTGGAGCGAAAGGACCTACCACAACCGGTGACGGCAAACGGCTGGGAAAACCGGGCTAGGCTCGCAAAGGCCTAAGACCCACAGCCAACATATGCGGGGCAGGCCCAGACCATTGGCAGAGGCCAAGCATCGCCCTTGAGATTCAGGCTGTCGACCATGGCTATGAAGACGTGTGGCTCAGTTATGAATGTGTCTATCAGACGCGCAGCTGAGATCAGTCAAGAGTTCATCAGCGAGTCGGCCTCGCGACGGGCCCTCGGCAACCCGAGTCGAGACGCGGCGGCTCATGATCCGAGGAGCAGGTACGGCGACACCCTCTACCTCGGACGAAACAATGTCAGTCCCTGCAGTTATTGTTGTCTCAACATCGAGCGGACACGGTCGGTGGATTGAACTGTGTGGGGGAAAGATTGACTGAAACGATAACCATGGTGCCCGATCCGCACCTCATGGAATCGATGCGGGCCGTGGGTTACACCCTCGAAACGGCCATTGCAGATTTGATTGACAACTCGATAACGGCCCGCGCATCGCGCGTTGACCTTCTCTTCTCCGGCGAAGGGGAGGGCCACGTTGCCGTCATTGACGACGGCGATGGCATGAGTGCTGCCGAAGCGCAGAACGCCATGCGGCTGGCCGGAAAGAGTTCGCTTTCTGGCAGGGCGACCACTGATCTGGGACGATTTGGGCTGGGCTTGAAAACGGCGTCCATATCCCAATGCCGAGACTTGACTGTCGTCTCAAAGAAGGATGGCGAGCTCCACGGTTACCGATGGGATCTGGACTACCTGATACAAACCGGCACCTGGAGCCTGCTCCAGCTGTCTGAAGGCGAATGCCGGGATCTTCCAGAATTCGCTGAACTCGAGAAGAAGCCGACGGGGACGTTGGTGCTCTGGCGGAAGCTTGACCAGCTCGAAGCCATGACCGGAAATCTAGGTAGCGGGCTCGACGAGAGCATGGTGCGCGTGCGCAAGCACTTGGGCCTTGTATTCCACCGGTACTTGGCGGGGGAGCACGGTAGCAAATTTGATATCGCTATCAACTATCGCGAGATCGAAGGCTCAGACCCCCTGCTTCAGACTCACAAAGCGACTCAGGCTGGTCCGGTCGAAAAGATTCATGTCGAGGGGGAAGTTATCGAGCTTCGTCCTTTCACACTTCCACATCTAAATAAGCTCAGCAGTGCGGACAGGCAAAGGGCTCAAGTTGATGGGTCCTTAAGAGACAGCCAAGGGTTTTACATATACCGGGGAAAGCGGCTTGTTATCTGGGGCACATGGTTCCGGATTGCTCCTAAACAGGAGCTCGGAAAGCTGGCGCGGGTGAGGGTGGACATCCCCAACACCCTGGATCATTTGTGGGCCTTGGATATCAAGAAGGCTCAAGCCGTTCCTCCGCCTGCCATCAGAAACCGGCTGCGGCAAGTTGCGGACAACATCGTCGGTCCGAGTCGGCGCGTTCACGAGTACAGAGGGCGGCGCGCGGCCCCCGGGCCGGTAAACCACCTGTGGGATGTTGTCGATGACCGGACTTCTTTCCGCTACGAAATCAATCGAAATCACCCGGCGGTCGTTGCCCTGGAGGGGAGCATGACATCGGATGACTCGGCACTGTTGGGGTCGCTGATCACCATGCTGGAGCAATCGTTTCCTGTGGAAGACGTTTACAACAGACTCGGACAGGATGCAATCCATTCACCAAATCCCGCGGACGAATCCGAGCTGACCATGCTGGCGGCATCCCTCTGGGAGTCGCTAAACGGGACTCTCGGCCCCGACCTGTTCGTCGATTCAATGCTCAACTCCGAGCCTTTCAATAGCCACCCCCGCGCACGCGGAATTCTTGAGAATGCGGTAAAGAACTGATGAGTATTCCTACAATGGTGTTCCCTTTGTCCGCCCTCGAGGGAGCGGTTTTGGGGCTGCTCACCGACCAAAGCACTGGTGAAACGAAGACGGGCATCCAAGAACAAGATGTCAGAGACGCGTTTGACGCCTGCACACCGATCATGCGCACGGATGCCAGTGATGACGAGTTGGAACAGCTCTTTCGATATGTCTTGACTGTGGTGGGCGCGGATATCCCGATCGACGGTAAGCCGGTTACAAAGGATGACCACAAACCATGGCTAAAAGACGTCAAGTCTGAGATCAACTGGCGCCGGTGGCGCGCCTACCGGAAGATGCTTTCCAAACAGGGGCGCTCCGGTCGCGTGCTAGACAGGCTGGATAAGTTCACTGACGACGTTCTGGACCTCGCTGGTAACCCGCAGAAGCCAGGAACCTGGAACCGCCGCGGGCTGATCATCGGCGACGTCCAGTCTGGAAAGACGCAGAACTATCTGGCGCTGATCAACAAGGCAGCCGACGCCGGGTACCGCTTGGTCATCATCCTCTCCGGCAACACGGAATATCTCAGGCGTCAGACGCACGAGAGGGTTGATGAGGGCTTCATAGGCAGGGATACCCGGCGGGTCGGTATGCCCAGAGGAGCTGTCCTCAAAGACGTACACATAGGTGTTGGAAAGATCGACCAAGAGATTGCGAACGCTACTAGTCTCACCACGGTTTTGATGGACTATCTACAGGCCACCAAAATCGGTATCGATGTTCCGCTTCCCTCCGGCTCAACAGGGCCACTTGTGTTTGTTCTGAAGAAGAACAAGTTTGTCTTGGACGCGGTCAACGGTTGGGCCCGCGGCAAGGCCAATAACCAGGGGAGTATCGACCTTCCGTTGTTGCTGCTTGACGATGAGTCAGACTATGCATCGGTCAACACGAGTGAGGCCGAGGACCCGACCGCGATCAACAAATCCATTCGAAAAATTCTGTCGAGTTTCACACGCTCGTCGTATGTGGCGATTACGGCTACGCCTTTTGCCAACATCTTCATTGACTACGAAGCGACCGGAATCGTAGAGGCCGATGGTGCGGTAGTGGACGACCTGTTCCCTGAGGACTATATCTACCCGCTGGACGCACCCAGCAACTACGTCGGTATCCGTGCGACCTTTGGTACTGACGAAGAGGACCGACCACAATCGGTGCAGTACTTGAGCGACGCTCAGCAGTGGATCCCGGTCAAGCACCGGAAGACCCAGCCTGTTGGTCCGCTCCCGGAGAGCCTCAAGGACGCCGTTCGAAGCTTTCTACTTGCCAACGCAATTTTGGATGGCCGCGTTAAGGCGCCCAACAAGCGGTCAATGTTGGTCAACGTTTCACGCTTCACAAACGTTCAGGACGCGGTCGGTGAACGGCTGACCAATGAGCTTTATCGATACAAATCAGCCATCGAACTCCATTCCCTCACCTATTCTGCTGGCAAGGCTAACGCTGTTCTCGACGAGCTGAAGTCGACCTTCGACAAGCAGTTCAGTACAACAGGTCCATCCTGGGATTCGGTCCTTGCCGAGCTCCACAAGTCTGTCGCAGATGTCCGAGTGAAGGTCTACAACTCAAGCGTGGACAAAGCGGAGGACGAAGACTTTAGGGAGGATGTCCCGACGCGGCAGATCGCCGTCGGAGGTGACCTGCTCAGTCGAGGACTTACGCTGGACGGCCTAGTAGTCAGCTATTTTCACCGTAGCGTTGGCGCTGCCGACACGATGATGCAGATGGCACGATGGTTTGGCTACCGCGACGGTTTCCGGGATGTTTGCCGGCTATGGATCAGTGAAAAAATTGCGGCGGATTACCGGTTCGTGGGTGCGGCCATCCAAGAACTCAGGGACGATCTGGCGCATATGCACCGGAACAACATGACCCCTAGGGATTTCGGCCTGGCGGTCCAGCAGCACCCGGAATCTTTGCTCATCACGGCGCGAAACAAGATGAAGCACACACTGCAGTACGAAAAAGTGGTCAACCTCCTAGGCAGGAACTTGGAGACCCGAAAGCTTTCTGCAGGCCAGACGGTCCAAGAAGCGAACTTCGCCGCTACTCAGAAGTTGGCTAAGGAGGCTGTGGCTGCTGGCTGCACAACGGACGAAACCTCCCGCGGTTACACACGCTTTAGAAATGTACCAAAGGGGCTCGTCGCAGACCTATTGCACAGCTACAAGGCTGCTGATGATGACATCTTCTTTACGGGCAGTGGGCTGGAAAGGATGATCAGGGCCAGTTCGGGAGAGCAGTTCCAGACGTGGGATGTGACATTCATGAACGGCCCAAAAAAGGACGGAGATGCGGAACTTCAAGGTTTGTCGGGCCTCGTGCCTGGGAAGCGGGTGTTCAAGGTATCTCGTGCGCTGATGCTCCGCCACTTAACGGCCAAGGACGGAAAGCTGACAGGGTCCTCGTTGTGGGTGAGCGGACGTCGGACGCGGCTAGCCGGAAGCGACGATTTACGCAAAGTCTTGGACCCGGAAGTGGACGCCATTGTTGTCGCTGCCCACCCGGTTGATGGGGATACCGAAACTGTCGGGACGGCTGGTTCCGTGCCAAGGGCCGCTGTGCCGGAGCGTGCGATCTACAGGCATCTCCCGCGCCCCCAGCTTATGATCTACGCTGTCCAGCCAAGCCATACTGAGGGCGTCGAACTGGATGACACCTTGACCGTTACGCCGGTGATCTCCCAGCTGAAGGATGAACTGACCAAGGCTGCGAGGGAACCTGAGGCTGCCTTTATCGCCCTCAAGATAGCGCTGCCGACGTCCGATTCTGAGTACAACAGCAAGAACGGCCGAGTTAAGTACGTCTTGAACAAGGTGGCCCAGAAGTACTGGATGGCAGACTACGAGGAACTTTCGTGACATTTGAACCCTGGACTCCCGAACGGTGGCAGGCCGAAGTCCGGGCGGGACTTGTGACTCTGCGCGAGCTGGACCCAACATTGGCTACGCGTATGGTCTACGGAGCCGACGAAGTCGGGCGCTTGAGCTTCGGACTGGTCACCCGACAACCGCCTGGCCTCCCCCAGCTCTCAGACGCGGTGACAATCGTGAGGGCCGAGCGGGAGCACGACGGCACCTGGATTCTGCTGCTCACCTTGGAGGACCACAAGTTCAGCGAAGTATTCATGCAGCTGTGCGGCCATGTGCACGCCAAGGTTTCCGAGTCCGTGACCGAAGGTGCAGGAATCTCCACCGCGATGGAGTGCTTTGCCGAGTGGCGCCAGCTCTTTCAAGCCTCGAAGAAGCGGGTACTCAGTATGGAGGAATGTAGAGGCTTGTTTGCTGAATTGGACTTTGGCTTCAACGTCTTGAGCCAGAGAGTTGGAACGTCTGTTGTTGTCCAAGGATGGCAGGGCCCTTACGGATCCGACCAGGACTTCCAGTTTTTGGACGTTCATTACGAAGTCAAGAGTCGGCATGCCACGACCCACGCTTTGAGGATTGCTTCCGAATACCAGCTCGACGGTGACAACATAATTCTCGTCTCCGTCGAAGTTGCCGACAGCGCGAAGGCTCTTCCCGGCTTCACGTCCCTAACCGACTTGGCAGCTCTGTCCAGAGAGTCCGTGGCTCGTGACGGCGGCGACGTTGAAATTTTCGACGCCGCGCTTGATGAGCTTGGATTTGATCCAAGCGAAGAAGTTTACCGTCAGACCTACTTCAGCAGTCGCGGCTTTGACTACTATTCGGTCACTGACCAGTTTCCGCGGGTCACTCCACGAACTATCGCAGCTGGAGTCTCGGGTGTGAAATATCGACTGGAGCTGCCTGCCCTTGACGAATTCGCAATTGATGTAGAAGCGGCGTTAGGCCCAATGAAAAGCTACGAGGAAATCTAAAGTGAACGTTAAGAGCTACCACGAGAACCTGCTGGCGTCCGTTGGGTCTTTGGCCGACGCCGACGGTGAGTTTACCGCCACGGCATTCGCCCGCCATTGCGCGGAGTTGCTCACAGAGGCGGGTGAGTTTGACGACGTAGTCACGCTGGACTTCGACGGAACGGGGACGCGACGGCGCAGGTTGAAAGTCAACGGCTACGACCTCGACAACGCCGACAACAGCGTGGCGCTTGTCGCGACGATTTACGTCGGCACGCCTGAGATTCAAGTAGTCTCTGCCACCGACGCTAAGGGAACGCTTAAGGCCCTTCAGTACTTCCTCGCCGAGTCCCTTGATGGAACCTTCTTGGAAGGGCGGGAAGAGAGCTCGCCGGCATACCAACTAGCCTACGACCTGCGCAATCGCGGAGCCAACGTCTCACGTTACCGTCTCTATTTGCTGACGGACGGGCAGCTCAGCGACCGGCTGCGCGAACTTCCCGGTGAGACACTTAACGGCATTCCGATCGACTATTTGCTCTGGGATATCAACAGGCTTCACCAACTTCATGATTCGCAAAGCGGCCGAGAAGCTCTGGAAATCGACCTTAGGGAGTGGAACGCCGAGGGGCTCCCCGCGCTAAAGGTTGAGTCCACCCCGGAGTTTGCGACCTACCTTGCGTCCGTCCCTGGTAACGTCTTAGCCGGACTCTATGGAAGATATGGCAGCAGACTCTTGGAGAGCAATGTACGTTCCTACTTGACCAACAGGGGGAAGGTTAACAAGGGCATTCGCGAGACGATCTACACTGCACCGCAGAACTTCATGGCGTTTAACAACGGGGTCACCGCGACCGCCACATCAGTGCAAATTGGTGGGGACCTGTCAAACATTCTGACTATTGAAGACCTGCAGATTGTCAACGGCGGACAGACAACAGCGTCGCTCTTTTTCGTTGACAGAGAGACCAAAGGCAAAGACGTTCTGCAGAACGTCTTCGTGCCAATGAAGCTAGTCGTCGTTGCCCCGGACGTGGCCAGCGAACTTGTGCCGAGCATCTCAAGGTTTGCCAACAGCCAAAATGCTGTCAGCGCTGCAGACTTCTTCTCGAACAGCCCATACCACGTACGCGTCGAGGAGCTTTCAAGACGTGTTCTCGCACCGGCCGTTGCTGGCGCCACTTATAACACCAAGTGGTACTACGAGCGAACTCGGGGACAGTACGAAAACGAAAAGAACAAACTCCCCAAAGCGGAGGCATCGCGCTTTGAGAAGCTCTACCCGAAGAACCAAAAGTTCGACAAACCTGCCTTGGCCAAATTTGTGATGTCGTGGCAGCAGCGTCCCCACATCGTCAGTGCTGGAGCGCAGAAGAACTTCGTGGCGTTTGCAGACATTGTCCAGCAGGCTTGGGAGAAGGACGATTCGTCCTTCAACGAGAGCTATTTCAAGGACGCCGTAGCTAAGGCAATTATGTTCTCTGCCATACACTCGGCTGTCAGGAAAGCCCCTTGGTATCAGCAGGGCTACCTTGCCAACATTGTCGCTTACACAATGGCAAAAATGGCCAGCCTCGTCGAAGACCAGGGCCGCGGCCGGATGATGGACTTCGACCTGATTTGGCGCGCCCAGGCAGTGCCTGGGAACGTCGTCGATGTGGCCCTTGAGATTGGAGAGGCCGTGCAGCAGGCGCTTACGAGCGAGCATCGGCCGACCAAGAACGTTACGGAGTGGGCCAAGAAAGCTGACTGCTGGGCCTTGGTGCGAGCCATGCCGATGCGCCTTCCCGAGACTTTCTTGACGGGTCTCGCGGATCCTTCTGCTATCGCGCAGAAGCGGCGGACAGCCAGGGACACGCAGAAGATTGACGACGGGATCAACCAGCAAAAGCGAGTCTTCGAAATACCCAAGGAACAATGGCTGGAACTCCGTGAGTTCTCCTTGGACAACGGCGTCGGCAGCCCCACGGATATGAGTATTCTCGACCTGGTCACGGGCAGGAAATCAGGATTCCCGACCGAGCGACAGTCTGCAAGACTGCTCACTCTTGCAGCAGCAGCCAATTCGAAGGGCTTCCAGACCTTTACTCCTTGAGAGATCGCAACATGTCGGAGACGACATCACCGATCTGCTTGGAAAGCAGCGGGGGCACAGCGTTCCCCACCTGGTGGAATTGCTGAGTCCTGCCCCCTTCGAAGAAGTAGTTGTCGGGGAAGGACTGGAGGCGCGCGGCTTCGCGGACCGTGAAGCTGCGCGTCTGCCTTGGATCCGGATGGATGTAGTAATGCCCGTCTTTTGAAATGTGCGAGACCACTGTTGTGGCGGGGGCATCCCAAACCTGCACTCTGAAGCGGTCTGTGAAGGGTGTTCCCGCTTTTCCAATGTTGCGGTGCTCTGGGTGGAGTGCTGCCGGCAAATCGGTGTATTTCGGGCTCTTGCCCAGTCGTTCGGCAAGTTCGGCCATCACGCGGTAGCGTGCCAGATCAGAAACCATGTGGGCTCTGGGTTCGTGCTGGATTGGCGAGCTGAGCCTCTCGTCGAGGATCCAGGCCTCGTATCCGTCCACCGCTAGGGCCCCGGCCTTCAGAGGCTCGGGTCGAAACTCAACTTCGATCATTCGCACTTCATCCAGTGCTTCCTTCTGGACAGTTTGCCAGTCCAGATCGATTTTCGGCCTTCTCTTTGAAGTCTCCGCTCGCACCCCAGGCATAGTTTGAACTGCCGCTCGAACGGTAACTGCTCCGTCGGCTTTCTTGAGTGCTCGTCGCGGAACGCTTGCTGCGACGTCACTGCGAACCCCGAGCAGAATCACGCGGTGACGCTTCTGCGGGACGCCGTACTCTTCCGAGCGAATGATGAAGTCTGACGGATCCAATTCGTGCGGTTCGGCGTCCACCACAAGGGAACGGATCTCGTAGCTCGCGCCACCGGGGAGACGCTTGAGGTCACTTAGGATCGTCTGGAACATGCTGCTGTCGCCGTTTTTCGACGAGAGCAGGCCCTTGACGTTCTCCATCACGAAGATCGTGGGCTTGAACTTGCCCAAGATGTGGAGGTACTCACGGTAGAGGAAATGCTTGTGGTCAGACGCGAAGGATTCATCACCAGTTCTGCGGGACCGCCCGGCAAGAGAATACGCTTGGCACGGCGGTCCTCCGATGAGCGCCCAATGTCCTCGCTCACTCTCCGGCCCGAGCTTTTGCTCGATGAAGCCGTCCACCTCGGGGCGGTTGTCCTCCCCGAGCTCGACCTGGTAGACGTGGGCCTTCGCAGCTAGATAGGCCTCCTTGAAGTCACCCGTGAGAACAGACTGCCACGTTTTTTTGCCTTGGATGTAGTCGAAGTAGGGTTGCAGATCGCCCCCGGAACGAACCAACTCTCGGTACGTAGCCCGCAACCGAAGTGTCTGGCAGGCAAAGCTATCCATCTCAAACGAGGCAAGAGTCTTGAAGACGAAGTCGCCCCGCTCATCCCTGACGCTGGAGAACCCTTCGTTCAGGCCTCCGGGCCCGGCAAATAGATCAATAATTGGAAACACGTGCACCCCTTGATATCCGACACTCCAGGATACCAGGTCAGGCAGACAATCCAGCTTCAGTGTCTGGTTTTCCGCCGTTCTTGGTCGAATCTTGGTCGAAGTCGCGGATCCAGTCGTCGCCGGTCGGAGCACGGGGTGCGAGAACAGCCGCTGTCCTACTACTTTGACCCCGGAGGATCGGTGGCTGGGCCCAAAAGGCGATGCGTTGATCTCTAAACCCGCGCGGCCGTGGTGTTGGCCGAGGTAAGAGGGGCCGAGATCACTAGCTCGGACACGTTTGAACGTCCGTCTTAGTCTTGCGCTGGACCAGTACGATCTACCTGGGGAAAGTTGACGACCTTTTAAGGCCGAATCGAGCCCGGAACGCTACCGCTGACGTCGCCTAGGAAGCTCTCTACTAAATGATGCCCGTATACGAAAAATCTTCCGCTTCACTTCGCCCGAGGGCCCGGTTGGTGCATACCTTGGGTAGCGAGCTCATAAGCAGCGAAGATGTCGCGCTCGTTGAGTTGGTAAAGAATGCCTACGACGCGGACGCTAGCAGCGTCACTATCCGTTTCTTGGGACCGCTAGTCGCGGGCGACGGTGCGATCGAAGTTTGGGACAACGGTCACGGAATGAGCGCCGACACCGTCCGCAACGTATGGCTCGACATCGCGACGCCGTACCGCAAGCAAACAATCACCAGCGAGAGCGGCCATAGGAGAGTGCTGGGTGAAAAGGGTATCGGACGCCTCGCCGCATCAAGGATCGCTGGCTCGTCCGTCATCACCACGCGTCGTGAAGATGGACCCGAGACTAGTTTTAACGTTGACTGGGGCCAATTCCACCAAGATATCTACTTGGACGAGATTCAGGTCGCGGTTTCTCAGAGAGATCCCGAGACTTTTCTTCCCGAGAAAGAAGCAGGAATCGTGCAGGGCGGTGCCTACACGGGGACCGGAACCGTCATCAAGATGCAGGGGTTGCTCCGCGATTGGCATGCAGCGGAGGTTCTACACCTGCGCCTGATGCTGGAACGGATGATTCCACCACGTCCCGACACCGGTGCCGCCGGAGAGCTGCATGCAACATTTGGCATCAATCTGGTCGTTCCGGATGAAATGGCAGACCTCGCGGGCCAAATCTCACCGAGTACCATACTCTCGCTGCCGGATTACCGCATTACTGGTGAGGTGGACGGCGATGGCACGGCAAGGCTTCGATATATTGAAAGACGCAGCGGACTCACGGAAGTCCTCACCTTGGATATGAGGGTCGCAGATGAACATGGGGACATGACTCGGATTCCGCGGTGCGGTCCTCTCAGAATAGATTTTAGAGCTTGGGATCTGGACCGGGAAGCGTTCGAGGCGATCAAACCCGACCTTAACCAAACAACAACGGGCATTCGGGACTACCGGAATCAAATCAAGGATCACGCAGGTCTAGCTCTATTTCGCGACGGGTTCCGTGTACAGCCGTTCGGCGAGCGCGGATACGATTGGCTGAATCTGGATCTGCGCCGTGTCAACAGCCCATCGTTGCGTCTGTCGAACAACCAAGTTAGTGGATCCATCTCCCTGACCGCTAACGAAAATCCTGGTCTCCGAGACAGATCGCATCGCGAAGGTCTCATCGACACACCAGAGTATGAAGATCTCAAGCAGATTTCCCTTAGGGTTCTTTCTGAAATGGAGGGGCGTCGCTTCAGATACCGAAAGAATGTTGCGTCTGAGCGACGCGGCAAGGGTCCTGGTAGTGGTCTCTTCGGAAAGTTTGATCTCTCCAAGCTCGAGGAGCTTATTGCGGCGCGTAAGACCGATAAGGAGCTTGTTGCAGCCATTACCGAAACAGCGAAAGAGGTGAGGGGTGCCGCTTCGGATATCCAAGAGATACTTCTACAGTTTGCTAAGTCTGCTACGATATCGACGCTCGTAGATATGGTTCTCCACGAAGGTCGCACGGGACTTATGGATGTAGACAACGGAATTCGGAAGCTTACACTGGCGAGAAAGCGACGGGAGAGTCTTGACGGCGCTGAACTTGATAAGCGAATGGGAAATAGTCTGGACTCCCTAACAAACGGGCGAGAACTGGTCGGTAGCCTTTTCGATCGACTGAGTCCTCTTGCCGGTCGCAAACGAGGGCGCCCTCAGAAAGTTCAGCTAGCAGCCATAGCTAATCCAGTGAGTCAAATATTTGCTGCTGAACTTAGCCGGCAGTCGACGAATCTTGTCATTGATGTCGTGGATGACACTGTAAGTGTTGAGCCTATCGAGTTCCAGCATATTTTGATTAACCTAATCAGCAATGCCATGTACTGGGTTCGGCAGAGTTCGGGTTCCGACAGGAGGATTCTCGTCACTATCGGTCGCGATGGTGACGGGGCGATTCTGATCCAGGTAAATGACTCAGGGCCCGGCGTTCCTGAAGAGGATAGGGGCATAATTTTCGATGCGTACGTCTCGACACGGGAGGGTGGGATGGGCCTCGGCCTGTCCATAGTGCATACGATGGCCGTTGAATACTATGGCGGCCAAGTTTTCGTTGATGGCGACGGTGTGCTGCCTGGAGCCAACTTCAGGGTTCTGTTGAGAAAGAGAGTTAGCTAGTGCCTAAGCTTTACCGAGTTCTGATTGTCGACGATGAGCCGAAAGCCCACGACACCGTTCGGACTGTAGTTGAAGAGGAGTTTGACGGGGAATTTGAGATCGAGTTAACTCATCTCGAGTCCTTCGATGCTGCCGAGATTTCCTTGGGCTCTCCAGCGTCTCAGTTTGATTTGGTTGTCTTGGATGTTATGGATAATGGCCCCCTTGGTGGCAATAGTGCTCGCACAAAGGGGACGGACCTCTATACGCGTATTCGAGCTATTCGTTGGGTACCAGTGATTTTTTTCACTGCCATCAAAGAGGACCTAGGGTTTCGGGCTGAGCCGCCTTTGAGAGCAATTATCGGAAAAGATGAGTCTCGCGACCTGGGGGGTGCGATGCGTGCCGCTCTCGAGTCAAACGCGGCGGGAATTTCGCGGGAACTCGTCGAAACCCTTGACCGCGAGACGCGCATGTTCTTGGACAAGAACCTGGCGCCCAACTGGGAAGCGTATACGCAACACGATCCGGCGTCACTGCGTCGCATCCTAATAAGCAGACTCGCAGCATGGCTTAGGGATTGGGAGACATCTTCGGATGCAGGGCTACAGGCGATAAGTGAGAACGTTCCGCCGGCATCCTTCTACTTGGTTCCACCCGTCGGAGATTCTTGGCGCGCGGGAACAATTCTCCTGGACCCTGAGAGTTGCTACTGGATTGTTCTGACCCCCTCCTGCGACTTGGTTCTCGGCCGAAACAACGTTGACGGATGCCGGCCAAAGGCGTCGCGCATTCTCCTTGCGCGCCTAGTTCCTTTGGACAGCCACGTGTCCATGGCCAAGGTGCTCGGCCCTGAGGAGCCGAGCAAAGGTCTTCGGAAGGAAGCGCTCCAAGTCCTCAGAAACCGCAACGATTTCAGGTGGTATTACCTACCGGAATTTCTCCGGGTACCGGACCGCCTAGTAGATTTGGAGCATCTAGTATCCGAGGATTACGACCGGATCGCGGGCTGGGAGCGTGTCGCGGATGTGGACTCGCCATTCGCCGAGGAATTGCTAGCTCGTCAGAGCCAGTGGCGGGGCCGGGTTGGTACCCCCGAAATAGGGTTGGAAGATTCGGATCTTCTAGATCGGCTGCGCAATCAGGCGCATTCTATGCGGTCATAGGTGAACGGTTGTTTGGCGTGCCGGCCCACTCTCAAGTGGGACGTTCCGCAGTTAACGGGCTCGTCCTGGTTCGTGCGGAATTGATTGCGTGTCGTAGATAAAGAAGGGGCCCGTGGCCCTGCTGGGATGAGTGTGTCTAAGCATTCAACCGGAACAGGACCACGAGCCTTGACTGAGCCTATCGATGTGGCGTCCGACGCTGCCACCAGCCGCTTCAATCTTCCTGACTACCGTGTCATCTCCGCGACCGTTCTGGACGACGGCAGGCGTCGGGTCATTGTCGAAACGGATCAGCCACCGGGCTGCCCTACCTGCGGTGTCGTGGCGACGCGGCGGAAGGATCGGCGCCTCCAGCGGATCCGGGACATTCTAGTCACCGGCGCCGTCGAAGCGCTCTGGTCCGAGTACCGCTGGTACTACGAGGAACCCAAGTGTTCCCGGCTCTCGTTCTTCGAATCCACTGCCCAGGTCCCTCGCCGTGCCCGGTCCACCGGCCGGACCACGTCGTTGATGCGGTCATCAGCTCCGGCCGGGCCGTGTCCGAGACCGCCGCCGCGTTCGCGGTGTCCTGGTGGATGGTCCGCGCCGCGCTGACCGAAGCCTGTCGCCTCACCCTGCCGGACGTGGATGAGCTCGGGCCCCGGATGCTGGGCATCGACGAACACCGCTTCCGGTCCGTGCGTGGATCCGGCACGAGCCGTGGATGACAACCATCGTTGATCTGGACACCGGCCAGGTCCTGGGCGTGGTCGACGGCCGGGACCACAGGGCCGTCGGCGACTGGCTCTTCGCCCGCCCGCTGGCCTGGCGGCTGGGCGTGCAGGTCGTCGCGATCGACCCGTCGGCTGCTTTCCGAAAAGCATCGAGGATGTGGCTGCCCCGCACCGCCGTCGCGGTCGATCACTTCCATCTGGTCTCCCTCGGCAACCAGGCAGTGACCGAGGCCAGCCAGAACCTGTCCCAGCAGGTCAAGGGCCGCCGCGGCCGCGGCATGGACAAGGCCTGGGCCCACCGCATGCTGCTCCTGTGTGCCGGCGACACGCTCTCTGATACTGCAGCCCACCGGCTGGAGGAGGTCTTCGACGCCGACGACGCGACCGGCAAGCTGCAGGCTCTGTGGAAGGTCAAGGAGCAGCTCAGGACGCTGTTGCGCACCGACTCCCTGGCCGACGCCGCAGCGGCGAAAGAAGACCTCAAGGTGCTCGTGGACGCCGCAAGACGGCCGGAAACGAACAAGCTCTACCGCACGCTCTGCCGGTGGTGGAACGAGATTGAAGTCCTCATTGTCACCGGCGCCAACACCGGCATCAAGCACATCAAACGCACCGCCCGCGGCTACCGGAACGCCGGGAACTACAAATCGATTATCCTGATGAGAAGTGCCGCCCGGACGGCGGCATGACACATATCCGGGAATCCATTTCCCCACGAACCTTGAAGAGCCGGTTCAGGCAGACCCTTGGCGGCGTGAGCGTCTGGACCGTTCTTCGTGCGAGTCGGGATGCCGAAAACTGTGGCGTCGCGCATGCCTGTCGGCGAGCGTCCCAGACGGAGTCTGCGAGTCTGAAAGAATGGACTCATCATGAATGAAATGAAACGCGCGAGTGAGCTGACAGTGGTTGAGATCTGCGCTGGGGCAGGTGGCCAGAGCCTCGGGTTGCACCTTGCGGGGTTCCGGCACACACTCGCGGTCGAGCTTGACCGCGATGCGGCCGAAACCCTCGAACGTAATCTTTCACGCCTGGCAGCCGCTGATGGGCAGCCCGAGCCGAAGGTTGCGGTCGGGGACGTCGCTGACGAGTCAGTGTGGGACCCCGCCGAACATGCGGGAGTCTCGCTGCTCGCAGGGGGAGTGCCCTGCCCCCCGTTCTCGACTGCCGGCAAGCAACTGGGCTCGTCGGATGAGCGAGATTTGTTCGCCTGGGCCGTCGAGGCTGCTGGCCGCATGCAGCCTGACGCCGTGCTGCTGGAGAACGTCCGCGGGTTATCGATGCCGCGTTTCGCCGGGTATCGACAGGCCGTCCTCGACCGGTTAGCTGAGCTGGGGTACCGCGCCGACTGGCGGCTGCTTGAGGCGAAGGATTACGGTGTCCCGCAATTGCGGCCTCGCTTCATCCTCGTGGCTCTGCGTGAAGAATTCGCACCTTACTTCAACTGGCCTGAGCCGACCCCGGCTGTACAGACGGTGGGCTCTGCACTCTATGACCTGATGGCAGCGAACGGCTGGCCGGGCGCCGGGGTCTGGGCGAAGAGGGCCGACCGGGTTGCTCCGACCGTTGTTGGCGGCTCCAAAAAGCACGGCGGGCCCGACCTCGGCCCCACCCGGGCGAAGCGCGAGTGGCTCGCCCTGGGAGTGGACGGCCTTGGGATCGCCAACGCAGCGCCGGGCCCCAATGTCCCAGTAGACTTCGTCCCCAAGCTGACCAATCAAATGGTCGCCCGCATTCAGGGCTGGTCGGGCAAGGCGTACGAGTGGGATTTCGCCGAACGTAAAGGGCGAAAAACCACAACCTACAGGCAGATCGGCAACGCGTTTCCCCCACCGGTAGCCCGCGCTGTCGGGGTCGCTATTGCGTCCGCATTACGTAAGGACGGAACCCCGACCGGCCGCCACGGCGCGGGCAGCCATGACGAGGTCTACCGGGCGCTTCGTGAGCACGCCGGCTTTGTCTCGTTCGCGGGGCTGCGGAAGGCGCTCGGAGGAAGTCTCGCCGACAGCGAGATTGAGCGCAGGGTCGACTTCATCAGCCGTGACTTTGAGGTTGAGGTGCGCGTTCGCGGCGGCGTGCCAATGTACAGGCTGGGGGAGTGGCGCGCGTTCCGCGGGCAGGCGGACCACGCCCGCCACGAAGTGTTTGCGGTCGATCGCCTGCGCGCGAAAGTTAGTTAGCCGACTCGTCTACGCCGCTCTGTGTGAGTGATCTTGATTGTAAAGCGCTGCGGCCGGTGTCGCCGACAGCGTGTCGCAGGCTGTCGTCAGCCTGTCAACGGTACGTCTTTGGCACACTGATTTTGATCTAGTTTTAGGAGTTCTTCATGCCAAACTTCGGCATTCCTCCAAAGGGGGAGGAAATCAAGGCAGTCATCGACCAGCGCCTGAAGCTGGCGATGACTGAGAACGGCGCGAAGGTCACGATTGACTGGCGAGGGGAGCCCCGCCACCTGTACGTGATCTCCGTGCCGGTCGATATGCTCTACTTCAACCCGGACACCCATCGAATCCGCGCTCAGCGCACGCTCGACCCAGAGCGCGATAGGGCCCTTGAGAAGGATCCCTGGGGTCAAGGTGCCCAGGACTACCTGCACGATCTGCTTAGGCAGCGGCCGTCGAACCCGGACCAGACGGACCCCGACTATACCGCGCTAATGGACGAGTTGGACGACGTAGGCCAGCGAGAGCCCGGCATCGTTACTCCTCACGGGATCCTGGTCGACGGCAACACTCGAGCGGCCGCGCTGATCGATCTCGGCGAGCAGAACATTAGGGTCGGCGTTCTGCCGGAAGACACCTCGCGTAAAGATATCAATGCTGTGGAGTTGTCACTCCAGCTACGGAAGGACCGCCGACGCGACTACTCCTACATCAATCGGCTTATCGCGATCGACGAGGAACTGGGGAATGGGCGCTCCGAAGCCGACGTTGCCAAGGACTTCAATATCAAGCTTGCGACGCTGCAGCGTGACCGTTGGGTCTACGCGCTCATACTCGAAGCGATCGACCGAAGCAAGACGGTAGATGGGGCGACCCTGCGCCTGATCGATTTCGAACAACACCAGGAAAAGCTACGTGAGCTCCACCGCGATTTTACAAAACTAGCAATGACTGATTCTGATGCTGCCAACACACTGATGCAGTCGCGTCTGGCGATGGTTCTCCTGGACTACCCGAAGACGTCCCTGCGTCTCGCTGAGGCAGACTTCCACACGCGATATCTCGAGAGCCGCCTCCCGGAGGACCTGAAACCGAACCTGTCCGTTTCGGAGAAGGTCTCAGTTCCGGGCATTCCAGGAGCGGTCCTACCTAGCCAGAGTAGCGTTTCTGCAGCAGCCGAAGCTCTCACGAACCAGCTTCTCCGTGCTAAGGCAACGGCGACTGATGGCAAGAGCGCAAACCCCGTGGATGTCTCATGGGCGTCCGGTGTCATGAAGCAGGCACGTGATACGTTCGACATCGCCGTTAAGCTTGCTGGGCAAAATGCAGAGCTCGTAAAGAGGCAGACCGCGGTCCCTGAGCGGCTGACGGATGCGGCGGACTATGTTACTCAGTGCGCGAGCGAGTTCGCGGAGGCGAAGGCAAAGCGAGCCCTTGACGACGAGGCTTTTGACGATGCCCTGATCGTGCTCCGCGATAGCCTCGAAAGTCTCGCCCGCCAGGCCGGACGTACTTTCCCCGCACCGGGGGAAGGCGTTGCCTGGCTCCTTAAAGCCGTCCGGTCCAGGTGATGGTGGCTGACGGCCCGAGCCTCGCCATCGGCCTTGCGGCGGAGGTGACGCGCGCCAGGCTCATCGCTCGGCCTGGGCTGGAGGGTGATCTCCGTAGGCTGGCAGTCGGCTTCCGCACGAGCACGCAGCGGTCGCCAGGCATTGTCGAGATTGAGCTCGACGACCTTCTGACAAACCTTGAGGTACTCAGCAGGTGGCCGCACACAACGGACGGCGATGTGACTTGGGACGGGCAGCTACAGGCGCTCGTCGTCGACTCGCTGAATGATGCCCAGACGCTGACTGGGCAGCTGAATGACACCGGTGCGACGGAAGCGGTGGACACCGAAGCCGTCCCCAGCCTTCTCGGGCCCGAATGGACGGGAGACCTGACATCGTTCCAGCTGCGCGACATCGCCAAGCTGCTGTCGCTGCGGCATGGAGCCAATTTCTCCGTCCCAGGTGCTGGTAAGACGAGAGTCGGACTGGCCGTATTCCAGGCGCTTCGTCGCCAGGAAAATATCGAACGACTACTCATCGTCGGCCCCAAGTCGAGCTACGAAGCATGGTGCTACGAGAATAGGACGTGCTTGCAGCCGTCGCTGTCTATGGAGGTGGCTGACAGTGTCCCATCCAGCTTAACGCAAGCAGTTATCGTCAACTATGAGCGCCTCCCCAGCATGGTGGGCTCGCTCGGCCGCTGGCTCACGGAGCAGCCCTCGATGATCATCCTCGACGAGGCCCATCGAATGAAGCTCGGGGCGGACGGCGCGTACGGCGCGGCCTGCCTCGCTCTCGGCCCTCGCGCCAGACGGCGGCTCATCCTTACGGGGACACCGGCCCCGAACGGCGTCGGGGACCTCGAAAACCTCTTCGGATTCGTGTGGCCCGGAACTGGTCGCCAGAGCGTACTCCGGGCGGTGAACGGCGGTAACCTCGCCCAAGCGAGCCGCGCGCTCAAGCCGCTCTTCACACGAACGACCAAACGCGAGCTGAGTCTGCCGCCAGTGGAGACCAGCCTTCGGATCGTCCCGTTACCTCCTTTGCACGCCGAAATTTATGAAGCTCTCGTTGGCCAGTTCTCCGCCCGCGCGGCCGGACACGAGGGCGACTTTCAGGCTCTGGGTCGGATTTTGGTGTACATGCTCATGGCTGCGACCAGTCCTGCTCTCCTCGCAGTCGGCACCACTCAGTACGAGCCGCTTGCATTCCAAGTGCCGCCGCTTCCCGTTCCCGAGCGGTCATCGCTCTACGAGCTGATGCAGGACCTTCCCACCTATGAGATGTCGCCGAAGTACCAGGAAGTGCTAGCGATCGTCCGTGAAAACGCTGCCCAGGGTCGGAAGACGCTTGTTTGGTCGACGTTCATCCGCAGCCTTAACACCCTGCAGCGGATTCTGGCGCCGTTTGCCCCTGCGCTGGTCCACGGCGGCACCCCGGACCGCGAAGAGCAGATCCACCGGTTTAGGAGTGACCCTGACTGTATGGTGCTGCTGTCCAATCCTGCAACGCTCGGCGAGGGGATCAGCCTGCATCACGAGTGCCACGACGCGGTTTACGTTGACCGTGACTTCGCGGCGGGTCGGTTCCTACAGAGCCTCGACCGGATTCACCGCCTTGGGCTCAGCCCTGACATCACGACCCGAATCACAGTCCTCGCCTCAGAAGGCACCATCGATGAGGTGGTCGCGGCGCGGCTTGCGAACAAGCTGACCTTTATGGGTGGCATCCTCGATGACCCAGCGGTTCAGCAGCTGGCTGACCTGGATGAGGAGCCTTCGGTCGGTGGAGGTCTCGACCAGGCGGACCTTCAGGCGTTGATGGGCCACTTGCGTGCGTCTTCCACCTGAACCGATCCTTTTGGCCGCGCGGCGCTGGCTGGAGCTTCTCCCGTCGAGTGGTGGCATTCCACGTGCACAGGCACTACTCACGACCCACAGCCAGTACAGCGACTTGTCGCCCACTCAGTACGCGACAGCACTCAGTTGGTTGCGGGACCTGGACCTCCTGGGGAAAATCGGATCCCCCATTCCGCTAGCCAATCTGGTACTTGGCGCGATCTTCGAAAACGCAGCACCCCCCTGGGTTCAGGACGCCGACGAGCTCGTTCAGTCACCGGACGAATTGCCCACGGACATCGTTTCGGTAGGGGAAGTGCTCGGACTAGATGCGAACGGGGTATACGAGCAGCTCGTCACCAGTTGGGGTAAAGTCGACACCGCCGTTCGCGAGCGCGTGGGTGCTGCAGGCGAAGAAGCGCTCGTCTCTATTCTTAGGGAGAGCGCTGCCGGCCGCGTGGACCATGTATCCACTTGGTCAGATGGGTTCGGATACGACATCGCCTTCGCGCGGGGCGCCGCGTCCGCCCACTTGGAGGTAAAGAGTACAACCCGGACCGGACGATTCACTGCATACCTGTCGCGGCACGAGTACACAGTGATGCTACGAGATCACCGCTGGGTGCTCGTGGCCTTGCGGCTGACCGCCGACCTTGAGATCGCTGGAGTGGGCTCAGTGCCCCGGGACTGGATTGCGGTGAACGTCCCACGCGACGCAGGTACCTCCGGAAGCTGGGCATCGTGCAAGCTTGAGGTGCCTGAGGAGATTATCGAGGACAATGTCTCGCAGCTTGGAGCGAAGGTAGCGAGCAGACTTCCGCCGTGGCGTACCCTCCAGCCGCACAAGTGACGGCCCGGCGAGCCTGGTCCCCGCGTTCCGGCGCAGGATCATATGATCACGGGGAACTAATGACCGCGCCCGGCTACGCAAGATTAGGAGGAACAACGTGGAACAACCGGCATGGGATGACCCCAAGTCCACAGCGGGGACCATGATTCGTGGGGCGCTTTGGCTCCTGCAGGTGGTTGGTGAGGGCGGGACCTTCACGAAGAATGAACTGCGAACGGCTTTCCCTGGCGTCTCACAGGTGGACAGACGGATCCGGGATCTAAGGGACTATGGGTGGATAGTGCACTCGAACACCGAAGACGCATCTCTGCTTGCCGAAGATCAGCGGTTCGTGAAGGCTGGAGTGGCTGTGTGGGACCCACGCGAACGCAGGCAGGCCGCGCCGCGGAAGGCTATTTCGAGCAAGGATCGGCAGACAGTGCTCATTCGGGACGGGTACATGTGTACGATGTGTGGCATTGCGGGGGCTGAGCCTTATCCGGACGACCCCGTCATGACCGCTGTCCTCGCCGTTTCGCGCCGCACGATCCGTACGTCTGATGGCCTTGAGACCGAAGGGTTAGTGACCGAATGCAAGCGATGCAGGTCAGGTCGAGAGGCATCGCCCATCGACGAACGGGACGCCCTTTTGGCTGCGAGGGATCTTAGCCCCAGGGATCGCCGCCGTTTAATTCGGTGGATGGAGCGTGGTCGGCGGGGCGGCACTGAGCTCGACCGCGCATGGGCGGCGTACCTTCGGGTGCCGACTGATAGGCGACCGGACCTCGCTGATCAGCTTCGCCGCGAACAGTAACGACTAACGCACACTTATTGCACTAGGAATATACGCGTCCGACGGCTGTCAAGAAATTTTGGCTGAATTGGTTAATTTACGCGATAGGCATCGAATGCCCGCACTGTACACGTTGACCCGCTGGAGACACGTTGACCCGCTGGAGGCGTTTAGTGTGGATCATGTAAAGGTGGAACACTCGGCTAGTGCAGCAGGATGGGTCAATCAGCCGAAACTACTCGCAACGATTGTGAGCGGAGCGCAGAAGCACGGCGGCGCTAATGTCGGTGCGAAGCGAGCTAAGACGGTTGACTCCTGGTGGTGCGGACTTGTCCGGCTTTCCAACGAAACGGTTGCTAGGTATTCGAACCTCCCCCAGCAGGTCAATTCTTAGACCAAGAAGGCATCGGTTATCGCCGGATCAGTAACGAGTTCCCGATCCAATCGACGGTAATCGGAACCGACTTTGCTACCATACTGACAATCGTCCCTGCTGTTGTTAGAAAATTCCTAGGTACCGCCGAGAGTCAATTTAGCACGAGGCCAAGTGATCTTTGGGAATTGTGCATGTATCGTAAGCTTTCCATCAAACAGCCCTATGCCCCAAGAAATTCTAAATTAGAAGGAAATCCTTGTCCGAAAATCAAACTGAATTGCAACTGTTTACTGGAGCTGGGGAGCACTTGAATAGCTCTGGCCCGGACTTTATATTGGAAGGCGGTTTGGACGTAGGCGGGAGCTCTCTCCCGCTGATGGCCCGGGCTCGCCATGCCTATCATCTTAACCTATCCACCGTCCTCACAATCAGTGAAGCAGGCATACCCAGCAACTCGGATGGGGCGAAACAACCAAGCTTACGGTTCGCTCAGGGCATTGCCGAACGACTGCGTACAGCCAATACGGGCCCAAAGCTTTCGGGCCAGACGCTTGGAGCTCGCTTTGAACAGGCGACTGCTGAATTCCTAGCGGCCACTTTTCCTCGGCTCACTTCTATACGTCCCGGAGATTGGACAGTTCGGCGAATCGGTGATAAGAGCCAACCCGGATTCACGACTAAGAAGCAGAAGATCCAAGGTTCGATTTACGAGCAATACGAGCACTTAGATGACCTTGAGTCTATTGTCAAAGAAAGGCGTGAGCTGCAAGCGGCATTGGGCAATGCATATGCAATCGCCCCCGATGTCGTGATCACCAGAAAGCCCGTAGCTGACGAAGTCATCAATCGTGACGAGTATCTCGTCGGAGGATCTTTCTCGCGCTACGCGGCCATACGTGATGCCGTTCAGACTCGCTCCTTACTCCATGCAGTCATCTCATGCAAATGGACTCTTAGATCCGACCGTGCCCAAAACGCACGTTCGGAAGCATTGAACTTAATCCGGAATCGCAAGGGCCGAACGCCCCACATAGCTGTTGTGACGGCCGAACCGCTTCCTCGTCGGCTCGCGTCATTGGCCCTGGGCACCGGTGACATCGATTGCGTTTATCATTTTGCCTTACCAGAACTTTTGGAGACGCTTGAATCTGACCCCGACCGTGATGCATTCGAAATGTTAAGCACGATGATTCGAGGTAAGCGGCTCAAAGATATCTCTGATCTACCGCTGGACCTCGCTGTCTAGAACAGACTGGCCAAGGTAGTAGGTACCTTTTGGGAATGGAATTCCTAGGGTGCAAGAACTCTGTCCGCCTTGCGGGCCTTCTATTCTTTCCCAAGCGGCACTCTGAAAATGAGCTGCTGCATGTCTCTGTGTTGCGCCCAGTAGGTCTTCCGTCACCAGAGTCTAGGGCAACGCCAAGCGGGCCCAGACGTGAAACGGCCGGAGCCCCAGCTTGGACGAGTCCGCCAACAGGTAAACGTCGCGGTCCGACAGCCCGTGAGTTCTTTTAAGCCTGGTCTGGGCGTGGTGGGCTTCGCAGATGTCTTCTTCGGCCGTGACGGCGTCGGCGCCCAGGAACACCCGGTTATAGGGTGGCTGGGATCGAGGCCTGCGAGCGTCGAATCCGAGGAAACTCGCGCGGCTTCGGCTCCGGCCGCTCAGGAGTGCGGCTGCCGCGCACCGACGCTGACGGGACCGGCCGGCGCAACGTAGGCCTGCCGCCGTCGTTCCATCCTTGCCTGCTGACCGGGCGAGAGAACCCCGCTCCCTTAGTCCGGTTGCACCCGGCACAGGCCGCGACAAAGTTCTGCAGGCTGGTGGATCCGCCCTTGGACCACGGGTAGAAATGGTCACCGTGCTCAGCGGGCGGCGGGCCGCGGGCACCGCTGCCGGAGTCGGGACTCCATCTCGCACTGGCCACCAGCGCGTGCCATGCCTCCCGGCGCTGCTGGCGGCTGAAACGCCGGACCGGGTCCCTGCGTTTTATGTCTCTGGCGCGAATGACGGCCGCAACAATCGTCAGACCCACCACGAAAAGCCCTGGGAGGGCGACTGCCGCCGGAACGCCGTCGACCATGCCGCGCAGAATTTCCGCGACGGTGGCTGCGCTGTGACTGCCCGCCGGGTTTGCCTTCGGCATGAGCGCCAAGACAACGGAGGCGCCCAACCACACAAGTCGAAGGCCAAGGTTACGGCGCTGCGCACGTTCGCGTCCACCCAGCTCTGGTGATGCGGCGGCGCGAGGCGGCATAGCCGTCCCATCCCTCCATGGAGTCGTCGTCGATCTCCGGTGCCTGGTTCCGGTCCTTCTCGGCGAAGTAGACCTGTCGGCCCGAGATGTTCCAGTGTTGCGTTCTTGAAGGCGTCCAGCAGCCATTTCGTGGCGCTGCCGGAACTCCAAACCGAGCCATAGTGAAACGCCATTGGAATCTGCATTCAATGTCTGAGGCACTGGGTACAGTTGCGTACATGGGGACGATTGTGAAGACAACAGGTTTGCTCGAAGAGCGATTCGTAGGCGATATAGAAGGCAAGTTCTTCATCCCGGCCTATCAGCGCGGATACCGGTGGGGCGTCGACGAGGTCACCCGTCTCCTCGATGATGTTGCCAATAGTCGTGAGCAGTCGTCGTACTATCTGCAGCCGATCGTCGTGAAAGGCATGACCGACGGTCGTTGGGAACTTGTAGACGGCCAGCAGCGACTTACGACATTGTTCCTGATTCTGCAGGACATCCGCCGATCCTTACCGTCGGCGAATGCGCGGTTCGAGCTCGAGTACGAGACCCGAGTCGGGAGCCAGGATTATCTGAAGGACCCAGATGAGGTGGGAAGCACACGAAACATCGACTTCTTCCACATCCACAAGGCTGCTTCTACAATCAGATCGTGGTTTGCGGCACTGGGGCCCGGGGAGATTCAGGCGGCGATCGACTTCTACACTGATCTTTCGCGCCGCGTGAAGGTGATTTGGTACGAGGCACGGGAAGCTACGAACTCGACTGATTTATTCACGCGGCTGAACATCGGCCGCATCCCGCTGACCGATGCCGAACTCGTCAAGGCGCTCCTGCTGACAAGCGCCAAGGGCTCGCCGGGACAGCCCGACCGGTCGCAGGAGATCGCCGCGCAGTGGGACACATTCGAGCGCGATCTCCGCACGCCTGAGGTTTGGGCGTTCGTCGCGGGCCAGGCGAACAGTCAGGCGACTCACATTAGCCTGCTGCTCGACACCCTTGCAGGCGGGCCGAGAGGACGCGAGCGTCCGCCCTTTCACACGTTTAGTACGCTGCGAGCGGAGATCGATGCCAACTACAAGACTTTCTGGAACAGAGTCATCGATCTCCACTCCCTGATCCTCGGCTGGTTCGAGGACCGAAACTTGTTCCATAAGGTCGGGTATTTGGTTGCGACACGGACGCCTTTTAGCGAACTCGTTGTCGCTGCGGAGGGCAAGACCAGGAGCAGCTTCGAAACGACGCTTGACGACATGATCAAGACGAAATTGGCCCTGACGGATACAGCACTGTCCGGGCTCTCCTACGAGAGCGCGGCGGGACGGGAGAAGGCGTCGCAGGCACTGCTCTTGATGAACGTCGAAACAATTCGCAAAATGCAGCATTCTTCGGAGCGCTATTCATTCCGTGCTCACGCGGCAGGCACGTGGTCGCTGGAGCACATCCACGCACAGAATGCCGAAGCACTTAATACGGGCGAGCAATGGTCGAGCTGGCTCCGATTGCATCGTGACGCGCTGGTCGGCTTGCCGCTCGACGAGAGCCGTCGTCGCGACATTATCCGTCGGATTGACGACGCGATCCCGACGATCAGCCGTGAAACGTTCCGGGAGCTGGAGCGCGAGGTGAACACGATCTTTTCTTCCGGTGATGAGGGCGCGGAGGGTGACGTGCACGTCATTGACAACCTTGCTCTTCTCGGCAGCAGAGACAATAGCGCGCTGAGTAACGCGGTCTTCGAAGTAAAGCGGCTGGAAATACTCCGAAGGGACCGCTTGGGTTCGTATATCCCTGTGTGTACACGAAATGTGTTCCTGAAGTACTACACGGACGAGAGTGCCCAGCAGGTCCACTTTTGGGGCGCATCGGATCGTCGCGCCTATCTCGACGCATTCCGCGATGAAATCGGCGCGTATCTGACGGAAGAAGTGAGCGAAGCATGAGTATCCAAAGCCGATCCACGACGTTCACCGGCCTCTTCTTGCCCAACGACACGGATGAGATTCATGCGATCGAAATCCCGCTGATTCAGCGGGACTACGCGCAGGGCCGCGAAAGTGTCGCTGTCGACGAGATCCGCCGGAACTTCATCGACGTTCTGCACGTGGCCGTCGCCGGGGAGAAACCTGCTCCGGTCGACCTTGACTTCGTCTACGGCGAAGTGAAGTCCGGTGTGCTGGAGCCTCTCGACGGTCAGCAGCGGCTCACCACGTTGTTTCTGCTGCACTGGTATCTCGCATCGCGAGCGGGAGAACTTCGTTCTTCTCAGGCATGGATGAAGTTCTCCTACGCCACTCGGCCGAGTGCACGGCTATTCTGCGAACGGCTTGTGATGGCCCCGCTGCCAGACACTGTTGAGCAGCCGTCAGCCTGGGTCACTGATCAGCCGTGGTACCTCTTCGTCTGGCGCCACGATCCAACAATCCAGTCCATGCTTGTCATGCTCGACGCAATTCACATGCAATTCCGGACAGCGGACGCCAAGATGGCCTGGGCGCGGCTCGTAGACCCGATCGAGCCGGCGGTGACCTTCCTCTTGCTCGCACCGCCTGACATGGGCTCGGCCGCGGACCTCTACATCAAGATGAACTCACGCGGGAAGCCTCTGACTGAGTTCGAAAACTTCAAAGCGCATTTTGAGAAATCTATCGAGTCCACCGACCGCGCCGAGAAGTTTGCGCTAAATGTTGACGGCGCGTGGTCAGACTTACTCTGGGGATTCCGCGGCGACGACGACCTGGTCGACGACGAATTCATGCGCTACATCGGTTTTATCACCGAGTTGTGCGAGTGGCGCGATCCTGATGGCGACGTTCCTGAGCGCCGCGAACGTCTCAGCCGTCGCACTGAGCGGGTATTTGGTGGGGCCAATCCCAAACGGGCCGAGTCATTGGACTTCCTGTTTAAGGCGTTCGACGTATGGGTCGGCCGCGACGTTGCCGGCGTATTTAGCGGGCTCTTCAGGAGTACCACCGAGCGGCCGGACGAAGTTGAAGCCGACCGCGTTGCGCTGTTCTTCCGAGACCAGCGGATCAACCTGTTCGACGCGTGCTGCCGCACCTTCGGGGACACAAGCGGCAGAACAAGGATCTTCACGTTCGGGCAGAGCCTCCTGCTTTACGCGGTACTCCTCCATCTCATGTACGAGACAGAGGCACTTCAGATCCGGATCCGCTCCCTGCGTAATCTCATAGAAGCCTCCACGAATGAGCTACGCGTTGACCGGATGCCTAGGTTGCTCCGGGACGTCGAACGACTTTTGCGCAACGGCGCTCTCAGCGAAATTGACAGCTTCAACAAGCAGCAGGTTGAGGACGAACTGCTGAAAAGCGAGTTCCTGGCCGCAAACCCAGAGCTCAATGAGACGCTTCATCGCTTGGAAGACCATCACCTTCTGCGTGGGTCGATCGGCGCCTTCTGGCTAGATCCGGCGAAGTTCGCTGCTCGGTCCGACGCGTTCCTTCGCCTGGCGTCAGAGCCCGAGTCCTGGCTCGAGGCCACTGGTGCGCTTCTAGCGGCCGGCGAGTATCAACGGACGACAAACAATAGAAAGTTTCAATTCGGAACAGGGTCCAAGCGTTTCGAAAATGCATGGCGAGAACTGCTTACCGGCGCAGACCGTGAGGCACTTTCCGCAACGCGCTCCGCTCTTGCCAAGCTCCTCGACGCCATCGATGATGGCGACGACCTGACGCCAACGCTTGTGGCAGTGCAATCCGAATGGCTCGCCCAGCGTGAATCGGAGCTCGACTTCAACTGGCGTTACTACCTGGTGAAATACTCGGCCATGCGTGAAGGCGGCTCGGGAATCTACTACTCAGAAGGCGGAGCGCTGGGCTACTCGCTGTGCATGCTCCGCGGTGGTACGAGCACGCTCAATAGCAGGTACCGGGATCCCTACCTCCTCGCAATTTGGCGTAATCTCGGCAACCCAAACGACGTCGAAGACCCTTGGTTCACCGGACATGAGACCGTTCCGCGGTGGCTGCGGCTCACCCGCAGCGGTATCGGGATTCGTTCAGTCCCCACAGGGTTTGAACTGTCAGGACCTGCACGGGACGATTTCGCGGAGCTGTACGATTCGGTCCGGCGCCAGCTCGGTGCGTCGCAGGACGGCATCATCGAGATCAAACAGATGGACGGAATCGACACGGTTGACCGCATCGCGATCGGAACAGGAATTATGCGGCAGTTTCTCGACGCGGGACTGTGATTAACAGATCCTCCCCGAACCTTGTGTCGCGACTCGTTGCGAGCAAATAACAGCGGCGGGGCGTTCGGCAGAATTGCTGGCCGCCCCGCCGTCGTGCGTGTGTGTCCCTGGCGAGTTACTATCCCCGGGCCTGCAGCCTCGGCACGCCGTTGTGGATTGCGAAGGCGGCCTTTGTGCTGACGGGGATCGCGGCATCGTGACGTAGTCCAGGATGCGGAAGTCCGCGGTGAGCGCGTCCTTGGTGATGGTGGTGCTCACGTAGCCGCGGTTGTCGTTGTAGAACTTCAGATGCGGTTCAGGGCATGACCGGGTCCACAGTTGAGTCTGAGCCATTCCCGGTGGCGGTGATGGAGGTGCAGACCACTTCCGAGCCGACCACAGGGGAGCCCGGGTCCTTGACGTCGTTGGCCCGGTTGCGGTGCACGTCTCCCGTGAGCCCCACGGCGCTGCGGATGTTCGCGTCCACCCAGCCCCTTCGTGATCCGGCTGCGCGACGCGGCGTAGCCGTCCCACCCGTCCATGGAGACGTCGTCGATCTCCGGGGCCGGGTTCCGAGTCTCCTTAATCGCCGCAGGCCCGGTTCCCCAAAAGCGCGGGACAATGGAAGTCCCGAACCACGAAAGCGGGCCACTTTGATTAGTCTCCAGCACGGTGCCGACGGCTTCACCCGGCTGACGCCATGGGACTGAGCGGGGTCGGCGGCGCCGGCCATCTCGATCCGCTGCTGTATCCGTGGGACCCGCCCGTGGCCTCGGGTGTCATGGACGGCAATGAATTCCGGCCCCTTGAGCTTTCAGCCGGACTGGATGAAGCCCTCGCGCAGGCCAGTGCGGCACCGCTGGAAGCTCGTTCCCTGGTGGTCTCCATCGGCTCGAATTCAAGCGCCCACGTGATGCGGCGGAAATTCGCCAACTACCACCAGCCTGTCAGCGCGGTCCTGCCGCTGGTCCGGGGGCAGCTCCACAACGTCGCCGTTGGCCACTCCGCCCACGTGAGCAAGGGCGGCTACATCGCCGCCGCCCCGTATCCGCTGATGGGAGAGTGCACAGCGGTCTGGCTGTCGTGGCTGGACGATGTCCAACTGATGGCCCTCGACGAGTCGGAGCCAAACTACTGGCGGATCCAGCTCGACGGCGACGCCTGCCCGCTCGTGGCGGACCACGGGGAACGTCCGGAGGAGTTTTCGCTGTTCACCTCGCTCTGGGGCGTGCTGACCGACGGCGACGGCGGGAAGCTTCCCTTCCTCGACCAGCCTGCGCTCTTCGGGCTCCTCGCCGGCAGCGGCACCGGGGACCTCCTGGAGGAGGGGAAGTCCGTGTTCGGCGGGCCGCCGGAGCTTGTTGCCGAGCAACTCGCGACGCCCTCGGTCCAGGCTTGGGCCAGGGACTGGTTCAGCTCGGCCGGCCTCGCCGCACCCGTGGACTTCGACGGGCCCGGCGCGGCGTAGCCACCCCTTGAACGTCGCCTTCACCGGGCGGCGAGGTTCCCGGCGATGTGCTGCGCAATGTACTCGGCATCGCGGCCCACGCCCGCCACGATGGACGAGCCGTGCCCGGTCAGCCACGGCAACCCGACGGCGTACAAGCCCGGGTGTTCGGTGACGCCGCGGTGGTGCCGGGGGTAGTTCCATTCGTCCAGCACCGGGATGTCCAGGATGCTGAAGTCCAGCCGGTAGCCCGTGGCCCAGAGGACCGAGGTGACGTTGGCAGCTTCGAGGTTCAGCCGCGCCGGCCCCGAGGGAAGCCAGGCGTCCTTGCGCTCCGGCTCCGGCTCCGGTGCCGCCATGCCGGTGGCGGCAATATAGCTGTCGAACATCGGCTTCATCCGCTGGTAGAAGGCCGCCTCCACCAGGCCCAGGCGTTCCGGAAGGTCATCACTGAAGACGAGGTCGCCGTCGTCGGCTGCTTCCAAATGGCCGCGCAGCCGGACGCCGCGCCGGCCGAGGCCCCGCAGGTGGATGTCGTGGCCGCCGTCGGCGCCGGAGACCAGCGGGTTGCAGGCGAACCTCGCCGCGGGGGAGGGCAGCTGCCCCACGGTGAGGCCGTTCAGTCCGTAGTCGGGGCCGAATTGTGCAAGCTGCATCATCCAATAGAGGAGGTCCTGGCCGCGGTACCGGCGCGGTGCTTCCGGGCACGTGGACACCGCCAGGTGGATTTCGCGGCCGACGGCGAGCAGCTCCTCGGCGATCTGGCCGCCGGACTGGCCGGTGCCAACGATGAGCATGGCTCCGTCGGGCAGTTGGCCCGGGTTGCGGTAGCTGTCGGTGTGAAGTTGCAGGATGTGGCTAGGCAGTTGCGCCGACAGCGCGGGGATTTTCGGCGTCTGGTAGCCGCCGGTAGCGAGCACCACGTTCCGGACCCGCCAACTGCCCTGGCTTGTGGCCACGTTGAAGCCGCCGCCCTCCGCGGGCGCGACGCGGGTGACATCCGCGCCCGTTCGGACAGGCGCGCCGATGCTCTCCGCATAGTGCCGGAAATAGCCGATGAGGTCATCCCGCAGCATGAATGCTTCCGGGGCGGGGCCTTCATACGGCATGCCGGGCAGCGCGAGCGAGAAGTTCGGAGTGTTCAGGCAAAACGCGTCCCACCGGTCCTGCCACGCCCCGCCAAGCGTTTCGCGCCGTTCCAGCAACTGATGTTCGACGCCTTGTTGCGTAAGCCAGTAGCTGGTGGCCAGGCCAGCCTGCCCGGCCCCGATGATGAGGGTGTCCAGAATCGGTCCCATACAAAGAACCATACGCCCGGCCGGCAGCATTAAAGGAGTGGAGCCGGCGGACTTCGCTACCGTTGGCGCGGTAGAGTTCAGCGCTTCGTGGCGGCGTTCTGTGATCGCGTGGTGTCGCTCAAGCGGCTTTGAGTTGTCTTGCAACGCATGGCTTTCGAGACATTTGGGTTATGAGACACCAAGCGCTTTTCCGCTGCTTGCAGTTATCACTAGCAGACGGCACAGCTAGGTTGCCGACGTTGAGATTGGTTGCTGCTCGAGGTACTCGTCCTCAAGAGCGAGGGTGCCATACTAAGCTATGCCCCAAAGAATTGTGCTCCCGCACATCTTGACTCAATCGGTCAAGATCAGTGCTTTAGTCGACGGTCATGAAATCGCAACAGGAACCGGTTTCACATGCTCCAATCTCGATGAGACGTGGCTGATAACCAATCGGCACGTTCTTCTTGGGCGAAAGCCTGGAACTAATGAGTATGCAGACTCCAAAATGCGGCAGCCAACCCAGGCGGCGATCACTTGGGTTGAAGAAGACCTTAGTTCTAAAAGTATGGTCATTGAGCTCTTCGGCGCGGACCACTCAGAACTCTGGATTGAACATCCTCCGCTCGCGCACAGGTTAGATCTGGTTGCGATTATGGTTCCCAACGGAGCATTTGTAGACGTGGATCTCGCTGCTAGTCTCGAGGAAAATCCAGAGTACACAGTCACTTCAGGTGACCCGATCGTAGTGATAGGTTTCCCATTCGGGTTAAGCGCAGGAATAAATGGGCTCCCCATCATGTTTTCGGGCATTGTTGCTTCCCCACCGGGGATACTCATCGACGGGCAGCCTCGGTTTTTGATCGATAGCAGGACGAGACCTGGTCTGTCGGGAGCGCCTGTTTACTACTATCCGAACGCTGCCGCGGTGCGAAGAGGAGGGAGCGATGAGAGTTTCCCCTCGCCGGTATTCCTCGGGCTCTATTGTGGCCGCATCAATGACAAGTCTGACCTTGGCTACGTCATTGATGCGACCGAAGTAGCGCGCACTGTCGTGCATAAGCGGTCCGGCGTGCTATTCGTCTAGCCGTGCCAGCTACGTATGAGTCGCGTTCCGTCATGTCACGCGTCGCTGGAGCCCCGTTGAACGTTTTTCGTCCCTCCGTGACGCAGAAACGGTAGTAGGACACCCGTTTTTGCGTATCTTCTGACCGATTCGGTGTCCCTAACGGCCTATGCTGCGAGCTTCAGGGCAGCTCCCGGCGCTCGCCAACTGGGACTGCTTCCCCGGACTCCACGTAGGCCATCCGCCGTCGTTCCAGTCTTTCCTGCTGCGGAGGCGAGGGGATTCGGGCCCTTTTCGCCCGGTTGCATCTGCTGCACGCGGCGACGAAGTTCCGCAGGCTGGTGGATCCGCCCTTGGACCACGGGTAGAAATGGTCACCGTGTTCCGCAGGACGGGAACACCGGCGGCGGAAACCGGCCTCCATCTCGCACTGGCCCTCTGCCCGCGACATGCCTTCGCGGCGCTGCTGGCGGCTGAAGCTCCGGACCGGATCGCGGCGCTTCACGTCCCTCGCCCGGATTACCGACGCGCTAATGGTCAGGACGACGGCGAGTACGCCTGGAAGCGCGACGGCCGCCAGCACGCCGTCGAACATCCCTGTAAAGATGGCTGTGACGGTCGTGGTTGGTCGTACCGCAGTTGCGTTCCCGGAACGCGTCACGAGCGACAGGATGGCTCCGGCGAAGATCCACACCGTCAACGCGGCCATGGCGAACCGGAGTAATTGGCGCGTCCAGTAGATGCGTTTCAATTCAATCATTTGGTCCCCCCATAAAGACTCCGGCAAATGAAGACGGGCGGCGTCCCGCTCGCTGAGGCAGATCGTACCTTCGCTGGCACTGCGGGGAGGCGGTGCCTCGTCAAGCGGGGCGTTTCGCCGAGGGTGTTCTGGTTCAATGCGGACCGCGCTACCTTTTTTCTATGGCCATGGGCAAGCAACGGTGCTCTGACCCCCTGCAGGAATTTCTACTCAGAAGGAGTGGGAAGGGTCATGAAGCGACGAACCACAATCTTCTTTGGTGTGATCGTCCTGTTGCTGGTGGTTGGCGGGGTGACATTATTTGCCTTCGACAACACCAAAAGGAGCAGGGCCGCGGAGTACAACCCGCAGATCAACCCAGCAGATTTCACCACTGAAATCACCAACAAATACTTCGCCCTCCCTGTCGGCAAAAAACTGACGTACGAGACCGCCGAGCAAGGACGAGTCACCGAGAGGATCGAGATCGAAATCCTGCCGGAGACCAGGACCATAGAGGGTGTTGAGACGGTGGTCTATCTGGACAAGGAATACAAGGACGGGCAGCTCGTAGAGGAAACCCGGGATTACCTGGCGCAACACAAAAACGGCGACGTCTGGTACTTCGGCGAGGACGTGAACAACTACTCGAACGGAATGTTGGTGAACCACTCGGGCAGCTTTCTCCATGGAAAAGACGGCGCAAAAGCCGGCATCTGGATGAAGGCCGAGCAGCGCGTTGGCGATTCCTACCGGCAGGAATTCTACGTTGGTCACGCGGAAGACATGCGGGACACCGTCGCTACCGGCGAGACCATCTCCACCAAGTCAGGCACGTACACCGATTGCGTCAAGGTCTACGACTGGACGCCGCTTGAAAAGAACTCCCGGGAGTACAAGTATCACTGCCCCCAGATCGGTGCGCTGGCCCTTACCGAGGACCTGGAAACCGGCAGCCGGTCAGAACTCGTGAATGTAGTCCTGCCCTAGTCGTCCGACTTCATGGGCCGGGGCTTAGAAGCCTTCGGTTCCTTCGGCGGCAGTCCGGCCACGTGCTCGAAGGCTTTCTCCACCCAGGCCCTGGCCCGCGCCTCATCGCCGTCGCCCTCGGCGTTCCAGATCTCCGGCAGCCCGGTGTAGCCGCCCATCGGACGCTCGGCCGGCCCGAACGGAACGGTCCGCTCGGTACTTTCCAGCATCTCCTTGTCCGCCTCGGCCAGCTTCACACCGATGGTGGGGCCGAACAGGCCGGCGAACATGTTGCCGTTCACGAAGGCGCCCAGGTTCCCGAACATCGGCCTGACCACCACCTTGGGATTGTCCGGCAGCACCGAGCGGAAGTGTTCCTTGTCGGCGTCGGACGCTTTCGGCATTTCCATGGGTCTTCCTCCGGTACTGACGGTCGCGGGCTGGTCTTCCTGCAGGATATGCCCGCGGCCGGGCACGGCACAGGCGGGGCGCGCAGAGGGCCGGTGAGGGTGTCGCGGGCTGCCGCGGAGGGTGGCTCGACGACGCAGTGGTAATTCGTGTCCGGAATCTCCTGTACAGTTGATCCTGTTGTTGTGTTTATGCAGTTCGTAGTTCAGGCAGTACGCATGGTCGAAAGCCCATGTTCTTCTGAAGCAGCGGTTTTGAGCACCCCAAACAGGAGGACCCGAAAGTCGGGACAGTTCCTCCACCTTCACGAAGGACAAAAATAATGGCTACTGGTACCGTCAAATGGTTTAACGCCGAAAAGGGCTTCGGCTTCATTTCCCCCGATGACTCCTCACAGGACGTTTTCGCACACTACTCTGCGATCAACTCCTCCGGCTTCCGCTCCCTCGAAGAGAACCAGAAGGTCTCCTTCGAAACCGAGCAGGGCCCCAAGGGTCCCCAGGCCACCAACATCCAGGCTATCTAATTTCCTTTTAGATACCCGGGACCGTTAGGTTTCGAGCAGGGCCCGTCTTCGGACGGGCCCTGCTTTTGTTTAACCCACCTGTGCTTCCAAGACAGGGACGACGGCGGCGCGGCACCGCCGTCGTCGGCCCGGCCTTTCCGTTGCGCTCCTCATACCGGCCAGCGCTCCCCGCGCCGGGTCCCGCACCACAAGTCTGCGGCTAGTCATCCAGGGGGATGAGGATCCACAACGCGATGTAGACGAACTCGCCCACGCCGAACAGGCCGAAGAACATGAACCCGAGCCGGACAAATGCCCGGGGGACTTCGAAACGGTCGGCCAAGGCAGCGCACACGCCTGCGAAGATTTTGCCGCGTCTGGGGCGAACCAAGGTTGCTGACATTTCGCTACCGTAGCACCAGGCGCCCGTCGAGTCAGCAGTGTCTTTCGCCCCTGCCGCCCAGTGCCGCAGCACGCGCCGCAGTCCGGCGTCAGAGCTGGCCGCGGCGCGCCAGGTACGTGTTCAGCGCAGGGTTGTCGATGTCCTTGGCCAGCCACGGGATGGTCTCCGCGGCGGCAGTGTCGCCCAGGACTGCCCGGTGCGAGTGCGCCCGGACCACCAGTTCGCGCAGTGCGCCGCGGCTGGCCATGGTGCCCAGCCGGTCGGCGTAGTCCCCGGCGGCGGGGGAGCCGGCGTCGATCGCGACCTCGGCGGCGGTGTCCAGCAGCCGCGCCCGGTACCAGAGATACCAGGGGGTGGTGTCGAGCCCGCGCTTCAGCCAGGATTCGGCCGCAGCCTGATCATTCAGCGCCATGCTGAGCCTCGCCTTGGCCCCCGCGGCCAGGGTCAGGTAGCAATGGTCGCCGGCGACGTCGGCCATCACCCACGAGCGGTCGATCAGGGGAGCGGCGTCCTCCAGCCGGCCGGCGGCGAGGAACGTCTCGCCGCGGAGCCCGGCGACGAACGGCTCAAACGCCGTCCAGTGCTCGGCCGCGATCAGTTCCTGGGCCCGGTCCAGGCATTCAGCAGCCGGCTCCAGATCCCCACGCAGCAGATGCACCCGGCCGGCCAAGGCCTGGCTGAACGCCAGAAGACGGCGGCCGCCCGCGGCGGTGGCGAGCCGGGTCGATTCGGCCAGAGCCGCCAGCGCCTCAACGTAGTGCGCGGTGTCCGAGGCCGCCATGCCCTGGATGGCCAGGATCCTGGAGCGTTCGTCGTCGAACCGGTCCGCCGCCCGGGCCGCCTGCTCCAGCCAGCCGGCCGCACGGTCCGGAATGCCCCGCTGCACGGACAGGTACCCCAGCTCCCGGTACGCGGCCGCCGCCACCCGCGACGCCGGCCGCGCGGGGTTCCGTCCCCCCGACGCCAGCGACTCCGGGTCCAACCCTTCCGACTTCAGCGCCTCTGTTTGTAAAGCTCTGTGCAGGAGGTCGGCCACCTCGGCGCCGCGGCCGCCGGCCTGATGGATCAGCGCCCCGGACAAGGTGACCAGGGATTCGGCGAGCAGATGATGGTCGCCGGTCCGTTGCGCGATCTCGGCGGCGAGGCGCAACTGCTCCAGCCCGCGGTCCACGGAGCCTGCCGAGAGCGAGGCCTCGGCGGCGTCGAGGTAGGACCGCACCGCGGCCGAACTGGCCGGCAGCCCGGGCTCGGCCGGGGGCGCCGCGTCTGCCAGCGCCCGGCGCACCTCGGCCGGCACGCCGAGCCCGAGCTCCCGGCGGTAGAGTTCGCGGCACTTGTCGGCCTGCTCCCGCGCCCGCCGGTAGTCACCCAGGGCGAGCAGGGCCTTGATCAGCACGGCGTGGCAGTCGGCGTTGAAGGGGTCCAGGTGCAGCGCGCGGGTGGCGAGGTCGACGGCGTCGTCCGCCCTTCCGGCCGCCAGCGCGGCGAGCGAGGCCTCGTAGAGCAGCGTCAGGACAGCGTTCTCGAGCCGGTGCCGCTGGTCCTCCAGCCAGGACTCGAATGCCGGGCATTCTTCGAAGGTGAGACCCTCCAGGAGGTCGCCGTCGAAGGCGCGGGGGTCGGTGTCGCCGGCTGGCTGCAGGGCCGCCAGCACGTCGCAGTTCCAGCCGGCCGGCAGCACCAGCCGCAGCGGGTCGCCGCCCACCGATTCCGCGCCGAGGGTCCGGCGCAGCTCGGAAAGGTTCCAGCGCAGGGCACCGAGCGGGTCCTCGGCGTCGGGAAACAGGAGGGCCGCCGTCCGGGCCCGGCCCGTGCCGCCCGGTTGCAGCGCGAGGTAGGCCAGCACAGCCCAAGCCTTGAGGCCCCGGGGCTGCCGGGGTGCGGTGCCAGCGGACTCGATCCGGGGCGGACCGAGGAGCCGAATCCAAGTCTCGGCCATATCAGTCATGCTACGCCGCCAGCGGGCACGGGGGAGGGGGCCGACGGCGAGGGTGCGGAGGGGGAGCTACGGCGCCTGACCGACGCCTGATCGGAGCCGAAGGGAGCCGGAAGCTGGCGGAAAACCAACGTGGAAAATGCTCACACGGTGGCTCACACGGTGGGTGCGGAAACTGGACATGTCCCCAGAAAAAGGACCGGAAACCTGAACCCCATCCGCAAACCAAACCCGCACCGACCGCCCGGGATTCCGGCCCAACAACCTGATCCATCATCAGGCCCAACAACCAGCTCCATCACTCGCCCGAGGTGCTCTTCACATGGAATTTGCCGCTATCCTGCTCGCCGGACTCCTGGTCTTCGCAGCCGTCGCCACCATCGTCGCGGTCATCCGCGACGGCCGGGGCCACACCCCTCCCATCCGGTCCACCCGCCCCTGGATGGCAGGCAACCTGCCCAGCGAACCGTACGCGTCCCTGCGGTCCCTCCAGGGCTGACTGAATCCCGGCAGCCGCACGCCAGTAACAGCACGGGCCTGACCCCCACCTCCAGCATGGGAGGCGGGGGTCAGGCCCGACGTCGTGCGGTTGCCTTTGCGGAGTTCAGCGCTTCGTGGCGGCGTACGTGATCGCCAGGTGTCACTCAAGTGGGCTTGAGGTTGGCTTACGTCCATGTGACGAAGGTTCCAAGGGCGTAGCTGTCGCTCTTGAAATCTGAAGAGTGCCGGATGTCAGATGGTTTCAGACAACCACACCGGAGGAGGTCGCCATGACGGTCGCTTTCAACCACACCATCGTCTACGCAACGGACAAGCGGCGGTCGGCGAAGTTCCTGGCCAACGTGCTCGGACTGCCGGAACCCCAAGCCATGTGGTCCTTCATGACCGTGCCCCTTGACCACGGGGTGGCCCTCGATTTCGCCACGGCGGACCGGCCCATCGCCCCGCAGCACTACGCCTTCCTGGTCAGCGAGGAGGACTTCGACGGAATCTTCGCAAGGATCCAGGCCGAGGGCATCCCCTATTGGGCGGACCCGGGACGGTCCCGCCCACAGCAGATCAACCACAACGACGGCGGACGCGGCGTCTACTTCGCGGATCCTGACGGGCATTTCCTTGAAGCAATCACGCGCCCGTACGGATCGGGTGCTGTTTGACGTCCCAGGTTCGCCGTCACGGCCACCGGGACCGCCGAGACCGTTGCGCGGCACGATGGCATCGGCGAGGATGAACGCGATTCACCGTGCTGCAAACCGAGCTGCAAACAAGGAGTCGACRCGAATGACCAAATATTTGATCTCGTTTCCGAGTGCCGCCATGGTCTTCCCTGACGAAGAGCTGCAGGCTGTTTCGGATGCGTCGCACGCGGTCGTCCAGGAGGCGAAGGACGCCGGCGTCTGGGTGTTCGGCGGCGGCATCGATGAGGGCATCCCGCCCGTCATGGTGGATGGCGATGGGACCGTGAGCGAGGGCACTTACCCGCAGACGACGCAGCTCGAAGGCGGCTACTCGGTGCTGGAGCTGCCCTCCTACGATGCGGCCTTGGAGTGGGCCGCGAAGATCGCGGCCGCCTGCCGTTGCGCGCAGGAGGTGCGCGCTTTCCAGTACGACCCCGCCAGCTAGGTGACTGCGCGGCGGGCGTGGCTTACACTGACCTCGGCTGGTGGGCGCCGGGGGAGGGCACATGTCAAGACGACATCTTTGTGGGGCAGTAGTGGTGGCTTTCGGGCTGGCCTTGGCCGGATGCTCTGGATCCACCCAACCCGGTCTGGCCTTCACTTCGCCCACCGTGCGTGCGGCACCCTCAACCCCGAGTCCTCAGCCGAGCCCGTCCATCGCCCACGACGGCAACGTGAAGGGAAACAGCCCGGTGAGCGTAACCGTGGCACCTGACATCTTCGACCAGCAAGGCGAGAGGTACGAGGAAGGACTGGGTGACGGATGGGAAACGTCACCCGGGTTCCTTGTCGAGACCGACAACCAGGACAAGGCCGCCGCGGCATTGTATGCCGCGGGAGAGCGCTTTTATTCGGTGGACCAGAACGGCAAGGAACTGAGCCCCGCCGAAATGACTGGTGACTACCCCCAGTACACGCCAAACTACGTCTCCGATGTCTATCTGACCGAACTTGGCCCCATGATTTGGACTGACACCAAAGGCGAACTCTCGATAGGCATGGCGGAGAGGATGCTGCTCATACTGGAGGCCGAACTCCGGTCCCAGGGGATCACGGCCCATGTGACTGCCCCACCGGCTGACCTCTCACTCGACGGCACGCCCATCTGGCGGCCTCCCACCGAGACCGCCGTGCACGCGGGAGCTGACGTGAAGGCGCCGACGAACGAATAGCGGCGGCGGGAGAACCTCGGGGCACCGTTCCCCGTCCCGGACCGGCGGGGAACGCCGACGTCGTCGGTCAAGTGTCTAGACACCCGCAGTGGCGCGGGAGCATCCTAAACGTGTGCGCGTTTCGGGAGGAGAGCGGCCAAGGGGCAGGGAGATCCCGTCCCGGCTGGGGAATCCTGGGGAACCGGTGGACCGCTGGCAGTCCCTCTTTCCAGGCGTGCGGACACGATCGGCGAGGGAACCGGGGACCAGATCATGGACGAAACATCCGATACGCGGCAAAGGCTGTCCAACCGCATCGACCAGAAGCAACGGGACCTTCAGTCCTACCTCGGCAGGGAACGACCACGGCGCTCCCGGCTGGCCGGCATCAGCATCGTGGGCAGTGCGCTGGCCGCCGCGTTCACGGTCGGCCCCGCCGCCGGTGGCACGGGGTTCACCGAAGCGGTGGCGAACATCTTCAACCTGGCGGACGACTCGATTGTGTGGCGGGGACTGTGTCTGCTGGCGGTGATCTGCTCCGTTGCCGCGGCGCTGGCCACGAACTTTGCCACGTCCCGTTCCGTGGCGGACCGTGTGAGCGCAGCCGAGACCGCCAGTGCCCAGCTGGAGGGGCTGCAGGTCGCGCTGAACTTCGGCCACATCGAGATCGACGAGGCCGTCAAGCTGTACCAGCAATACGCCACGCAGGTGGCGTTCGTGGAGGCCTCTCCGGCGGGGTGAACTGTTCCTTCAAGCAGCGGCTCAACAGAGAGCACAAGCGCTCGGGTCGCCCTGCAGCTACCCCTGCAATCCAGTCCCTGTTGTCAGCCCTCAAGAATCAGTTCGACTTCCACGTCCACCTCATCGCCGGCGTGGATGCCGGCTGCGGTTCTGATGGCCTTCTTGACGGGGAGGAGGTACGAGTTGGTCCTGCTGTCCGGGAAGAGCGACGTCGACCACCGCTGCCCGGCGATGCAAGCTTTCACCTTCACCGAACCGAAGCCCTTCCGGAACGGGGCGGCCTGGTCCTTGAGCTGCTCCGCCAGGTCCGGCGGCAAGGTGATGAAGTGCCAGCCTGCCTGCTCGGGGTAGTGCCACAGCTCGGCACGGAACGTGTACGACGTCGTCACGCTCTGAGTATGGCACCGCGAGCGAAGCCTCGTGATGTGCGCGTGTGACCCACTCCATAGAAGCCCGACGCCGGGCCGCCGGCCTTTGGGGGCGGCCAGGGCTGCCGAAATCCGCGCGGTTCCGGCGAATGTGACGCCATGGAACCCCCTCAGGGGGCCGATTTGTGCAGGGTCCTCCCGGCGTGTAAAGTAATTCGAGTCGCCGCCGCTGATGCGGAAAGAAAGCGACCGACCCCCTTCTAAACAGCCTGAAAATGGTTCGCAGATTTGCGCGCTAAATAACGGCGGGGACCTTCTTGGATGAATGTAAATCGCAGAAATGCGAATTTGCAAAGACTTCCGAGATCGGGTAAGTTTGAAAAGTTGCTCCGGAGCGATCCTTGACTGATTGTTGGTTGTGGTGGTGCCGGGTGTGTCTGTTGTTTGAGAACTCAATAGTGTGCCAAGTTTGTTGATACCAATTTATTGTATTGAATTGGTTGAATTTGCCGGGCCCGCCACCCCGTGGTGTGGTCTGGTGTTATTTGGCTGGTTTCAAATTTTGTGCAGCGTGTGCATCCCGTTTTCCCGGGGGCGCATGTTGTGTCTGTTTTACTTCAACGGAGAGTTTGATCC
>NZ_JBFUAA010000014.1:0-116651 GCF_056406495.1 Arthrobacter sp. P1_B9
GCGGGAATCGTGAACCGGCACGGCGGCGCGATCGCCATGGGCCACCCGCTCGGCGCCTCCGGCGGGCGGATCCTGGGCACCCTGGCCCGTTCCCTGCAGGCCTCCGGGCAGCGCTGGGGCGTCGCCGCGATCTGCATCGGCGTCGGCCAGGGCCTCGCCGTCGTGCTCGAAAACGTCACCACCGGGCAGGCATAACCCGCAGGCTTAACCCGCAGGCATAACCTGTCGGCACAACCAGCGACGGACTGAGGGAATGCAGCACTGGCGGTCGGACACCGGGAGGTCCAAGCTTTAACCATTCGACGCGGGCCAAGTGTGGGCATCCCGGCCTCCCTGGACTGCGCGGCGAGTGTGACGGCACGGCGAGGGTGATGGCACGGCGGGTGCGAGGAGAGCGACGATGGTTGACACGGCAGCGCAGACTCTTCGGGCCGGGGCGCGCAACGACCTTGTGACGCAACTGCTGGGCATCTGGCTCCTCCTGGCTGTGTTCCTGGACGGCTGGGCCCACCTGCACGTTCCCGGGTTGGAAACCTTCTTCACCCCCTGGCACGCGGCACTCTATTCGGGCCTCGTGGCCACCGCCGCGTGGACGGCAAGCGTGATCTGGAGGAACCGCCAGCCCGGGCGGCCATTGACCCGGTCGGTGCCGGCCGGCTACCGGGGCACGGTCATCGGACTGGTCCTGTTCGCCGTCGCGGGCGTCCTGGATCTGGCCTGGCACGAGATCCTGGGCATCGAAGTCTCCCTCGATGCGCTGGTGAGCCCCACCCACTTGCTGTTGGGGTTCAGCCTCTTCCTCATCCTCGGCACCGGTATCCGCAGTGCACGGGCCGCCGGCGGCGCAGAAGCCTTCTCATGGACGCCGGCTGCATTGTTGTCTCTCGCCCTGATGACGGGCTTGGGAGCCTTCTTCCTCATCTACTGCTCGGCGTTCGTCCGGACCCCGCCGGCTGTCCCCTATCTGCAGACGCCGATCGGGAGCCCCGGGCACACCCAGGCGGAGCTGCCCCCGGCCCTCGGACTGGCCAGCTATTTGGTGACCACAGCGCTGATTATCGCCCCCTTCCTCTACACCTTCTCCGGAGCCCGAAGGCCGCCTTTCGGTATTGCCACCATCCTGGTCGCCGTGGTGGCGTGGCTGCCGCTGGCCATGTCGGGGCTGCGCCCGGCCGCGGTCGCCGGTGCTGCCGGAGCGACGATAATCGCGGTAGCGGCGGATCTGCTGCTTGCCCGACGGCCGGGCCCGTGGCTGAGGCGCACGTTGCCGGCGGTCACCGCCGTGCTGGCGGCACTCATCTGGACCGGCCAACTGGCTGGGATCGCCCTGGCGGCATCGATTCAATGGCCAGTGTCGATGTGGCTGGGAGCCGTTGTGCTGAGTGCGGGATTGGCCGCGGCACTGGCCTTCCTCAGCTCGTTGAACACCAGGAGCGCACCGTTTCCGGCAGGGCCACGATGAGCGTCAAATCCCCACTGTTCCCGGCGCCCGGAGTGGGCTAATTTGGGGATAAAGGGGAGTGCCCGGTGCCCGGTTCGTTGACGGCGGAGGCATCCGGCCTCGCCATCGAGTAAGGAACACACCGTGGCCTACAACGTGGCCCAAAAGCTCATCGCATCCCATCTGCTGGCCGGGGAGATGATTCCCGGCCGTGAGATTGGCCTGCGTATCGATCAGACTCTCACCCAGGACGCGACCGGGACGCTGGTCATGCTTGAACTGGAGGCCATCGGGCTCGACCGGGCACAAACTGAGGTGTCCGTGCAGTACGTGGACCACAACTTGTTGCAGGCCGACAGCAGGAACGCTGAGGACCATGATTTTCTCCGCTCGGCCTGCCGCCGGTTTGGTCTGTGGTTCTCGAAGGCCGGAAACGGGGTGTCCCATCCGACCCACATGCAGCGGTTTGGCCGTCCGGGCACGACCATGGTCGGTTCCGACAGTCACACCCCGGCCGCTGGGTCGCTGGGGATGCTGGCAATCGGGGTCGGCGGCACCGAGGTGGCCCTGGCCATTGCGGGCGAGCCGCTCTACCTGAAGATGCCGGAGATCTGGGGCGTGCGGCTTACCGGCAAGCTGCCACCGTGGACCAGTGCCAAGGACGTCATCCTCGAAATGCTTCGCCGGCACGGCGTGAAGGGCGGCAAGGACCGGATCATCGAGTACTACGGTCCCGGCCTCGCCACACTGAGCGCGATGGACCGGCACGTGATTGCCAATATGGGCGCCGAACTCGGTGCGACGAGCACGGTCTTCCCGGCCGACGACCAGGTGCGGGCCTTCCTGCGCTCCGAACAGCGCGAGGACGATTTCACCGAACTCCTCGCCGATTCCGGTGCCACCTACGACGTGACCGACGAGATCGACCTGGCCTCGATCGAGCCGCTCATCGCCCTGCCCAGCTCGCCCGGGAACGTCGTTCCGGTGCGGGAGGTCACTGGGAGGCCGGTGGCGCAGGTCGTGATTGGGTCCTCAGCGAACCCGGGCCTGCGCGACTTCGCAATTGTCGCCGCCATCACGAAGGGACGGCAGTGCCACCCTGGACTGTCTTTCGACGTCAACCCGAGTTCCCGGCAGATCCTGCAGGACCTCACCAGGATGGGGGCCACGTTTGATCTGATCAGCGCCGGAGCCCGACTGCATCAGACCGGATGCATGGGCTGTATCGGGATGGGACAGGCCCCCGCGAACGGAAGCAACAGCCTGCGCACGATGCCCCGCAACTTTCCCGGCCGTTCGGGCACGAAGGAGGACTCGGTCTACCTGTGCTCGCCGGAGACGGCTGCGGCTGCTGCGCTCACCGGAATTATCACCGACCCGCGGGACCTGACGGAGCTTTTCGACCTTGAGTATCCCGAGATCGAACTTCCCGCGGTGTCGAGCGTGAACGTGGCAATGCTGGAGGAGCCGTTGGCGCCGGAGGAAGCCGGCAAAGTAGCGCTGGTCAAGGGCGAAAACATCTCCTCGCTTCCGGTCTTCGGCCCACTCGCCGACCGCATCGAGGCACCAGTGGCCTTGGTGGTGGGCAACGATGTCTCGACGGACGAGATTCTGCCAGCCGGTGCGCGCGTTCTGCCCTACCGCAGCAACATCCCCAAACTCGCCGAATTCACCTTCGACCAGCTCGACCCCACCTACGCCGCCCGCGCCGCCCAAACCCGCGACTCCACCGGGCACATCCTGGTCGGCGGCACGAACTACGGCCAGGGATCCTCACGGGAACACGCAGCTATCACCCCGCGCTTCCTCGGGCTGCGCGCAGTGGTGGCCGTCTCCTTCGCGCGGATCCACTGGCAAAACCTGGCCAATTTCGGCGTCCTCGCAGTCGAGTTCACAAATGCGGCCGATCATGACCGCATCGAACAGGACGATGTGCTCGCGCTGACAGGGATACACGACGCCCTGCTCACAGGCAAGGAGATCCTCGTGGAGAACCGGACCCGAGACGAGGTCTACCCTGTGCGGCACAGTCTCTCCAGCCGTCAGGTGGACATGCTCCTGGCAGGTGGCCTCATCCCTTGGCTGCGCGAACGGAGAGCGCGGGAATGAGCTGCCGATCACCGCTGACGAGGATGGGTGTGCCGCGGTGAGCGGATGGCCGCGGCCGGACGAGCCCTCCGGCGAAATCAGCCTCGTACTCGACCAGCGCAGCACCCTGGATCCGAAGGCTGACCTGCGCGACGGGTTGTCCGCGGTCGCCCGGCAGGGTTCCCACCTTTGGGTCGCCAATGACGAGACGACCAGCCTCGAACGGCTCACCCTGGAGGCCGGCGGCCAGGCCCGCACCCACCGCAGCTTCGACCTCACCCACCTCCTTGAGCTGCCCGGGGACAGGGGTGAGATGGACATCGAGGGCCTCGATGTCGAGGATGACACGCTGTGGCTGCTTGGATCGCACAGCTCGGCCCGCAAACAGGTCAAGAACAACGCCACACCCGCAGAAGCGCAGGATTCCCTGGCGACAGTGGAGGTCAGCCAGCGCCGTCGGGTGTTGGCCCGGCTTTCGACTAAGGCCCTCCTCGATCCGGACGGCGGCCGGACGGGGCAGCAGCAGCGCCCCGCCGTGCTGGGCCTCGGCCGGGGCACGGGCCTGGTGGATCTGCTGGCTGATGACCCACATCTTGGAAGCTTCATCCAGTCCTCGACGACAGGTCGCCCGATCCCGGGCAAGGACAACGGCATTGACTGCGAGGGCCTCGCCGTAGCGGGCGACCGGGTGTTCATCGGTCTGCGGGGGCCGGTGCTGCGTGGGTGGGCGATGATCATAGAGCTCCAGGTTGGCGGCGGGCCCGGCTTGGAGCCGCAGCCGATCGGTCCCGGGAATCGTCGCTACCGCAAGCACTTCCTTCGCCTGCATGGTTTGGGCGTGCGGGATCTGTGCCGTCACGGACGGGACCTGCTCGTCCTGGCAGGACCCACCATGGAACTCGACGGGCGCGCGGCCGTGTTTCGCTGGCGGGGCGCGCTGACGTCGCAGGCCGAGGCCGTCCTGCCGAAAGACGACTTGCATTGCGAATTTGACGCGCCGTTCGGTGAGGACGAGGACCATGCCGAGGGGATCACCGTTCTCGACGATGACCGGTCGGCCTTGGTGTTGTATGGGACGCCGTCGGGGAAGCGCAAGACCGGACGCCACGCGATCAAAGCCGACGTCTTCCGCCTCAGCACATAGGAACCGGCGCCGCGACAGTCCCGGGGAGATGTTCCTACTTGCTGCCGGCCCACTTTTCCCAGCCAGGCCTGCAGGAGAGGAACGACGACGTCGCTGTGCATCGCGCCCAGGTGATCGAGTGCGGGGAGTACTTGGGAATAGCCGTAGTTCACTTCGGAACGCCCTGGCGCCATGGCGGCCCGATGTCCCTGCTCTGGCGCACACCGGCGCAGGGGGCGAGAATGGGGTCGTGCTCACCCTGATCGAACCCCACGGGAAGGACTTTCATGACGCTGTATCAGCCTGAACCGGTCGAAATCTCAACGAGGATGCGGCCGGGGGAGTGGACCGAGGAAAGCCTGGAGATGCTCGTCGCGTCATATCGCGAGCAGCTGTCGCGCATGGGGGCGGCCGCCTCCGAGATCGACGTCGTGATCGACCGCGACGACGGAGGCGGAGTCAGCGTGGTGGCGTCCTGGCTCAAGCCTGACGTGGCGCAGGAACTGACAGAGGTGAAGGACGACGCCGGGCTCGTGGCGATGGATCCTGACGCCGGGTCAGTGCGGCCGGCGCACGACGATTCCGCGCCCCGATAGAACTTCTGGGCCCGCCATGCCCTCCGGTAGGGTGATGTTTCCCGAAGCAACCCTTCGATCAGAGTGGAGCATTCATGGCACCGCAGATTTCCGGAAAAATCGATAAGAAATTGTTCGGGCTCTACCTCTCGGACCACCTCGCGGGAGCCACAGCGGGGCAGGGCCGCATAGAGCGCATGGCGCGCGACTTCACGGAAACCCCCTTCCACGCCGAACTTGCGGCACTTGCCACCCAAATCAGGCAGGAGCGGGAGTACCTGCGCGGACTAGTGGGGGATTTTGGCCTGCCACGGCGAACTCCGCGGCGGGTGGCGGCGTGGGTTGCGGAGCGTGCCGGCCGACTCAAGCTCAACGGGCGGGTGGTGAGCCGCTCGCCGATGACGCTGGTGCTGGAGTCCGAGGTCATGCGGTCGGCGGTGATGGGAAAACTAGGGCTGTGGCAGACGCTGCAGGATCTCTCCGGCGATCTGGGACTGGACGGTTCCAGGTTCGACGGACTGGCCACCAAGGCACGCGACCAGATCGCCACCCTGGACCGGGTCCATGAGTACGCCCGCCGGCGGTCGTTCTACACGAACCAGGGCAGCTGAGCAGACCGGGCATCGTCGGCTCGACCGTTCGCGTCCTGCCCTGCGCCTGGTGTGCACTGGCGCGTGCCGGCAGCGGAGACGAGAATGGGCTCGTGCTCCCTCCTCGCCCTGGCGGGGACGGCGACGCGATGAACGCCGCCGCCCGAAAGATTCAGCGCATCTATTTGACGTTGACGCTGGGCAATACCCTTGCGGCCTCGTTCATCTGGGGGATCAACACCCTTTTCCTGCTCGACGCCGGTCTCAGCAACTTCGAGGCGTTTGCCGCGAATGCCTTCTTCACGGCCGGCATGGTGCTGTTCGAGGTGCCCACCGGGGTGGTTGCCGACGGTTGGGGCCGGCGCGTCTCGTTCCTGCTCGGAACCGTGACCCTTGCCGTCTCGACCTACTTCTACTACCTGCTCTGGCAGTTCTCCGCCCCGTTCTGGTGGTGGGCGGTGGTGTCGGTCCTGCTCGGCCTGGGCTTCACCTTCTTCTCCGGAGCGGTGGAGGCCTGGCTCGTCGATGCACTGCGCTTCTCTGGGTTCGAGGGCGGGATGGAAGCGGTGCTCGGTCGAGGCCAGATGGTCGCCGGAGTCGCGATGCTCGCCGGCTCTGTTGCCGGCGGCGTGATCGCGCAGGCCACCAATCTGGGCGTGCCGTTCCTGATGCGCGTGGGCGTGTTGCTGGCCATGTTCGCGGTGGCGTTTGGGCTCATGCGCGACGTCGGGTTCACCCCCGAACGCTCGACCCATCCCCTCCAGGCGACCCGTGCTGTACTCGCCGCCTCGATCGAGAACGGCTTGAAGAATCCGCCCGTACGTTACGTGATGCTGGCCGCGCCGTTCACTTTCGGCGTCGGGATCTATGTGTTTTACGCCCTGCAGCCGTACCTGCTCGAGCTCTATGGGGACCCCCACGCGTATTCTGTCGCGGGCCTGGCGGCGGCCATCGTGGCCGCGGCGCAGGTGCTCGGCGGCTGGATGGCTCCGCGCATCCGGCGCCTTGTCCGCCGGCGCACCACCGTGTTGATCCTGAGCAGCGTCGTGGACACGGTGATCTTGGTGGTGCTCGGGTTCACCCACGTATTCTGGTTGGCCCTGGTGCTGTTGGCGCTCTGGGCAGTGGTGTCATCGGCGGGCATACCGGTGCGGCAGGCGTACCTGAACGACATGATCGCCTCGAAGCAGCGCGCCACAGTGCTCAGCTTCGATTCACTCATGGGCTCAAGCGGTGGCGTCGTGGTCCAGCCGCTGCTCGGACGGGCGGCAGATGTGTACGGCTATGCCGCGTCGCTGGCCATCGGCGGCGTGATCGAGTTGATCGCGGTGCCGTTCCTGCTGGCGAGCCGCCGGCAACGCCACCAGGCCGATCAGTCCAACGCCCCGACCAGCACCAACACCGGATCCCAGCCGGCGTAAGACGCCAGCCGGAATAACACTTCGGCCATGCTCCTTACTTGGCGGGGCCTTCGGGGCCTACAGTGGGCGTGTAGAACCGTCGACAGGAGCGCCCCAGTGATTACCCTGCAGATCGAACACCAGGTCCGGGATTTTGACATGTGGCGGAGGGCTTTCGACAGCGATCCGCTGGACCGCGCTGCGTCGGGCGTGCGGTCATTCCGGATCTCGCGCCCGCTTGACCAGCAGGATTACGTAATGCTGGAGATGGACTTCGATACGCAGGCGGCGGCGGTGGACTTCCTGGGCCGGCTGCAGAACGATACGTGGAAAACGGGTGTGACGGCGCCGGCGCTGGTTGGTGAGCCATCGACCAGAATCATCGAAACGGTCGCCGTCGAGAACGTGGCAGCCGCTGACCGCGACCTTCGGTAGAACGTCTGCGCCGACGCGGGGATCACAAGAAACTCGCGTCATGCGTTTCGCTGTTGCCCCTGCTGTCCCTGGACGGGGTCGTGCGCGCTCCGCGGAGACACCGTGAGGGTGGCGACGCGTTCCAGCCTCGGATTCAGGTGGTCGCCGTCGTCCACCACCCCGGTCTGCCACCACAATTTCAGCCCTTCCGGTACCACCTCCAGATAGGCCACGTTGTTTTGGAACCAGGGCCCCCGGATGCCGGACCAGTGGAACGGCGGGTCCGGCACCTTGGCGGAGCGCGCGACCAAGGCGCCCACCGGGGTGGCCAAGCCGTAGGACATGATGGCCGCGAAGGACCTCATCAGGCGGGGCAACGGGTTGCGGATGGGGGAGCAGACGGCCTGCAGGATCCGGCTGCCAGAGGCACGCTCCACCTCCGCAACGTAGGAGTAGTGGACGTCCCCGGATAGGAAGGTGATTGTTTCCGGTGCCGGGCCGCGTTTGCCGTCGGCGACTTCGGTGGCCATGGCCGCCAGTTCCCGGAAGCTGTTTTGGAATGCGCCCCAGTGTTCCAGGTCCAGCGCCTGGCGCAGCTTCTCGCCGGCCCAGGCGGCACGGTTCCCCCACGCGCCCTCAGAGACGGCCTCATTCCACGACTCGACGTAGTGCAGGCCCATCGGCAACAGGAAAGGCAGGGACGTCGCCACGAGCAGGTGGCGGAAGCCGCCTTGCATCCGGTCGTCCAGCCAGGCCATTTCCACCGCATCGACCAGTGCCCGATCGTCCGGCGTCAGGTCCCGGGCTGCGCGGGAGTCAACGACGATGAGCCGGGTGTCGCCGAAGTCGCGGCAGTAGCTCCACCGATAGGATTTCGGGTCACGATCAGCCCGCTCCGCGAAGCTGTCCAGCTCGGCGCCCACATCGAGCTCATCCCCGCCTGTGTGCCCGATGATCCGCTGCCACACGGCATCCTCAGCCCGTTCCTGCGGTGACAGGTTCCCCAGATGCTGGTAGACCCAGTACGAGGCCAGTCCCGCGACGATCCGCCCACGCCACCACGAGGTCGCCTCCATCTTCTTCTTCCAGCTCAGCGACGTATTCCAGTCGTCGCGGATGTCGTGGTCATCGAAGATCATGGCGCTGGGCAGGGTCGACAGCAGCCATCGGTTCGCCGGGTCTGACCAGGCCAGAAAGTACAGGTGGGCGTATTCCTCGTAGTCCTTGAGCTCTTCGCCGGGGGGTGCCTTGATGTCTCGCCGGCCGCGGATGAACTCCTGCATTTGTTCGCTGGTCAGGTCCGCGTACACCTGATCTCCGAGGAAGGCCAGAAGATCCGGCCACGGCAAGTCTCCGCCGGAGGCCATCTTCAGCGCATAGGCGCGCAGTGAGTCGACGCCATGGGTCCGGTTGCCGGATGCATCGTGCGGGACACTGGTCCTGCAGGAGCCGTATGCCATCCGCAGCGGCTTACCGGTGGCCAGTGTGGCGATCATGGACGGCGGAAACCCGGATGAGGGGTCGGGCCAGGCCTGTGTTCCGTTGATATCGAGCGCGTACGGCGTCACCGTGGCGGGCTCCAGCCCGTCCAATTCCACCAGCGCGTAGTGGTGGCCGTGAACTGCGAATGTGCGGGCCTCCCAGCCCCGGCCGCCGGCACGGATGGAAATTCGGGCAGCGGTTTGGGTCTCCACCCAGACACTCGCCGACGTCTCATCCACGTACCGCACCATAGGGCCAAGCACCAGGGAAGGGGTGGTCATGAAACAGTTGTACCCGCTCCGGCCGGTTGCGGCCATGGCGTCAGGAAAGTCCAAGCGCAACGGAGGCAGCGTCAATGCCCCTGAGGCGGTTCCTTGGGTGCCCCTCCGAGGGCCGGGGTACTGCCGGAATCGCCCGGTCCCTGGGCCAGCTGGTCATGGAGCCTGCTGATCTGGGCCACGAGGCGGGCACGTTCCTCGCTGCCGATGCCTTCGTCCGATCGCCTCCGCAGATTGGTTGCTGCCGTCACACTTTCAACGAGCCAGGAGGACACCACCGCCGTGACCATGCTCAGGACTGCAAACCCGCCGACCATCAGCGTGGCCGCAGCCCACCGGCCCGGAACGGTTACGGGGTAGTAGTCGCCATAGCCGATCGTTGTGATGGTGACAATTGCCCACCACAACGAGTCGCCCATCGAGGTGATATTCGCGTTCGGTGCGCCCTTTTCGAAATTGAAGACGCTCAGGGCGACCGTGTAGAGCAGGAGGACCGCGGAGACAATGACGTAGGCCAGGACGCGGGTCCTGATGGCGGTGCCCGGGGCCCGTTCCATGACCCGGCGCAAGGTGAACGGACGCAGGAGCCGCAACGGCCGCGCAACGGGGAGCACCACCATGAGCAGGTCCAAGGGGTGGCGGACGAACCACCGGCCCCGTTGGGGCGCCAGGAGCAACTTCACAATGTAGTCGGCGCCGAAGGCGACCCACGTTGACCCCACGACGATTCCGAGAAGGTCGGCGTAGGGCTGCGGCGGTTCTGCAATGACGAGGATGGAGTAGGCCGCCAGAAAAACAAAAGCCGCACCGACGAGGGGCCACTCGGAATACTTTTGCCAGGTTTCTTGCCTCATGGCTGAATGCTAGGACTTTGTCCCTCGGATGTCCTTCGAAATTGCCACACTGACCCTAAGCGAGCCACCCGCTGGCAGCGAGCCACCCGCGGAGCGCTGACAACTGTCGCCGTCAGCGGTACATTGGCCTTCTGAGGTGGCAGACCGAGGCTGGGCACGGCAGACCACATGGCCAGAACCTGCGGAGGCGGACAGCCATGGCGGCAAATCAGGACAAAGACGGCGCTCGCCGGGACCACGCGCATCACGACGTCATACCCAACATACTTGAAATAGTGGAGCAAAGCGTCCTGCAGCGGATTGAGGACTTTAATGATCCGCGCCAGGAATGGCGGCGCCTGTTCTCGGAGTTATACGGCACGTTCCTGCTCGTGGTCGTCGCGGCCGGCGGCGGCATGATGGGCCAGGCGTTCCCCGGCGTCATCAGCCGCACGGCGGCAGTGGTGGCTCCGGGCCTGATGGTCATGGGCATCATCTTGTTCATGGGCAAGATCTCGGGCGCGCATCTGAACCCTGCGGTCAGCATTGCGTTCGCGCTCCGCGGTGACTTCCCGTGGCGCCGGGTGCCGGCCTACATCGTCGTTCAGCTCATTGGCGCGACGCTCGCCTGCCTGCTGCTGCAGGGCGTGATCGGGGTCTCCGCCACCTACGGTTCAAACTATCCGGCGGCTGGTTATTCGGCCGGCGCCGCGTTCCTGATGGAGGCACTGCTGACGATGGTGTTGGTCAGCGTCATCCTGGGAACCGCCTCCGGGGCCCAGAACGTCGGGCTGTTTGGGGCGTTCGGTGTCGGCGCATACATTGCCTTGGCAGGCCTGTGGGGCAGCCCCATCTCCGGCACGTCGATGAATCCGGCACGAACGTTCGGGCCGGATCTCGCCAGCGGAAATTTCAGCGACTACTGGGTGTATGTCGCCGGGCCGCTGGTCGGCGCGGCGGCCGCCGTCGGTATCGCATTCATCCTGCGCGGAGCGGGCGGCGGGAGGTCGGGCTCGGGAGCCGCGCAGGGTGCCCTCTTCACCGAGGCCGCCGAGGAAGATAAGCCGTAGCGGGCCGTGAACGTGACCCGCAGAAGGAGAGCGCCGTGAGAAGGGCCGCACCGTCTCATCCGCTGGATCCGCTGAGCGCGGACGAGTTCCGTGCCGCGGCGGAGCTGCTCGCCAGCGCACAAGGCGTCACGTTTCCGGCGTGGCGGCTTGCCGCAATCGAGCTGATCGAACCGGAAAAGGCTGCCGTCGCCGCCTTCGAAGCCGCTGCCGACGCGCCGGCTCCGGAACGGATCGTCGGCGTGAACTGCTTCGAACGGTCCTCCAACAAGACCTACCAGGCGCGGTTATCGCTGACCCACGGGGTTGTCCTCTCCTTCACCCATATCCCTGGCGTTCAGGCGAACATGACCGTCGACGAGTGGGAAGAAGCTGACGCAGCGCTGCGCAGCCACCCGCAGGTGATCGCTGCGCTTGCCAAGCGCGGCATCACTGATCTGTCCCTGGTCTTCATGGACGTGTGGACCTATGGCCTGTCAATGATCCCGGAGAAGCACCAGGGGCGCCGGATCGGCTGGTCCGACACGTGGGTCCGTGCCCGTGCGGGCGCCAACCCGTATGCGGGGCCGGTCAACGGGTTCCACTGCGTCATTGACCTGGCGTCCATGGAGCTGCTGGACATCGAGGACACTTTTGCGGTGGACCGTCCCGAGATCATGGGCGAATATATCCCGGCGCTGATCCCGGACCGGCTCCGCGACGCAAGCACCCGCGAACCGCTCAAGCCGCTGGACATTGTCCAGCCCGAAGGCGTTTCCTTTCAGATGGACGGCAACAGGATCAGCTGGCAGAACTGGTCCCTGCGCGTCGGGTTCAACTACCGCGAAGGGCTGACGCTGCACCGGGTCAGCTATCGCGACGGCGGCCGCGAACGGCCGATCGCGAACCGCCTGTCCTTCGCCGAAATGGCCGTTCCCTACCGGGATCCCAGCGATGACCACTACCGGCGCACCGCGTTCGACGTCGGCGAATGGGGTCTGGGATTCATGACGACGTCGCTGGAACTGGGCTGCGACTGCCTCGGGGAAATCCGGTATTTGGATGCGGTCATGCACAATTCTGCGGGGGAGCCCTACACCATCAGGAACGCCATCTGCATCCACGAAGAGGATGGGGCGGTGTTATGGAAGCACATCGACCACGACGGCGGCATGGAAGTGCGCCGGATACGTCGACTGGTGATTTCTTTCCATGTCACCGTGGCCAACTATGAATACCTGGTGTACTGGCGCTTCTACCAGGACGGGAACATTGAGTGCGAGGTGAGGGCCACCGGCATCATGGTGGTCAGCCATTTCGGCGAGGGCCAGCAGCATCCGAGCGGAACGCTGGTGGACAACCGGACCTATGCACCCTTCCACCAGCACTTCCTCGTGGCCCGGCTCGACCTGGACATCGACGGCACCGCAAATACCGTTTACCGTTCGGAAACCGCGATGGTCCCGATGGGTCCGGACAATCCGTACGGGCTCGCCCTGCATCAGAACAAGACCCCCATCACGACCGAGGGGCACGACGACTACTCCTGGGAGACCCAGCGGGCCTGGACGGTGACGAACGACAACTCGGTCAATGGGCTCGGGACCCCGGTGTCGTACAAGCTGGTGCCCGGCGCAGCTTTCCCGTCGTTCTTTGACCCGGCATCTCCGGTTTTCCAGCGTGCGGAGGTCATCGGGCACACGGTATGGGTGACGCCCAACGATGCCGCGGAACGCTGGCCCGCCGGCGAATTCGTGAACCAGGGCACAGGCGGGCTGGGAATGCCCGAATGGGTGCGGCAGGGGCGGTCCGTTGAAAACACCGACGTCGTCCTTTGGTACGTTTTCGGCATTCACCACATCCCACGGCCGGAGGAGTGGCCGGTCATGCCGGTGGACACAGTCGCGTTCTGGCTCAAGCCGGCCGGCTTCTTCGACCGGAACCCGGCGCTGGACGTCTAGGCGGCCCGGGCCAGGGCGTGCCGCCAGAGGCACGTCACTCCAGTAGACACGTCAGTCCAGTAGATTTGTCGGAGTCGAGGCAGAATTTTGGGATCGAAGAACAGGGGATACGTGTGAGCAGGCTGAGCGGAAGATCGGACGGAACCGATGCGGACTTCGCGGCAACGCCCCTCACGGCGCCGGCGTATCCGCAACTGCGGCTCAACAGCGCTGCCCTCGAGAACAACATCCGGGTCATGGCGGCGTGGTGCCGGGAGCGGGGCGTGGATCTCGCGCCGCACGTCAAGACAACGATGTCGGCACCAATCATCGAGCGGCAGTTGGCGGCCGGCGCCGTCGGTGTCACCGTCGCCACCGTGGATCAAGTCGCCTCGGCACTGCGCTGGGGTCATCAGCGCGTCCTCGTCGCCAACGAGATCGTCGACAGGTCCGGGCTAACGCGTGTCCGTGCGTGGCTGGAGGAAGATCCCGCCCGGGAAATCCGCTGCTTCGTCGATTCGGCAGCAGGCGTGAAGGTGGCTGCCGAGATCTTCGACGGCGCGGCGGCCGACCTGGAGGTGCTGATCGACGTCGGAACTCCCGGCGGGCGCACCGGCATCCGCAGCCTGTCCGAGGGTCTGCGGCTGGCCGGGCTGGTCCGTGCCACGCCGGGACTGAGGCTGGTGGGTGTTGCCGGGTATGAAGGCGTCGTGCCCAACAGCAGGGCCGAGGATAACGTCACAGCGGTTGACCGGCACTGCCGGCTGGTGCGGGACATCTATCTGGAAGCGGCGGAGTTCTTTGAGACAGCCACTCCCATCTACTCCATGGGTGGTTCCGCGTTCCCGGACCGCGTGGTTGAGTTCCTTCCCGATCGCGGCCAGGTGCCCGGAACACGAATTGTTCTCAGATCGGGCTGCTACGTCACCCACGACCACGGCACCTATGCCGCCGTCAGCCCCGTTCCGGGACTCATTCCGGCGCTGTCCGTTCGCGCGATGGTCCTGTCCACCCCCGAAGACGGGATGGCCGTCGTCGGTGCCGGCAAGCGGGACCTTCCCTACGACGCCGGACTGCCCAGCGTCCTCTCGGTCCGGACCGCGGACGGAGCCCTCAAGCCCGGCGCAACCGCAGCGGTGCGCAATCTCTTCGACCATCACACGGTGCTCTCCGGGGTGTCCGGAGTGGATGTCACCGACACGCTGGATTTCGGGATTTCCCATCCTTGTTCCGCGTTTGACCGCTGGCCCGACTACGTCCTCACCGACGCCGACGGGCAGGACATGGATGTGTGGCAGACCGACTTCAGCCGGTCGTCCCTGGCCCCTGGCTACGCCCCGTCCTGACGATCAGTCCTTGAGCTGCCTGGTCAGCACTTCGAATTCCTCCACGCCCAGGATCTGCATGTGCTGCTCGGCGCTGGTTTCGGTGCGGATTTTGGCTGCGGCCTCCTGGCTGCCGGCGAGGGCCTGCTCGTCCGCCCACAGCGTGATTGACAGTGATTTGCTGTCCTTCCCCAGCAGGTAGTAGATGCCCAGGCATCCCGGCAGCTGGAGCACCCGGTTCACGGTGTCCTCCGACGGTGCCCCGGAGCTGTCCGGGCCGGGCTGATACGTGCTGACGCGAGCGAACATGTCCATCCTCCTAGATCCAGGTTCGACGGTTGGAGCGCCTGCCGCCCCAACCGTTGAACCGGGAGCTGGATCCTTGCGATGTCGCGCCCTGGTGGCGGGCGGCCTGGTCTCCTCCCACCAGTAAGGACCCGCGGGCACAGAAGCACAAGGTTCGTGTGCCGGTCCGTTCGCCCTGATCCGCCGGCCGCTACTCAGCCGCCGGCGCCGATGGCCGCACGGGCGTTCCTCTTGAGCTCGGCGAGTTCCTTGCGCGCCACAAGGGCCTCGTCCAGGCTGATTGCCACGAACCTGGTGGATGTGCCGGGGGCGGCCCGGGCCACCAGATCCATGTCGGCGCTGATGACCGTGCCCACCATGGCGTAACCGCCGCCGGAGACGGCATCGCGGTGCAGGATGATCGGTTGGGTGCCGCCGGGAATCTGGATGGAGCCGACAGCGTATCCGGCATCCACAATGTTGGACGGGTCGGAACCGGCGCCGAATGGCTGTTCCCGCTCTTTCCACTGCACTCCGGGACCTGAGTACCTCAGCCCCATCCGGTCAGCCACCGGGGTCACCTTCCATTCGCTGTGGAGGAGATTGTCCAGTCCTTCGTCGGTGAGCCGGTGGTCGTAAAGGCCCAGGACGATCCGGACGGCCTGTTCCTTGGCGAATTGGGGACGGAATTCCTCCGGAACTGAATCGGCGTCGGGCAGGGCTCCGGCGTTGAGCGGGGCGCCCACCGGAATCCGGTCCCCGGCCTCCAGCTTGCGGCCATGGAACCCGCCGATAGCGCCCAGGCTGTAGGTGGACCGGCTGCCGAGCACCTCGGGAACATCGATGCCGCCCTGGACGGCGATGTAGTAGCGCGTGCCTCCCCGGATGACCCCGAAGCTGAGTTCGTCGCCGGCTTTCAGCTGGAGCCGGGTCCACTGGGGCCGGGCGTCGCCGTTGACCTTTACCTCAACCGGTGCCCCGGTGACGGCGACGACGGCATCCTGGTCGGTGGTCAGCAGCGGGCCCAGGTACGTGCATTCGAGGACGGCTTCCTTGGCGGTGTTGCCCACCAGGGCATTTCCGAGTTCGGCCGAGTATTGGTCCAGGGAACCGCTCTGCGGGATGCCCACGTTGTAGTGGCCGGTGCGTCCCTGGTCCTGGACTGTGGTGGCCAGGCCGGGGTTCTTGATGTCAAACGCCATTGAGGGCCTCCATGAGTTCCTGGTTGTAGCCCGCGGGATTCGCCAGCGCCCTGGACAGATCAAATGTCACGGGCACCTGCCGGTAGCGGAACGTTCCGGCGGAGATCTCAGACTGGATGGTGTTGTATTCGGCCTCGGTGACGGGCTTGAACTTCACGATGTCGCCCGGCTTGAAGAACACCATGAAGTCCTTGAAATCGGCCAGGGACTGGGCAGGATCGAAGATGGGCGCGGCAGCGACCCCGAACATCTGGTAGCCGCCGGCACCGCGCACGGAGTAAATGCAGCCGAAGCAGCCGCCGTGGCCCACGGTCAGTTTGGGGGTGTCGGTGCGCGGACTCAGATACTTGGGTACTTCGAGTTGCTTTTCCTGCTCCACCAGCTGGAAGAGGAACGGGAGGCCTGCGACGAAGCCAACCATGGAGACAAGCCATGGTTGCTCATGGTGGCGCTGAATGAATTCGGCGGCGTCCTTGAGGTTGTTGACCTTGGCTGCGTAGTCAATGTCGGTGCCGCCGGGCTCCTGATGGAATCCTTCGCGGAATCGCTCGGCCACTTCCGCCGTGAAAGGGTCTTCGTACCAGACCGGGACCTCGACGATCCGGGTTTCCAGCGAATGGTCGTGATGGTGCGCCAGATCCCCTTCAATGGTCCGGACGGTCTCTTCAAGGGTCGACGGCGGCAGGACATCGGGATCGAACCGCACCAGCAGCGAGGCGTTGGCGGGACAGATGTCCACGATGCCGGGCAGCTGCATGGCCGAAAGCTTCGCTGCTATGGACATCACCCGGAAGTTGGCGGCCAGGCTCATGGACTCTGCGACCTCAACGAACAGGAATTCGTCTCCGCCCCAGGTGTAACGGGCCTCCAACACGGCGGGTTCCGGGCTGCTCATTGTGCCTCCATCAGATCGGGGACGGTTTCAAGGAATTTCGAGTGGTGGGTGACGGCCGCAAATTCGGGCCGGCTCAGCAGCTTCTTGTGCACCGGGATGGTGGTTTTGACGCCTTCGATGCGGGTCTCATCCAGGGCCGTCAGCATCGCCTCAATGGCCGCTTCGCGGGTGTCCGCATGCACAATCAGCTTGGCCATCAGGGAGTCGTAGTACGGAGTGACCGTGGAACCGGTCTCCACCCCGGTGTCCACCCTGACGCCTGCGCCGGCGGGCCAGTCCATGGCCGTGATGAGGCCAGGGCTGGGGAAGAAGTGGTGGTCGGGGTCCTCGGCATTTATACGGCATTCGATGGAGTGGCCATTGAATGCGATGTCGTCCTGGCGGAGGGACATCGCCCCGGTGAACGCGATCTGCAGCTGTTCGCGGATCAGATCGACGCCCGTGATTTGCTCGGTGATCGGGTGCTCAACCTGGATACGGGTGTTCATTTCGATGAACGCCGCTTCATGGTTGACCGGGTCATAGAGGAATTCGACCGTTCCGGCGCCGCTGTAGCCGCACTCGCGGGCGAGTTCCACGGAGGAATCCCGGATCCTCTGGCGGACGTGGTCCGGGAGGTCCGGCGCCGGTGCTTCTTCAATGACCTTCTGGGAGCGCCGTTGCATAGAGCAGTCGCGGTCGCCGAGATGGATGAAGTTTGTTCCATCGCCGAGGACCTGTACCTCCACGTGACGGGCATGCTGGACAAAGCGTTCCAGGTAAACGGTGGGATCGCCGAAGACAGCAGCCGCTTCGCCGCGTGTCTGCTCAATGGATTCCGGAAGCTTGCCTTCGCTGTGCACAAAGCGGATGCCCCGGCCGCCGCCGCCGGCGGAAGCCTTGATCACGAGCGGGTAGCCGATGCTGCGGGCGATTTCTACGGCGTCGGCCGCCGGATCGAGGGGGCCGTCCGAGCCACGGAGCACGGGGACGCCAGCCTTCCGGGCCGATTCCCTCGCCAAGGACTTATTGCCCATCATGGCGATGGCGTCCGCACGCGGCCCCACCCAGATCAGGCCCGCATCAGCGACCTTCCGGGCGAAGTCCGCATTCTCGGAGAGGAACCCGTAGCCCGGGTGGACGGCATCGCAGCCGTTGTCCACGGCCGCGGCGACGATGGCGTCCTGGTTCAGGTAGCTGGCGGTGGCAGGCGCCGGACCCACCACGACGACGTGGTCAGCGGACCGGGCAGCCAAGGATTCGACGTCGGCTTCGCTGGCCACCACGAATGTTTCGATGCCCATTTCACGGGCGGTCCGGGCGATGCGAACGGCAATCTCGCCGCGGTTGGCGATGAGCAGTTTCTTCATGGCTATCCTTCCCGGACGACGACGATTGCGTCGCCTGGGTTGACCATGTCGCCCTCGTTGACCTCAAACGACTCCAGGGTGCCGGCCACATCGGACTGGATTTCGGTGAACTGCTTCATGATTTCGATAATGCCGAGGGTCTGTCCGACCTCGATGGCGTCGCCTTCATTGGCGAAAGGCGGCTTGCCGGGGCCGGGCTTGCGATAAAAGACGCCGGGGAGCGGGGAAACGATGGTTGCCACGGGATGCTCTCTTTCAGATGGTTTGGATAGATCGGTTCAGCCCAGGACCGCACGCACTGCGGTGGCCACTGCGACCGAATTGGGTGCGTCGGAGTGGACGCAGATGCTTTGGAACCGGATGTCCAGCTCGGTGCCGTCAACGGCGAGGACGGGCTTGCCGGCCAGCGCCCTGCTGACACGCTCGGCGGCGGCGTCGGGATCGGTGGGCGCCGGGCGGCGCTGGATCAGCAGCTCACCGGCCGGGCCGTAGTTGAGGTCAACATAGAGTTCGGGCACGAAATCCACCCCCATGGACCGGCACACGCTTTCGTGGGCGGTCCCCGCGAGCCCGAAAAACGGAACGCCGAACTGCAAGGCTGTGCCGGCGGCAGCCTGCATCAGTTCCTCGTCGCCGGCCAGCATGCCGTAGAGGGAACCGTGGGGTTTGATGTGGTTCAGTTCCAGCCCGTACTTTGCGAGGAACGCCGTCAGGGCTCCGGTCTGATACAAGATGATCGATTCGACCTCGGCCGGGGTGAGAACCATTCGGCGGCGTCCGAACCCCACAATGTCCGGCAGGCCGGGGTGCGCTCCGACCGCCACGCCGTGCTCAGCAGCCAACGCCACGGTCCGTTCCATGACGTCGGGATCGCCGGCGTGATACCCACAGGCCACGTTGGCGACGTCGATGATGCGCATGAGTTCTTCGTCGTTGCCGAACTCGTGGAGGCCAAGGCCTTCGCCCATATCGGAGTTCAAGAGCACACGCCTTTGACCGAAAGGAGAGGCGGGGGGAGCGCTGAAGGGAGAGGCGTGGGCTGAGGTGCCTGAAGAAGTGTCGGGAGTCACATTGGGTTGCATGGGTGCAACGCTACTCAGCAATTCACGTGCCCGATATTGTGCAGGTCGCTGAAGCTGCGGGCATCAATTATGGTTATTGCACTGTCCGGTGGGGGACGCCCGCCGTAGTGGGAGGGCCCCGTGCGAATTTCTGATTTAGCAGACAACGCCGATCTCAACATCCGGCTTCGGGTTGCGGGCGGCGAGGGCCGACTGGCCCGGCCCATCACCTGGTGCGCTCCCACCGAACACATGGACCCCACGCCCTTCCTCAGCGTGAACGCCCTGGTGCTGACCAACGGCATGGGCTTGAACGTCAAGGACTTCAGGACCTGGGACGCCTACGTGGAACGGCTGGTTTCCGTCCCCGTCTCAGGGCTGGCGTTCGGCTTGGGCGCGGCGCACAGCGAGCTGCCGGCCGGCCTGCTCCGTGCCTGCGAGGTGCACGGCCTGCCGCTGCTGGAGCTCGCGCCGCAGGTGCCCTTTGTGTTGGTCATGCGGCACGTGGAGCGGGTCATCGCTGCCGAGCGCTATGAGGAGTTGCGGAAGGGCTGGGAACTGGCGGACCAATGCACCCGGTTGGCGGCCGACGGGCATTCCCTGGCGGAGGTCCTGGAGAGGGTGGCGGATGCCATCGATGCGAGGGTGGCCGTGATCGACCAGAACGCCTTCGAGCTTGTTTCCGCGGGAGCGGCTCACGGCGGGACCGCGCGGACCGCGTTGCGCCTTCCCAGCGGCGAGTCCGAGCAGTTCAGGCTTGCCATTGAGGGGATCGGGAGCAACATTGTGCTGCAGCCCATTCTGGGCCCCGTGGCCGCCGTCATCGCTATGCAGCTTAGCTATACCCTCGGGTCCCATTCGCCCTTGCATTCCCGGGAAGCCGCACGCTTCATGGAGGCCCTTTATGAGGACCGCGGCGAGCCGTCCACGCCGCTGCGCCGCTACGCCCTCGAGTCCGGCTTCGATCCTGACAGCGACTGGGGTGCGGTGCTGATCGGCAGCTCAGAAGAGGTGGCCCCCGCAAAGCTGCGCGCCATCGCATGGCGCGCCCGGGTGGGTCTACAGGCCGGGTTCGGCACTGTGCGGTTCATGGAAGAGGCCGGACTCACGACTCTCTTGTTGCAGCACCGGCACTCGGCGGCCGACTTACTGGATGCTGCGCGCGGATTCTTTACGGACGCCCCGGAACTGTCCGTCATCGTCTCGGAATCCGCGGGCCTCAGCGAACTGCCGCTGGCGCTTCAGCTTGCCCGCCGTCATGTGGGACGGCCCGGGGTGCACCAGGCGCCGCTGGCAGATCTCGCCGGCATTGTGCAGGGACTGCCCAGTCCGGGTCTGGTTGCGATGTGCCAACGACTGCTGGCGCCCCTGGCCTCCGACGGCGGCAGCTCGCTGCGGGAGACCTTCGGCGCGTACCTGCGCCACAGCGGGAACTCCGCGAAGATCTGCGATGAACTCTTCATCCACCGGAATACGCTCAGCTACCGGCTGCGGAAAATCGAGGAGCTGCTGAAACTGGACCTGTCCGATGGCGAAGTCCGCGCCACGTGCATGCTCGCCCTCGGCATCGTTGCGGCCGCCCGCTAAAGGGACTGGGCAGTTTGCACTAAAAGTCGCCCCAATCTTGGGCGAACCTCCGATAGGACGCTGTGACCCGGGTCACTACTCTCAAGTCATGGGCTCCTCAACTCATGGGCGTGGAGCCTGCACGGTTGGGCTACGGATTGACGGACGGCGCGTGCCCGCATGGCCTCCCGATTCCACTCACTGATTCGACTGACTGGAGGATTCTCTTGCAGTGTCACACCGCGATGCCGAAGCCGCTGCTTTCCCGCACGCACAGGACCGGCTCCAGCCTGACCGATTCGACCTCCCGGCCGTCCAGGACGCCCTTGAGGAGCTGCACCGCCGTCCGCCCGATATCAAGCATGGGCGAGCGGACCGAAGAGAGTGGGATGGGCAGTTCCGCGGCCAGCGAGGTGTCATTGAAGCCAACCACCGCCACGTCGCGGCCGACGCCGAGGCCATGGGACCGCAGGGCTCCCATGGCGCCGATGGCCGCGAAGTCGTTGACGGCGAACAGTGCAGTCGGGTGGGAGTTGCCGTGAGCCAGGATGGTCTCGGCCGCTTCCCGTCCTCCGCCGGTATCGAATCGGGACCACACAACGGCGTCAGGGGGAATCTTCCCGCCCAGCGCGCGCCAGCGGTCCACGAAACCGGCCGTCCGGTCGACGGCCGTGCTGGCATAGGGCTCGCCGGCGATCACGGCGACGTCCCGGTGCCCCATGCCCCACAGGTGGTCGGCCACAAGCTCGCCGCCAAGGACGTCGTCGCAGGTGGCCGACGGGAAGCCCGGGACGCGCCGGTTCATGAGCACGAACGGCACCTTCCGGGAGGCAAGCTCCCGCAACAGGCCGCTGTCCAGGTGTGCGTCGCCGATGATCAGCCCGTCCACGCGTCGGGCCAGCATGGAGTCCGTCTTGCGGCGCTGTTCCTCGGGCTCATCGCGCGAGTTCATAACAAACGTGGAATAGCCGAGCTCCGCCGCGGCTTCGTCGATGCCCTCGTACATAATCGCCAGAACGAGGTCCGAAAGCCGGGGAACTATCACGCCCATGAGATGCGTGCGCCGCGTCCGCAGGCCGGCGGCCTGCGGGTCGGGGGAGTAGCCGCGCTTCCGCGCGAGCTCGCGCACGCGTTCGGCGGTAGCTACAGAGGCTGCCCCGCGCGCCACTTCGGAGCCCGAGTGCAGGATCCTGGATACGGTCGAGGGGTGGATTCCGAGCTCGCTCGCGAGATCCTTCAGCGTGATGGTGCGGCCATCGGCCGTGCTCTCTTCCATTCAGTCCCCTGCCTCAGCTCAAAAGGTCGTCATCACCAAGAGTGCCTGATAATGCCCGGATCTCTGGTCCAGGCACTCTTGACGTGTCCCACCTCACATTCTATAGTCAATCAAACGGCGTACCCAATCGATTGGGTAGACGGAATCCCGGGAGCCGGCGGCGAAGTATTTACCCCCCTGAAACTTCCGGGAGCATCTGCAGGAAACATGGCAGGAATAACTTTTAGCCACCAACCCAATCGATTGGGTAAGTGTGCGGAAACAGTTACAGAACAAACGGAGTGGACATGACCGTCACAGATTTAGTTGGCCCCCACGTGGTCCTGCTGGCCACGGGAGGAACGATTTCTTCACGTGCGTCCGAGGCCGGCGGAGCCGCGGTGGCGTCCGACACGGGGGAGCAGGTGTTTGCCAGCGTGGGCGTGCCAGCGGCCCATCCGGTCCGCGTGTTCGACGTTTTCCGGAAGGGCTCGTACCTGCTGACAGTCGAGGACATGATCGCCATCTGCGCCACGATTCGGGAGGCCTTGGCCGACCCGCAGGTTCTGGGCGTCGTGGTCACCCACGGGACGGACACGATGGAGGAAACGGCCTATCTCGTTGACCTCACCCACGATGATCCCCGCCCGGTCGTATTCACCGGAGCGCAGCAGGCTGCCGACGCCGACTCCCCGGACGGACCCGGCAATCTGTCCCGTGCCATCGCCGTCGCCGGTTCTCCGCGGTCGCGCGGAACCGGTGTGTTGTTGGCCTTTGCCGGGACCATCTTCCCTGCGGCCGGAGTGCGCAAGCGCCACACAACCAGCCTCGATGCCTTCGCCAACCCGGACTTCGGAACCGTCGGATCGGTGTCCGACTCCGGCGAGGTCGAGATCCAGCCGGTACGACCAGGCCTTCCCCCGTTGCCCCTGCCGGGCGCGGACGCCGGTTCGCCGCGCGTGGACCTCATTGCTGCCTACCCCGGAGCCGACGCCACCCTCCTGCGGGCTGCCCTCCAGGCCGGGGCGGCAGGGATCGTGCTCCAGGGGACGGGAACGGGCAACGCTAACCGCGTGCTGTGCCAGGAAGTCGCGCGCGCCACCGCTGCCGGCGTCGTGGTGGTGACGAGCACCCGGGTGGATGCCGGTGCCGTGGTGCCCCGGTACGGCGACGGCGGCGGCGAGGACCTGCGCGCTGCCGGTGCCATCCCCGCCGGGCTGCTCAAGCCATCCCAATCGCTTGTCCTGCTGAGCCTTCTGCTCAGGCTCGGCACTCCCGCCGCCGGGATCGCGGAGGCCTTCGCCCTGAGGGGCACGCTTCCTGACTAGTTGCCGCCCAACATCCGAGCCTCACCAACAATCCACAGCCCAAAGACAAACCTCAACAAGAAGCCAAACCTCAACAAAAGCGCAGTGAAAGGTTGATCTCATGACTAAGGACATCCAAGTCGCGTTCGGCGTGGACGTGGACGCAGTTGCCGGAATGCTCGGCTCCTACGGGGGCGAGGACTCGCCCTGCGATATCTCCCGCGGCTTGTTCAGCGGCGAGGTCGGCGGCCCTCGGCTCATCCGGCTTTTCGAGAAGTACAGCCTGCCCGCCACCTGGTTCGTGCCGGGCCACTCGATCGAGACCTTCCCGGACCTGACGCGGATGATCGTCGACGCCGGGCACGAAATCGGCGTGCACGGGTACTCGCATGAAAACCCCATCGCCATGACCCGCGAGCAGGAGACGGCCATCCTGGACCGGTCGATCGAACTCATCGAGAAAGTCTCCGGCCGTCGGCCCACGGGCTACGTTGCTCCCTGGTGGGAATTTTCCCCGGTCACCAACGAGATCCTGCTCGAACGCGGGATCAAATACGACCACTCCCTGATGCACAAGGACTTCGAGCCCTACTACGTCCGGGTCGGCGACAGCTGGAAGAAGATCGACTACACCAAGGCCGCGGAAACCTGGATGGAGCCGCTGGTCAGGGGCACCGAAACCGACCTCGTCGAGATCCCGGCCAACTGGTACCTGGACGACCTGCCTCCCATGATGTTCATCAAGGCGGCCCCGAACTCCCACGGATTCGTCAGTCCCCGGGACGTCGAACAAATGTGGCGCGACCAGTTCGACTGGGTGTACCGGGAAATGGATCAGGCCGTCTTCACCATGACCATCCATCCGGATGTCTCGGGCCGCCCCCAAGTGCTGCTCATGCTCGAGCGCCTCATCGAACACATCAATTCCCACGAAGGCGTCAGCTGGCTGAAGTTCGACCAGATCGCGGACTCCTTCCTCGCCCGCAGCCCCCGAAAGGAAAACCAGTAATGACCATCCAGCAGCCCGCCGTCGATCTGACGCAACCCGGACCGGACGAAAAACGCCGCTTCCCGGTATTCTCCAAGCACCACACAACCGTCGCCACCGTCCTGGCGCTCTGTGCCTGGACGGTCGCCGTGTTCGACTTCGGACTTTTCGGCACCCTCCTGCCGGCCATGCAGCAGGAGTTCGGCTGGACCGCGACCGAAGCGTACGCAATCAACACCTGGATCGCCGTCGGCACCGCGATCGTCTGCTTCGGAATCGGCCCGGTCATTGACCGGCTCGGCCGCCGCAAGGGCATGATGACCACTATCGGCGGGACCGCCATTGTCTCGGGCCTGACGGCCCTGATTCCGACCGGGATCCCGTTCCTCAGCAACGGCCTGCTGGTGCTGGTCCGTTCCTTCGGCGGGCTCGGGTTCTCGGAGCAGGCCGTCAACGCCACCTACATGAACGAGGTCTACCAGGTCACCGAAGTCGCGGATAAGCGCAAGCGCCCCGGCTTCCACTACTCCTTCATCCAGGGTGGCTGGCCGCTGGGCTTCCTGCTTGCGAGCGCCCTCGCCCTCGTCTTCCTCCCGTCCCTCGGCTGGCGCGCCCTGTACCTGATGGCGACCGTTCCGGCCGCGATCATCGTGTGGGTCATCGCAAAGAAACTGAAGGAGACGCCGCAGTTCGAACTGCACCACAAGCTGACCCAACTCGAGAAGAGCGGCAAGACCGAGGAAGCCCATTCCCTGGCCCACGCCTTCGGCGTCGAGCACTCCTCCGCGGCCCCGCTCAAGCGCATCTGGGAGCCGCACCTGCGCCGGAATACGATCGTCTTGTCGCTGGCCTGGATCTTCAACTTCTTCGGCATCCTTATTTTCAGCATTCTCGGCAGTTCTGTCCTGAAGAACGCCAAGGGTGTGGAACTTTCTGACGCCTTCTGGATGCTGATCGTCATCAACGGGCTGGCGTACTTCGGCTATGTCTTCCATGGGTGGCTCGGTGACAAGATCGGCCGCAAGCGGACCATCATCGGAGGCTGGATTATCTCCGGCATCTCCTTCGCCATCATGCTCAGCCCCCTTGCCACGGACCCCTTCATGATCATCGTCACCTACGGCGCCGGACTGTTCTTCCTGGTCGGACCGTACGCCGCGATCCAGTACTTCATGGCGGAGTGCTACCCTGTCAGCTGCCGTGCCACCGGCACAGCCTTTATCGGCGCAATGAGCCAGCCCGGCACCATTCTCGGTGGTTTCCTGTTCACGCTAGCGGCCGCCAGCGTAGGAACCGGTGCTGCAGCCTTGTGGGTCGGCGCGGCCGGAACCCTTTTCTCCGGCCTGCTGATGATCGCCGCGAAGCCGCCGGTCGAAGCCCTGCTCGAGGACCACCCCCATGACGCCTGAGAACAGGGTGGCCGTGATCACCGGAGCGGCCAGCGGCATTGGACGGGCCCTCGCGGTCCACTACGCCCACCGCGGCGTGCATTCTGTCATCGGAACCTTTCCCGGCGACCCGCACGACCCGGAGGAAACCCTTCGCCTCGTGAAGGACGCGGGCGGCCAGGGGGTCATCCACGAAGTGGACGTCCGCAGTACCGCGTCAGTCGATGCCTTCGCCGACCGCGCCATACAGGAATACGGCCGCCTGGACTACGCCGTGGCCAACGCCGGAATCCTGCGCAACTCGCCCCTGGCGGAGATGACCGACCAGCGCTGGCACGACATGCTCGACGTCGACCTCACCGGCGTGATGCGGACCCTGCGCGCCGGTTCCGCGAAGATGACCGACGGCGGATCGCTGGTTGCCGTATCCTCCATTGCCGGCGGCGTCTACGGCTGGGAGGAACATGCCCACTACGCGGCCGCCAAGGCCGGCGTGCTCGGCCTGATCCGCAGTGTGGCCGCCGAGTTGGGGCCGCGCGGCATCCGCGCCAACGCCGTTATCCCCGGACTGATCGAAACTCCCCAGTCCCTGGATCCGGTGAATTCCCTCGGGCCCGAGGGCCTGCAGCGCGCCGGTCTGGAAATCCCCTGGGGCCGCGTCGGACGGCCCCAGGAAGTTGCCAGCGTGATCGGCTTCCTGACCTCCGATGACGCTGTCTACGTCACGGGCCAGTCCCTGATTGTTGACGGCGGCCTCACCATCAAGATGCGTGCCTGAAAAGCCTCGGAAGGACAAACATGAACAACCCTGACGCCTCCCGAAACACGGAGGGCCGCGCCGTTGTGGTCACGGGCGGAGCCAGCGGCATCGGCAAGGCCATCGCCGAGGCCTTCACCGCCAACGGCGACAGAGTCGCCATCCTGGACCGGTCGGGCGCGGCGGGAAGCATCGCCGTCGACGTCTCAGACGAGGCGAGCGTGAAGGCGGCCTTTGCCGCAGCACGGTCCCGGCTCGGCAGCATCGACATTCTTGTGAACAGTGCCGGCCTGCTGACGGAATCGCCGCTGGAAGACATGACACTTGCCATGTGGAACGAGACGATTGCCGTTGACCTGACCGGTGTCTTCCTCTGCTGCCGGGAGGTGGTGGGGGAGATGCGGCAGCAGAAGTGGGGCCGGATCATCAACATCGCCTCCCAGCTGGCCATCAAGGGCGGCACCGGGCTCAGCCACTACAGTGCCGCCAAAGCCGGAGTCGTGGGGCTGACCAAGGCCCTGGCCCTGGAAACTGCCGCCGACAACGTGCTGGTCAACAACATTGCCCCGGGACCCATCGAAACGCCCCTGGTTGACGGCATCTCGGAAGAGTGGAAAGCGGCGAAGCGTGCCGGGCTGCCGCTGCTGCGCTTCGGGCTGGCGGCCGAAGTTGCCCCGACGGCGCTGCTTTTGGCCAGCGATCCCGGCGGCAACCTGTACGTGGGGCAGACACTCGGGCCCAATTCCGGCGACGTCATGCCCTAGGAGGGACGCTCACATGTGCGGTGCGTGCGGACGAAATGTGGTGAGCGATCCCGTCCTGGGCCCGGTCAGGACGCTGCGGCAGCACCTGATCGTCGCCCAAACGATCAATGGTGCCAGCAAATCCTGGCCGGGAGCCCCGAAAGTGGCCGCGACCAGCGGCGGCTGGCTGGTCGCGGGACCGACGGGAGCCACAGTGGCCGTATCAACCGTGCAGGCGCTGTGGTCCGCTGTCCTGCTGGGCAGGCCGGGGCTGCAGCGGCAAGACCTGCGTGCCGCCGGGAACCTGGGAGCGGGTGAACTGGGCACGGGTGAACTGGGAGCGGGTGAACTGGGCACGGGGGCGCTGGGCGCCGGGGAACCGGACCCGGGGGAGTTGGCGCGCCGGGTGATGAACCTCGGCCACGAGATGGCACAGGATTCCGCTACGGAAACGGACACGTGACACGCCACAGGTCAGGCGCTACGGGGATCCCCGTAGCGCCTGACCTTTTCCGCGGCGCCGGCCCGAATTCGTAGCGAAATCCTAGCGAAACGGCCGGGCCGGGGCCAGGTGCCGGGGTCAGCCTTCGGCCATCAGGATGCAGGCGCAGCCGGTGCCAGGATCAGGAAGCAGGACCGGCCGGGGAGTCGGAGTGCGGGCAGCGAATCTGCTCGCGGCCCTCACGTGCGTTCTCGACGTCCGCGGCGCTTGCCAGGTCACCGCGGGCCCGCAGCCCGGCCACCACACCGTCAACATCGGCGTCGGACCGGTTCTGGCTGAGTTTGTGCTTCGCCTCGATCCGCGTGATGAGAAGCTCGACGCCGACGATCGCGCGCAGCTGGCCGGCAATGTAGCGCTCCGGGGCATCCTCGACAGTCCAGGGCTGCTCGGAGCCGGCCTCGTTGTGGTTGCTCAGCCGCCTCACATGGCTGGCGAGCCAGGCGGGATCGTCGTGGATGACCAGGGTGCCGTGTACGTGGGCCGTGGAGTAGTTCCAGGTGGGAACCACGCGTCCGTGCTCCGCCTTGGACGCGTACCACCGCGGCGAGATGTAGGCGTCCGCGCCCTGGATAATGGCGAGCGATTCGCCGAGGGCGGGTTCAGACCATTGGGGGTTGTTGCGGGCCAGATGCGCGTGCAGGGCGCCGTGCTCACCGGCCGAGGGGTCGAAGACGAAGGGCAACAGCGTGGCAAGCATGCCCTTCGCGGTGGCGGTGACCAGGTTGGCCGCGGACGGGCGCGTGAGCAGATGCCGGACTGCATCGGGGCCGGCGGCGAAATGTGCGGGGATGTACACGGAACTTCCATTCGGATTGCGGATCGGTCTGGGGCTGGGCGGCTTCGGGGGCGGGGCAGGTGATCAGATCAGCCGGATTGTTTCACTGTCACAGTGCCCTCGCGTTGTCCTTCGGGCTGTCCAGCACGAACGGATTGCTTCCCGCCGCCCTCGCCGCACTTGGCCGGGAGCGGACGGCCAGGCCGGCACAGAGGATGACCGCCGTGCCGCCGATGATGGTCGCCCAGGTCAAGTCTTCGCCCAGTATGAGCCCGGCCCAGCAGATGCTCAAGACCGGCTGGACGAGTTGAATCTGGCTGACCTGCGCCATGGGTCCGATGGCCAGGCCGCGGTACCAGGCGAAGAAGCCGAAAAACATGCTCACGACGCCCAAGTATGCGAAGGCCGCCCACTGCACGGGAGTAGCAGAGGGAGGCTGGCTGGCCATAGAGAACGCCGCGATGCCGGCCATGAGCGGCGAGGACAGAACGAGGGCCCAGGAGACGGTCTGCCACGAGCCGAGTTCGCGGGCCAGCAGTCCGCCTTCGGCGTAGCCGATTGCCGCCGAGAGGACGGCGCCGAACAGCAGCAGGTCGGCCAATTGCAGTTGCCCGATGCCGCCGGACTGCGCAGAGGCGAAACCAATCGCCGCCACTGCGCCCGCGCCGGTGATCACCCAGAAAGACCTGGGCGGCCGTTCATGGCCGCGGATGACCGCCATCGTTGCGGTCGCCGCGGGGAGCAGCGCAATAACAACCGCGCCATGGCTGGCGTGAACCGAGGTGAGGGCGAAGGAGGTCAGCAGCGGGAATCCGATCACCACCCCGCCGGCGACCACCGCAATACGCGCCCACTGGGCTCCCCGGGGCAGGCGCTGCCGGGTCAAAGTGAGGGCGAACGCGGCGAGAACGGTCGCAACAACAGCCCGGCCCGATCCGATGAACAACGGAGACAACCCCGCAACCGCCACCCGGGTGAACGGCAGAGTGAAGGAGAATGCGGCGACGCCGACGAATCCCCACCACAGGCCGGCCGCCTGCCGGGACGATAACGGTTGATCGATTCCCTGAGTAGCGCTACTATTGTCTTTCATGTCTTACGATAGCACTTCGCGGATGGCGGCGCGGCTCCGGGAATGGATTGCGGCCGCCGCGCCGGGCGCGCGGCTGCCTTCCACGCGTTCCCTGGTCGCCGAGTACCAGGCCAGCCCCGTGACCGTGCAAAAGGTCCTGCGGACCCTCTCCGCGCAGGGCCTGATCGAGAGCCGCCCCGGCGTCGGGACGTTCGTGCGGGCCGTTCGAACAGCCCGGCCCGCGGACTACGGCTGGCAGACGACGGCGCTGGGATCGCCCCGGGCGCCGCTCCGCCCCGTCTCCACTGCGATGCGCAGCGCCCCAAACGATGTCATCGCCTTCCATTCAGGCTATCCGGACCGGGAACTGCTGCCCGAGCGGCTGGTCAGGGCGGCCCTGACCCGGGCTGCCCGGGGTGAGGCTGCCCTGTCACGTCCGCCTGCAGCGGGCCAGCCCGACCTGCAATCCTGGTTCGCGCACGAGCTCCGGGCTGCCACTGGGGCCGGCGTCGCCCCGCCAACGCCGCGCGACGTGATCGTACTCCCGGGGAGCCAGGGCGGGCTCAGTTCCGTGTTCCGGGCGCTGGTCGGCAGCGGGCAGCCGCTGCTGGTGGAATCCCCGACCTACTGGGGGGCGCTCCAGGCCGCGGCGCAGTCCGGTGTCCGGGTTGTTCCGGTACCCAGCGGTCCCGAAGGCCCGGACCCCGAGGACCTGGCCCGCGCCTTTGGCGAGACCGGCGCGCGGCTGTTCTACGCACAGCCGAACTATGCCAATCCCACTGGCGCGCAATGGCCTGCCCGCCTGCGCGAGCAGGTGCTCGACGTGGTGCGCGAACACGGTGCGTTCCTGGTGGAGGATGACTGGGCACATGATTTCGGCATCACCACCGATTCCGTGCCCGTTGCCAGCCTCGACGATTCCGGCCACGTCGTCTACCTCCGCTCGCTGACCAAGAGCGTGTCCCCGGCCATACGCATTGCCGCGGTGATCGCCCGCGGCCCGGCGCGTGAGCGCATTTTGGCCGACCGGGGAGCCGAATCGATGTATGTCAGCGGTGTTCTCCAGGCGGCCGCCCTCGACGTCGTGACGCAGCCGGGATGGCAGACGCACCTGCGCGGACTGCGGCTGCAGCTCCAGTCCCGCCGTGATCTCATGCTCAGCAGCCTGCGGGAACTTGCCCCGCTGGCCCACGTGGAGCATGTGCCCACGGGCGGACTCAATCTCTGGGCCCGCCTTCCCGACGGGACCGACGTCGACCAGTTCGTCGGGGACTGCGAGGCCGCGGGGGTCATCATCGCGGCCGGTACCGAGTGGTTCCCGGCCGAACCGGCCGGACCGTTCATCCGGCTGAACTTCGCCGGACCCAATCCGGGTGCTTTCAGGGAAGGCGCGCGGATCCTCGGCCAGGTGCTCGAACGCACCGCCGGGCGGTAGTCGGCCGCCGCCGCCCTATGGCGGAGTGAGTAGCGCCTCAGGTGCCGCGAGCGTCACGAGGCCCTGCACGGAGCGGGCGAGCCCGGCGTCGAGCGTCACAAAGGCGTCTGCCTGAAGCCGGGCCAGGGCCACGTATTCGGCGTCGAGGGTGTCATCCCAGCCAAGTTCCTCGGCGAGGCTCCACGCGGTGCGTTGCAGGACGCGGTCGCCGAGGAGCCGGATGCGAAGGCCCCGGATGTAGTCGAGCTGACGATTGGCATCGGCCCGCGTCACGTCGCCGCGCCGGACTGACTGGTACAGGTGTGAGAGCACCTGCGAGCGGAGGAGCGTCGGTGCCAGCAGCTGGTGATCGTCTGAAACCGCCGGCCTTTCGAGGGCAAGATGAAGGGCAACGTCCGGGCCAATCACGAATCGGGTCATGGTTACTGGATCCTTTCCTGGGTACAGCGGCGGTCATCCGGCCTCGCGGGGCGCGAACACGATGACGGCGACCCCGAACAGGCAGATCACCGAACCCAGGACGTCCCACCGGTCGGGCCGGAAGCCGTCGAAGATCATGCCCCAGGCCAGTGAGCCGGCCACGAACACGCCGCCGTACGCGGCGAGGATACGCCCGAAGTGTGCGTCCGGCTGCAATGTCGCGGCAAAGCCGTAGATGCCCAGCGCCACGACACCCAGCCCGGCCCACCACCAGGCCCGGCCCTCGCGGACGGACTGCCAGACGAGCCAGGCCCCACCTATTTCGGCAATGGCGGCGAGGACGAACAACAGGATGGTTTTCGGGATAGTCACGCCCTCATGATGGCACCGGCTGGTTGCCTATCCGGGCCGGTGCGCGCCGACGCGCCCGCCCGGCCGTCATGCGGGGTCATCGCTTGCATCACCGGCCACCCGGGCCTATAACTTTAAGGTTCAAGTAAACTTGGCGGGAAAGGTTGTGCCGCTCGAAGCCGACTGGCTTGACGGCTCCGCCCCCGCCGACGTCAGCACCTGTTGCCCCATACCTGAGGACCCGAGATGACCCTTGCGCCAGAAACCACTGCAACCCCGAAGGCCGCAGCACCTTCGGCCGCCGTGCGCAGCCGCGTCGTCGTGCCGCTGCGCTTCCCGGACGGGTTCGAAGCCGTTGCCGAAGTGCTGAGCTTCAGCGGGCTCACCGACGGCAAGGAGCACCTGCTGCTGGCCCTCGGCGAGTGGGAGGCTGCACTGCAGGGCGCGGCGCAAGGCGGTGCCGGACCGCTGGTGCGGCTGCACAGCGAGTGCCTCACCGGCGACGTATTCGGGAGCCAGCGGTGCGATTGTGGCCCGCAGCTGCGGGAGGCCGTGGAGCGGATTGCCGCCGAGGGGGGCTTCCTGCTCTACCTCCGCCAGGAAGGCCGCGGCATCGGCCTGTATTCGAAGCTTGACGCCTACGCACTGCAGGATGGCGGCCTGGACACCTACGCCGCGAATCTGGCCCTGGGCCACGGCGAAGACGAGCGGGACTACACGGCGGCGGCCCAGATGCTGGGGGCAATGGGTACCGGCACGCTGCGGCTGCTCAGCAACAACCCGGACAAGGCAGCCCAGCTGACCGGCCTCGGCCTCGAAGTGTCCGGGCAGGTCGCCACCGGCGTCCATGCCTCGGCGGCCAATCTTCGGTACCTGGCCGCAAAACGCGACCATACCGGCCACACGCTCGTGCTCCCGTCCGACGCCGGACCCGTCGCCGGTGCGCCCGGCGGTGCCCCTGGCGACGTCGGGGCTGCGTCCCGGGCCGGTGCCCGGGCGGCGGCGGCCGTCCCGACCCATGACGACATGCTCGCCCGGGTCCAGGGGCTCGTGCCCGGCCTGCGCGAGCGGGCCGCGGAAACCGAGGAGCTCCGGCGCATTCCGGACGCCACCATGGAGGAGCTGCACGCGGCCGAAATCTTCCACATGCTTTCCCCGAAGGGGGTCGGCGGATTCGGCATGGGCCTGGAAACCTATGTGGAGGTGGTGCGCCGGCTTGCCCGGGGGTGCGCCTCCACGGCGTGGAGTGCCGGCCATCTGATCGAACATGTCTGGATGCTCGCGCGGTGGCCGCGGGAGGCGCAGGACGAGGTCTTTGCGAACGGACCGGCTCCCTTGGCGGCCGCTACCGGGGCGCCGGCTGGAGTGGCCAGGAAAGTGCCGGGAGGCTATTCCATCTCGGGCCGGTGGACCTTTGCCTCCGGGGTCATGCATGCCCAGTGGGCGCTGCTCGCCGCGCAGCACGGCGACGTGCGCCTCCAGTGCCTGGTGCCGCTGGCCGACGTCGAGCTCCTCGACGTGTGGCAGACGGCCGGCCTGAGGGGTACCGGGAGCAACGACATTCGGGCAGGGAACCTGTTCGTCCCGGAGCATCGAACTCTGGACTGGGAACTCCTGGGCGCGGAAACCAATCCGGGGAGCCTGCTCCACGCGGATCCGCTGATCCATACCCCCATGGGCGCGCTGCTGAACATGGTGGCCCCGGCCGCTGCCCTGGGGTCTGCCGAATACGCGCTCGACCTGTTCCGCGAGCTGATTCTGGTCCGGAAGGTCAAGCACACCGTGGAGAACCGCCAGGCGGACTCCCCGCTCGCGCAAGTCCGGTATGCGCACGCCTTCGGGCTGGTGGCCACCGCGCGGCTGCACTGGCAGGAGGCGGTCCGGGTGGTCTGTGCCGCCCATGCGCGCGGGCCTTCGACCATGACGGAGCCGGACCGCGGGCAGTACCGGCTGTCCCTCGCCCTGAGCGGCGAGGCGTCGGCCGAGGCGGTTCGGGTGATCATGCTGGGATCCGGCGGGGGCGTGCACCGGCTGTCGCATCCGCTCCAGCGGATCCAGCGCGACGTCAGTGTCCTGATGAACCATGCGGCGCTGACGAGGGATCCGGTTCTCGAGCAGGCGGGCCGGGGCCTTCTGGGTCTTGGGTTCAGTGTGCCCTCGTTCTGACCGAAAGCTTGAAGCTTCAATCAAAATGGATTAGGGTGATCCCATGACTCAGACCACTGACCGCCCCCCAGTTCTCTTCCTCAGCCATGGCGCACCGCCGCTGGCCGACGACTCCACGTGGACCCGCGAACTCCACGACTGGTCCGGCACCTTCGGCAAGCCCCGGGACATCCTCATGGTCTCCGCCCACTGGGAAAACGCCCCCGTGACGCTCAGTGCAACCGGGCGGGATCCGGGCCTGGTCTACGACTTCGGCGGCTTCCCGCAAAAGTACTACGAGGTGGCCTATGACGCCCCGCAGGCGCCCGAGCTGGCTGCCGAAGTCGAGAAGCTCGTCGCCGGCCACGGCCATCACGTGGAGCGCGATGAAAGCCGCGGGCTCGACCATGGCGCCTACGTTCCGCTGAAGGAGATGTACCCCGACGCCGACGTGCCGGTCGTGCAGATGTCCATGCCGACGCTTGATCCTCAGGGGTTGTTCGACCTCGGCATGTCGCTGGGGCCCTTGCGGGAGCGGGGCACGCTGATTGTCGGATCGGGATTCACGACGCACAACCTGCGCTGGTTCAATCCCGCCGGGGGACCGGACTCCGCCCCTCCCGCGGCCTCCAGTGAATTCGACCACTGGGCGGAGGAGGCCATGGCCCGCGGCGATGTCGACTCCATCCTCGACTTCCTGAACAAGGCACCCGCCGCCCGGGAAGCGCACCCCCGCAGCGAGCATTGGGCTCCGCTCTATGTTGCCCTCGGGGCTGCGTACGGCTCGGGAGACATCCAGGCCAGGACAGCAATCGACGGGTTCTGGTTCGGGTTGTCCAAGCGGTCGTGGACCCTGACGTAGAGGTCGCACAACGTAACAAGGGGAATGAACCGGACCGGGGTCCGGTTATGCCCGCCAGTGCCGGATCGCCGGCCAACCATAACGTGACGTGGCTTGACCACTGATGAGGAGCACAACATGACGATTGCAGTAACGGGTGCGACAGGACAGCTGGGCAGGCTGGTCCTCGATGAACTGCTCACCAGCCAGGAACCGGATTCGCTGGTGGCCATCGTGCGCGACGCCGCGAAAGCCCGGGAGCTGGTTGCACGTGGCGTCCAGGTGCGCGTCGCGGACTATTCCGATCCCGCGGCTCTCGAGGCTGCGCTTACGGGCGTTGACAGGCTCCTGCTGGTTTCCGGAAGCGAGGTGGGCTCCCGGGTGGCGCAGCACGGCAACGTCATCGACGCGGCCAGGGCCGCCGGCGTCGGGTTCATCGCCTACACATCCGTCCTGGCCGCGGACACCACCGAACTGATCCTGGCGCCCGAGCACAAGGCAACAGAGGAGCTCATCCGCGCGTCGGGACTCGACAACACCATCCTGCGCAACGGCTGGTACACCGAGAACTACGCCCAGACCGTGGCGACGGCCAAGCAGACGGGCGCCGTCGTGGCCGCTGCCGGTGACGGCAGGGTGGCCAGCGCGACGCGGGCTGACTACGCGGCCGCGGCCGCGGCGGTGCTCAGCTCCGCCGGGCACGAGGGCCGCACGTACGAACTCTCCGGCGACTACGCCTGGAACTTCAAGGAACTGGCGACGGCGATCACCCGGATCACGGGCCGGGAAGTTGTCTACCAGCCCGTCTCCGCCCCGGAACTGGTTGAGGTCCYGACCGCGGCCGGCCTCGACGCGGGCACCGCGGGATTCCTCGCAGCCCTGGACGCGGACACCGAGGCGGGCCTGCTGGCCACCGTCACGGGCGAGCTGTCCCGGCTGATCGGGCGGCCGACGACGCCGCTGTTGCAGGCTCTGACGTCCGCCGCCGCGAGCTAATCCGCACTCCCCAGGGAGGCCGCGAGACCGGAAGGCCGGGAGTGGGCATAATGAAGGCGTGGATTCCCGCTGCGCCCGCAAGGCATAGACATCCTGCGGGTGCGCGCCTCGACTGACAGGACCCATGGAAACTCCCGGTGATTTTCAGCAGGCCGGGGCCGGCGAATGGTCGGACGGCCCGCTGGTTGTCGGTGTGCCGTGGGAATTCGACGGGCGCCTGATACGGGCCGCCGCCGGGCTCGCCGCGATCATGGGAGTGCACCTGATTTGCGCGTTCGTGGACCCGGCGAGCTACCTCACGGAGTGGGAGCCCGCCGGAGTCCTGGATGGCACCTCACTGGATCCCGCCCCGAATGTCGAAGCCGAATACCCGGCCTCACAGCTGCTCAGCTGCCTTGAGGGCATTCTCGGTCCTCCCGGCGGGGCATGGTCCTTCCGGGTGCTGAACGGCGAAGTTGCCCACGCCCTGGACCGGCTGGCGCAGAGCGCGGACGCGGCTGCGCTGATTGTCGGCGGGCAGCGGCCTGGGCGGATTGCCCAGATGGGCCGGCTCCTGGAGGGCTCGGTCAGCGTTTCCCTGACCCGTCTGCAGGGCCGGCCCGTACTGGTCGTTCCGCACGCGGGTCAGTGACGCACGCGCCGGCCGTGCGTTCCGTCCACCGAAGGCGGGCCAACAGCGGGCCAACAGCGCGCCAGCAGCGCGCCAACAAACCTGAGGCCGGCGGCGCGGGTTCATCCGTTCCGGGTGACGGCCCCGGGCCGCCGCGGCCATAGCGTTGGAGTACCGCCGGTGTGCGAGCGCCCGGGATGCGAAAGATTGCTGGAGCACGAGGGGCTGACGCTGACGGCGGAACTGCACGAGCAGTCAACGCCAGCGAATCGAAGTGAGTGATGGTAAACCCGAACAAGCCAGCAGCCGTCACGTCAGAGGCGCGGGCGCTCTTCGTCGGCAGCGCCGCCTTCCTCGTCCTGGGCGGCATCGCTTTTCTGCTGATCGGGCGGGAACCGGTCCCGTTGTCCGGACGGGGTTCAGTCGGTGACATTGCCTCGATCGGCACGGCAGTGGTGGGCGCCGGGGCGGTGGTGGCCGGTTGCCTGCAACGTCGTCCGGCTGTGGCACCGGAGGCCCGCGGGGGAGGCCGGATCCGCACGTCCATCGATATCGCCGCACTCGCGCTGGCGCACGCATGCATCTTCCTGCTCGGCTGGCTGGCGCTCTTTTCGCTGTTTCAGCAGGCGTTCATCGGTGCGGTCGTCTACCCGTTCGCGGCCGCTGTCCTGGTCGGGACCACGGGAGCCATCAGCGCCTATATCGCCTACCTGTCCGCGCTCAGCATGACCGCCTACCGGCTCGCCGCCCTCCTCGCCGGCTTCCTGGTCACCGGCCTGCTCACGAGCATGCTCACCGCACAGGATCCACTGTGGTGGCAGGAGAACCTCAGTGCCCTCGGCATGAGCTCCGACGTCTCCGGAGTGGCGTTCAACTTCACCCTGATCGTCGCCGGCGTCGTCATCTCCACGCTGGCGGGATATGCGACGGCGACCCTCGCGGCGACCGCGAAGTCCCCGTCCGCGCTGCATCGGGTGAGGCTGCTCGAAGGCGGGATCGCCCTGATCGGCCTCTTCCTCGCCTGCGTGGGATTGTTCCCCGTCGATGAGCGCTTCGGGCTCCATACCCTGGTCGCGTCCGGCATGGTGGTGGTCTTCGCGTCCCTGATTGTCCGCATCCGCACGCTGGTTCCGTCCGTCTCGGCCACCTTCGCTGCGCTGGGGTGGCTCTTCCTGGCGGTCATCGTCGTCGCCGCGGTGCTGTGGTTCCCTGTCGGCTACTACAACCTGACCGCGGTGGAGCTGATCGCCGCGTCGCTGATCTTCGCTTGGCTCATCATCCTGATCCGTAACCTCGCAGCCGTTGATGCCGACCAGCTTGAGGCAAACCTGCCGGCCCGGCCGCTGCCATCGCCGGCTGAGCCTGCGAACCGGCCAGTTTCCGCAACAGACAGCGCAGTGCCCGACCCGTAAGTGCCGCGGGGCCTGCCGACGACGGAAGTGCCGACGCCGGGAGTGCCGTCGGGAAGGGCCGCTTCAAGGCTCGCCTAGGAGTGCGTCGGTTCTTCGACCAGCGCTGTGGCGATGCTGTCGGCGTCCTCGAGCGCGGACAGGAAGCGTTCGGCGTCCAAGGCCGCGGCGCAGCCGGTGCCGGCGGCGGTGATGGCCTGGCGGTAGCGGTGGTCCACGGCGTCGCCGCAGGCGAAGACGCCAGTCAGGTTGGTGACCGTCGTAGGGGAGTCGACCTGGATGTAGCCGTCGGCATCGAGGTCAATCTGTCCGGCCAAAAGCTCGGTCCGGGGCACGTGCCCGATCGCGACGAAGATGCCCGTGGCGGCCTGCTGCCGGGTGTCGCCGGTGCGGGTGTCGGTCAGGGTCACTCCGGTGACCTTGCCGTTGCCGTGGATCGCGGTGACGGCGGAGTTCCAGGCGAACCTGATCTTGGGGTTGTCCTTGGCCCGCTGGGCCATGATCCGGGAGGCACGCAGTTCGCCCTTGCGGACCACCACGGTCACCGATTTGCCGAAGCGGGTCAGGAATGTGGCCTCCTCCATCGCCGAGTCGCCGCCGCCGACCACGATGATGTCCTGGTCGCGGAAGAAGAAGCCGTCGCAAGTGGCGCACCAGGACAGTCCGTGGCCGCTGAACTTCTTCTCCTCCGGCAGGCCCAGTTCCTTATACGCCGAGCCCGTGGCGAGGATGACGGCGGGCGCTTCATGTCTCGCCCCGGCGCCGGTGACCACACGCTTCAGGTGCCCGGCGAGCCGGACCTCGGTGACGTCGTCGAACACCACCTGCGCGCCAAACTTTTCGGCCTGCTGCTGCAGGCCGTCCATCAGTTCGGGGCCCTGGATGCCGCCCGGGAAACCGGGGAAGTTTTCCACCTCGGTGGTGTTCATCAGAGCGCCCCCGGCAGTGACCGCACCGGCGATGACGAGAGGCTTGAGCCCGGCCCGGGCGGCGTAGATCGCCGCGGTGTAGCCCGCGGGACCGGACCCGATGATGATCAGCTTCTCGGTTGTCTTGATGGCGGCGCTCACGGTCGGGCTCCTTCGGTGACGGTTGCCGGGCATGTGCTGATCATCCCGCCCTGTGGGGCGCTTATCAACGCCCCCGGGGTTGATCCGGAGTTTAGACACCCGGGGACGCTGCGCGGGAGCGTGCCCGGGCGGCTAGGCGGAGGCCAGCGTCTGAGTCAGGATGGTGCCGCCAACCCCGACCAGGACGGCGCCTGAACTCCCGACGACGATCCGGCTGGTCCGGGGCCGGGCGAGGACTCCGGTCACTTTCTTGAGCGCGCTGAGCAGCAGCACGTACCAGGCCAACGCGATAAGCAGGAAGATGCCCGCCATCAATGCGTGCTGGGCGAGGGGCGGCAACGGGGCGACAGTGAACTGCGGGAACAGCGACAAGTAGAAGACGGCGACTTTAGGGTTGAGCAAGTTGCTCACCATTCCTTGCACGAAAGGTGAGCTGCCGCCGCGTTGGCGTTCTGCTGCCGGTGACGGTGGTTGGCTGGGTTTGGGTTTTCTGGCGAACGCCTCAGCGAAGGYGCGCAGGCCCAGGTAGAGCAGGTAGGCGGCCCCGGCAATTCTGATCCCGGTCCCGACAACTTCCGAGGCCCCCAGCAGCGCCGTGACACCGAGCACCGCCAGCACGGCAAGGATCGTGTTGCCAACCATGATGCCGGCGGCGGCTGTGGTTGCCGCCCGTGTGCCGCGGGGGGCATTCCTGAGGACAAGCGCAAAGTCGGGTCCGGGCACCACCACTACGACCAGGCAGGTCAGCACGAAGGCTGCCAGTTGTTCCAGCATCTGGGATTTCCTCCGGGCGTCAGTCTGTAGCGGTGGGTGGTGAATTTCGCCCGGGAACGAAACCCGGGCAGCCTTCTACGTTAGGCCATCGCGGGCACCACCGGAGCGCAGCCCCGCCTCGTTGCCGGCGGAAGGTGGCAGCAACCTCACCCGCTGGGCATGATTCGGTCAGGACGCCGGACCGCTAGCTTTGCATCAGCATCGCATTGCGGTGGGCGCTGGTGGGATGTGCCTGCAGGACCATGCTCATGCGTGAACTGCCCGGTCTGCTCCAGAGGAGGCGACATGTCCGGTTGTGTGGTGGACCCGAGCGAGCCATCGAGTGTGGGAGGCGGACCGCGATGAACTCTCCGAAGGACGCCGGGACCCCGCCGGTGCAGTTCAACCAAAGGCTGGCGCTGCTGCTGGCGATGGCGATGTTCGTGCTGGTTGTCGACACGTCGATCATGAACGTCTCGATCTCCGCGGTGGTGGACGACATAGGTGCGACCGTCAGCGGACTCCAGTCGACAATCGCCCTCGAGGCGCTGGTATCCGCGGCCTTTATCCTGATCGGCGGCAAGATCGGCGACCTCATCGGACGCAAGCGCGCCTACGTCATTGGGCTTGCCTGCTACGCCGTCGGCGCCGTGGCGATGACCCTGGCCCAGACCCTCCTCCCGGTGATCATCTGCTGGGCCCTGATCGGCGGCCTTGGCGCCTCGCTGCTCCTTCCCGCCATGCAGTCCCTCATCCACGGAAATTTCGAGGGAGATGCCCAGCACCGGGTCTACGCCCTGGTCGGCGCGTCGGCCGCGATCGCCGCCGCCGTCGGGCCTCTGCTCGGGGGCTTCCTCACCACGTTCCTGTCCTGGCGCGTCGCCTTCCTGCTCGAGGCCCTCATCATCGCGGTCGTCCTGTCCGGAATCAAGCTCGTCAAAGACGTGCCGTACACCGGGCCCCGGGAACTGGATCTCTTCGGATCACTTCTGTCCATCGTCGGCATGGGCGGCGTCGTGCTCGGAATCCTGGTCTGGCAGGAAGGCGGCGAGGCAGTGGGCGCACTCCTGGCCGTGGGTGCCGTCGGACTGGGCGGCCTGGTCTACTGGCTCCTTCAGCGCAAACGCCGCAACAAGCCGACGCTGCTGGATCCGGACCTGTTCCAGGCAAAAGCCTTCCGCTTTGGTGCCACGGGACAAATGCTCCAGCAGATCGCTCTGGGCGGCACCATGATCGTGCTGCCCATCTACCTTCAGATGGTGCTCGGCTACAACGCGATGCAGTCAGGTCTGTCCATCGCCCCGCTCTCGCTGACCATGTTCGCTGTCGCCATGATCGTCGGGAAGAGGTCCGGGAGGCGGCGCCCGGCCAGCCTCATACGTTGGGGCTTTCTGTTTCTGATCGCGGGTTTGGTGGTGCTGGTCCCCATCGTGCCGCGAGCTGACTCCGGCTGGTGGCTGCTGATCCCGCTGATCATTTCAGGCTTTGGCCTGGGGCTGCTGGTATCCCAGCTCAACAACTACACCTTGTCCCCGATTTCGGACGAGCGGGTCAGCGAGGCCGCCAGCGTGAACTCGGCCGCGGGATCGTTCGGCTTGTCCTTCGGACTCGCGTTCGCCGGCGGCATCATGCTGGCATCGCTCTCGACCATCTTCATCGGCTTGTCGGATGCCAGCACGGTCCTCCCGCCCGACGACAAGCAGCAGGTCGCGACGGTACTGGAAGACGACGCCCAGGTGATGAGCGACGCGCAACTCCAGGAACAGATCGCCGGCCAGCCGGAGGACATCCAGAACGAAATCATCCGCATCAACACGGAGGCACGGCCCCTGGCCCTCCAGATTGCACTGTTCGTCCCGATCCTTGCCGGCCTCGCCGGGCTCGGCACCTCGTTCCGCATGATTCGGATCCCTGACCCCAAGCCCGCCGGCACCGGCGAGGGGAGCGTCCTGGGCTGAAGTTCACAGCGGCGAGCGTCCAGGCTGCACCCCCTGACAGCGGAGTTCCCCGGGATCCGGCGGGGTGCGTGGTTTCGGGGCAGCCCGATTAGAGCTGGAGAAGGCTGTAGCCGACGAGGAAGATCCCGATCGTCAGCGTCGCGATCGCCGCAATCCTGCGGCCATTGCGCTGCAGCCAGTTGTATAGGGCGGTCAACGGCACTTGGGCCCGTTCGGGGGAGCGCAGCCACACAGCGACCGGAATGATGACGGCTGACTGGACCACGGCGGCGTAGGCGAGGACAAGCAGGCTGCTTGGCAGCGGCGGCAGTTCCTGGACACCGATCACGGCACCGGCGGTGACGGCCAGCAGGAGCGCCTTCGGACGAAGGTTAAAGCCCAGGCCCAGTACGACGAATTCCCAGGGCCGGGCGGAGCGGAACCGCGACTTCATCTTGCCAAGCATGGCGTTGTCCCGGCCGCCCTTGCTCACGAGGAGGTACACGGCGTACGCAACCAGAAGCGCACCGATCACAATGGCAATTTGTGCCACCCATTCGTCCCTACGCAGGCGCGGCGGCTTGACGGGCAGGAATTGCAGCCCGACCGCTGCCAGGCCCACGACCACGATCGAACCCGCGAGGCTGCCGATCAGGAAGGGAAGGGCGCCGCGGCGCGGAGTTGGCGAGAGCAGAATCATGATCGTCACGCTGACAGGCACTGTGCTGAGAGCCCCGGCCAGGGCGAAGAGAGCCAGGCTGCTGAGAGTGCTCAGCATGCCCCCCTCACCGTCCCCCGGCAGCACCCCGACGGCATGTCATGCCTTCGGCCCGCTTCCGGTGTCCGGACGGCCCGTCTTCAGTCGTCCGCGGCGGGCCCGGATCGCCTTGTCTTCTTCCTTGATGAGCAGTTCGAGGTCCTTCTTGTCGCCCGTCAACGGCCGCCACCATGCAAGTGTCGGGTCGGAATCGAGCAGGATGGTCCGGAACAAGAGCGTCAGGGGGACGGCGAGGACGGCGCCGACAGGACCCAGGACCACTGCCCAGAAGAGGACGGAGAAGAAGGTCAACGTCTCACTCAGCGACACCGCGTTGCCCACATATTTCGGCTGGATGATCGACTGGATGATGCTGTTGATTCCGCCATAGATGATGATGACTGCCACGACGGTCGGCCAGCCCCCGGTGAGGTAGCCGAAGAACAAGGGCGGGATGATGGCGATGAAATACCCGATGTTGGGGATGAAGCTGCAGATGAAAGACAGCAGCCCCCAGAGCAGGGCGCCAGGGATCTGCAGGATGACCAGAACCAGCCAGTTGAACAACCCCTGCGCGATTCCGAGGACCGTGGTGGCGACCATGTAGCGGCGCACACCGGTTCCGAAGCCGTTGAGCGCTGAAACCAGTGCCGGCCGGTGATAGTTCAGATGAATCAGGAGCGCCGGAACGCGCGAGCCGTCAATCGCCATAAGAATGAGCATCGTCAGTATGATCACGAGGCTGGTCACCAGGCTCGCGACGTTTCCCAGGAGGCCGCCGAGGAACCCGATGATGCGGCCCGGCGTAAACCCGTTCAGGACTGCCTGGGCTTGCTCCGGGCCAAATCCAACAGATTCCAGCAGTGCGGAGATCCTGGCGCCGATCTCGGCCATTTGGGGGGCGTATTGCGGCAGCAGCGCGGAGAACTGGGCGAGCGAGGCAATCAGGACTGCGGCGAAGGCGGTCAGCAACCCGAAGACAGCCGCGATAGTGGTCCCGGTGGCGATGCCCCGGGAAATTCCCCGTGCCTGCATCCAGCGGCGCAGCGGATGGACACAAAGCGTCAGCACGAAGGCAAAAAAGACGGGGGTGACTATTCCCTGGATCGCGCCGAGGCCGAACGCTGCAATCGTCGCGCTGGCCAGGGCGAGCAGGATTATGAGGGTGCGGGGGAGGGCCGAACGTGGATTGGATTCCGATGGTTCCGGCTCCATGAGCCCTCCTTGGTTCAGCCTAGCCATATCTTAGAAGCCTCATGGCCTCATGAATAGCGAGTTGGCCAGGCCTGCTCCTCGCGCCTCAACCCGGAGTCAGACGACGATCTTGCTCTTGATCTGGGCAAACTCCTCCGCACTGATGGTTCCCGCGTCCATGAGTGCTTTGGCTTTGGCGATCTCCTCGGTGGGGCTGGCCGTGGCGACACTGCGGATGTAGGCATCGGTTTCCTGCTGGGACTTGCGGGCCCGCGCCATTGACCGCTCCGCCATGCCCTTGCCGCGGGCAATCATGTATGCCAGCACGGTCAGGAACGGAATGAAGACCAGAAGAACGATCCAGACGGCTTTCCACCAGCCGCTGAGCTCGTCGTCGCGGAAGAGGTCGCCGATCACCATGAACACTGCATACAGGAAGGCGATAATTGCATAGAAGATAAACAGCCACCAGAGAATATCCCAAAAGTTCTCGAAGAAATTCATTTTGGCTTCCCTACTTTCGCTTGGTGCGGCGTCGCCTACGAACGCAGCCTTGGATGGGAATGGGTTTCACCGCGGGCATTCCAGGAGGCCCGGACTAGCACTTGGCGTCATTTGAGAGATCGCTGATGGCGGCCTGCACGTTCGCGGCTTCGTCCTTGAGCGAGTTGGCCGCCTGCGTCAGGGTGGCGTCGTCGGGAACGGAGTTCACAGCGGAGGTGAACTTCTGTTGGGCAGCTTTGACGGCATCCACCCGATCTTTGGCCGCGTCGCTGGCCGCGTTGACCAGATCGTCGTAGCTCTTCCGAACTTGATCCCGGGCCGCCTGGATCTGGCCGATCGTGGCGCCTGGCTTGAGGGAGTCCTTGAAATTCGTCAGGGCTGTTGAAAAGTCAGTGGCGGCAGCGCAAACCGGTGAAACGCTCGCCGTCGGGCTCGCGCTGGGGCTGCTGCTGGGTCCCGAGGTGGCGCAGCCGGCGAGCAGCGCAACCGCCGCCCCGAGCGCAGACATTCGCGCGAGGACTGGTTTTGGTTTCGACATTGGACTCACCTCTCCATGGGCTTTCGCCTGGCAGCCCAATCACTGGCAGGTACCACCAGTGTTGGGTGAGGGGCCGGCTTGCGCGTCACCCGCCGCGGGTGATCCTTTCGCGCGGCTCTCCGTGCCGGGCGCGCCGCTGACCAGCGGGGACGCGACGACGGAACTATCGAACGCGGGTGGGACCCCATTACCTCCCACCCCGCGGCCCGAATCACCCCGGGGTGATGATGTGCCCGCTCCGTCGCCGTGATGGACTGCTGTCCACAACTGAGGGAGGATGCCATGTGTCGTTGGCTAGCGTATTCGGGTTCGCCGGTGCAACTGGAGGAGCTGTTGTACAAACCCACCAACTCGCTCGTGATGCAAAGCAAGCACGCCCGAATGGGCGTTGAAACCACCAACGGGGACGGCTTCGGCGTGGGCTGGTACGGATCCGCGCCGTATCCCGGGTTGTTCCACAGCACGGAGCCCGCGTGGAATGACCGCAACCTTCGCGAGTTGTCGGCCCAGGCGTCGGCCGGCCGGGTCTTCGCACATATTCGGGCCTCGACCGGATCGGCAGTCCAACAGACCAACTGCCATCCATTCCGCCACGGCAGCTGGCTATGGATGCACAACGGACTCATCCGGGAGTTCCCGACTGTGAAGCGCGACTTGGCCATAGCCGTTGAGCCATCGCTCTTTCCGCTGATCGAGGGAGCCACGGACTCAGAGCTCTTCTTCTTCCTCGCCCTGACCTTCGGGCTGGAGCAGGACCCGAGGGCGGCCGTAGCTGCCGCGGTTGGACTGATTGAAGACGTCGGCCGGCGCCACGGGATCGAGCAGCCAATCCAGATGACAGTGGCCACGACTGACGGCGACACCACCTGGGCGTTCCGCTACTCGAGTGAACGGCAGTCCCGGTCGCTGTTCCACAGCACCGACGTCGCGACCCTTCGCGTCCAGTACCCGGAGAACCCGTTGCTTCATGACCTGGCGGACAACGCGCGCCTGGTCGTCTCCGAACCGCTGGGGGATCTCCGCGGGGCGTGGCGGGAAGTACCTGAGGCTACCTGTGTGGTGGTGCACGGCGCCGGCGAGGACCTGTTCCCGTTCTCGCCGACCGCCCCCTAGCGTCGGCCTAGTGTCGGCGGCTGCGGCCCCCTTAGTGTCTGCGGCTAGTGCCGCTGCCGCTCAGCACAAGCTAGCGCGGCGCTAACTGGTGGTCCGGTCCCGCCGGTCCTTCACACGCCGGTTCCTCCGGCGTCGGGCGCCCGGGGGATGGGAATCGTGGGATACGTGTCATCGGGAGGGCCGCCCGCCGTGACCGACTCACCGCCTGGCACGCCGCCGGACTCGACACTGGACTCACCGCCGGGCTCGACGCCCGGCTCGCCGCCGGGTTCGGCGCCCGGCCCGCCGCCGGGTTCGGCGCCCAGCCCGCCGGCTACGGCCGGCCGGCACAGCAGTTCGACCACGAGAATGACCAGCACGGCCAGGACGGCCGTCCAGATGGCGACGGCCGCCGTCGGGTCCTGCCAAAAGATCAGCACCAGCACAGCGATGCCGACGACGGTGGCTTCGATGATCCGCCGGTACCGGGCCAACCAGAGCTGCCATGGCTTGGCCTGGCCACCGCCGATCTTGCCGGTGATGTAGTCGCCCGCCGTCGCCAGCCCGTGCCGGACATACTCCGCGGGACGCGAGTGGCCGCCCAGAAAAGCTGCCAGGGCGATCAGCAGTCCGACGACGAAGACAAGGCGCAGGCTGGTGCGCAGCGGTACCAGGAGTGCCTCGACCAGGCTTTCGGCCGCCGCAGGGGAGACAGCACTCGATGGAATCGAGTTCAGGACGTAACTTCGCCCGATCACAAGGGACAGCGCCAGCACCGCCATCGACACCGCCACGGCCAACCCCACGCCGCTCGTCGTGCTCCGTCTCCGGCCCCGGGGGGCAACGGCAATGGCGCCCACGGCGCTGAGCACCGTCAGCCACGCCAGTATTGGGCCGAGCCGGTCCAAGGTCCGGATGGTTTCCGTGGCACGGACCAGTTCAGGAGACTGGAACAGGGCGATCTGCGCGTCAACTTCCGGGATCCTCGAGGCGATATCCACCCCTTGCTGGACAAGGAGAGTCTTGACCCGGGCGATGATCTCTTTCGTGGAAATCGACACCGTGCCATTCTCATCAATACTGACCGTGCCTCCCGTGCTTCCCGTGGCAAGGTTGACCAGCCCCTGGTGCGCCACCCGGTTCACCTGGATCCAAAGGTCCTGGAACTGCGGTGTCGCCACGAATCTGGCAACGGCGGTATGGATGAGCGTTTTGGTCTGCTCCGCAAGCATCGGGGCCAGCCCGGTGAGCACGGCCGCCACGCGGGGCGCCGTTTTAGCGAGCTCGTTCAGGGCATCGCGCGTGATGGTCTGGAAATCCACGGCGTCGTTGATCTGTTGGGTGACCTTGTCGGCGATTTCGGCCTGGATCGCAGGGTCCGAGGCCAACGGTGCGACGGTGGCGACGTAGCGATCGGTGTCGATGACTTCGCTGCGCAGGTAGAGGGCCGGAACTGTCGCGAAGGCCAACAGGCCAGTGATAACCACCAGCACGATTGCCACAATGCGCCGGGCCAGCCCCGGATGCCGCACGGCCGGCCTCGGCGGGGCCTTGCGGGCACTGTCCCGTTCCTGCTGGAGACGGGCGACTTCGGCCCGTAACCGCAGAATTTCTTCCTGTTCCGGGCTAGCGGGGCCAGCGGGCTGATCGTTCAGCGACATGAGGGGATCCGCCTTAGCTTGTGTTCCGCGGCTGGGCATTTCACGGCTATTTTCATTGTTCACTCGGCGTGCCGGTCCAGCCCCACCCACACAGGGTGATCTGTCACGCCGGGGAAGGGCCCGCCACGGCCGTCCCTACGGGCTGGACGCCGCGCGTCGGACGTGCAAAGTGGCGCACCGAATCCCGGCCCTGCCCGCGAAATTTCAGCCGGCCGGCCTGCTGTCATCCGTTTTGGGTGATGACGGCGGCGGGTTCAGGATTCGCCGCCCAGCCGCCGCCCTGCCGCGAAGAATGCCACTTTTGCGATCAATAGGAGTGCACCTAAATCGGCAATCATTTGGACGGACACGACACCCCTCGCCAGCTGGCTTACCGGCGTAATATCCCCGAACCCGACGGTGGCAAACGTGGAAGTGGTGAAGTAAAGGGCATCGGTTCGGCTCAGGGGCTCGCTAAACGCCGCCGCAGATGTGATCGACATTGATGTGTAAAGCAGCGCGAAGAGACACAAAAACATCAACAGGGTTTCGGCGACAGCCGCGGCCGCCCGAACCCTCGGGATATGCGCCACGAGTATCAGCCGCAATTGAATTGCCAGGACTGTGAAAAAGACCAGCACGACACCCGCCAGGCGGATCCAGGCGGCCGCGGGATCGGCGTCATTGAATCCCCCGACGGGAATAAAGAAATACAGGGCGAGGACCACAACCGAAAATGCGATGAGACGTGCAATCGCGAAAATAATGACCCGCCTGCGGTCGGCCTTGTCGAGGTCATGAAGGAAAATCGGGTCTGTCGGGCTGCCGTGCTTCATAGGCATGACTGATGATACAGCCGGGCACCCAATTCGTGCCGTGCCGCAATCGGGTCGCCCTAATCGCCGTATTGTCGCACTAAGGAGCGGCGCACAAGGGGTCTTTGCGCCCTGTTGGTGCCCTTTTGCCCCCACCTAGCATGTGGAATGTGAGAGATAGGCTAGAAGCCGAATGGGTACCGGGCCCACAGTTCAAGATCCGCCCGCCTGTGCGCGGTCTCGGAGCGTTGGAGCGTCCACGTCTGGAAAGCGCCCTGTCCGCGGCCGCGGATTCGCACCGCCTGACCCTCGTCGCGGCCCCGGCCGGCTACGGCAAGTCAACTTTTCTGGGTGATTGGGTCCGCAAGTGCGCTCTGCCGTGCGCATGGCTGTCGCTGGACAGGTTCGACACGCAGCCCGCGCGGCTGTTTCACGGTGTTGTTGGGGCGATCCAGTCCGCGGCGGGCAAACTGCCGTTACCCGGAACCGACGCCCTCCTCGCCCTGGACCCGAGCCTTGCCCACGACCGGGCGGCCTCCTACGACCTTCTCCTCGGGGCACTCGAGCACCTCACTGAACCGATTGTCCTGGTGATCGATGACGTCCATTTGGCCGGGCCGGGGCTGGCGAACGGAATCGTCGGGGTGCTCGCCGCATCGGCACCCCCCTCACTGCGGCTGGTCCTCTCGGGACGCGGCCATACGTCCATTCAGCTCGAAAGATTCCGGTACGGCGAGGGACTGGGTGAACTTCGCGCCGCCGAACTGGCCTTCACGCGGGAGGAAGTTGCCCAGTTCGCCAGTGCGCTGGGACAAGATCAAACGTTCGACGCCGGGTCGCTCTGGAAGATGACTGCCGGCTGGCCTGTGGCAGTCCACGCCAGCCTGGTCTCCTTGGCGCAGGCCCGCAACGTGCCGCTTACAACGCCAGGCTCCGCGCCTACGCACGTCCCGCTCGCCGACTACGTCGCAGAAGAGATCCTCGACCAGATCGAACCGTCGCTGGCCGAATTCATTCTCAGGGCCACTGCCAGCGACTGGCTCGGACGCCGGCTCGCCGTCGAACTCGAAGGCCGTCCCCGCGGCGGCGTGCTGCTTGAGGAATGCCTCCGTAACGGGCTCTTCATCGAGGAGCACGAATACCGTGCGGGCGAATCGATGTTCCGGTGGCATTCCCTCTTCGCGGCGCAGTGCCGGCGCATCCTGCAGCGGCGTGACCCTTTGCTCGCCGAGCGTCTGCACCGCGTGGCGGCGAGGTACTACCAGGACGTCGACGTCGTCGAGGGCGTCGCCCAGGCGCTGCAAGGAAGCGCACCCCGGCAAGCCGTGATTTCCCTCGGCGCCCATTGGCTCGAATTCCTGCTCGGAAACGACGTGCAGACCCTTGAACGGCTGTGCCTGGATCTCCCCGCACCGTGGGGCGAGGATCCGGAGATCCTGATGATCCGATCGGTCTGCCGTGCCCTTTCCGGCGACGGCACCGCCGCGGCCGAGCTCACCGACCGGGCGCTGTCGCGGACCTTCGCGCTGGACGCAATTCGACGCCGGAGACTGGAGAGTTACCGGGCGCTCTACGAGCCGCTGCCTGCCGACGGCCGGCTGGACCCGCACACCGAGACGGACGACAGCCGGTCGACGACGGACATTTCAGGAGATGGCCGCTCCAGCTCCTTCTCGACAGGACTCTTCCTGCTGGCCCAGGCAGAGTTCCGGCTGCACCGCACCGGCGAACTTGGCACGGCGCTGCTCCAGGCAACGGCGGCCACAGGCAACCCTGAACAGCTGGAGGCCGTGGAAATCTGCGCCCAGGCCGAGCTCGCGTTGGCTCACGCCATCGCCGGTGACCTCGTGAGCGCCGACGAACTTGGCACGGCGGCGTTGGACCGGGGAGAGGCGCTGGGTTGGAATTCGCGGCAGCGGATGGCTCCGGCCTGGCTGGCCCGTGGCATCGCGTGCTACTGGAATGATGATCTGAAGGCTGCGCGGACCTGTCTTACCAAAGCGCAGCGATTGGGCAGCGAGCTGTTCCCGACCGGTCCGCTCAGCGCCATCTATCGGGTCCTGGTTGATTGCGCCGCCGGCGACCTGGTCCGCCTGGCCGACTCCGGTGCGGCGCTGGAGTCCTTTCACGGGCGGGGACGGTACGCCGTGTCATGGAATGCCCTGGAGACCATCGCGGTGGCGAAAATTGCCGAAGCCAGGGGCGACCGGGACGGAGCTTTGCGGACCGTCCAACCACTCGGGGCCGGGGGGCACGGCGCATTGGCGGATACGCTGCTGGCGGAGTTGCTGCGCCGCGAAGGTGACACCGCCGCTTCGCAACGCTGTGCCGAATCACTGGCCGAACGCCGCGGCAGCTCATATATCGACACCTGCCTGAGCCTGACCGAGGCGATCATGGCCCATGGAGCCGGAGATGCCGCGGCGGCACACGAGCGGATTGAACATGCTGTCCTTCGTGCCGAGCCTGAAACCGTCTTGCGTCCTTTCGCCGAACGGAGAGAGGAATTGGCGGATCTGCTCGTGGAGCACGCTGTGTGGGGCACCGCGCACGAGTCGTTCATCGCAGCGCTGATGGCACGCGAGGCACAGGGTGAGACCCGCCTTCGGGCACAGTCCTACTGGAACCTGACCGAGCGCGAACGCGAAGTCCTTTCCTACATGCGCTCGATCATGACCGCTGCTGAAATTGCCGAGGCGTTGTACATTTCCGTGAACACGGTCAAGACCCACGAACGGTCCATTTACCGCAAGCTCGGGGCGGTAAGCAGGCGCGACGCGCTCAAGACGGCCGCCAAGCGTGGCATCGTCTGAACCCCGCGGCGGCCTTGATGGGCTTCGCGGCGAGGCACCGGTCCCGGATGGGGTCAGAGGCCCCTAGGCGCCGCAAACCGGCAGTGAAAGTCTGGAACCATGAAAAAAGTTGATCCCTTTGTGATCGTGATCGGATTTGACGGCTCGAAGCAATCCCACGAGGCCCTGGCGTGGGGTGTTGAAGAGGCCCGGTACCGCAGTGCGGAGCTCCGGGTCCTGACTGTCTGGAACAAGGCGCCAATGGCGTGGTATCCGGCGATGCTGGAAACCGCGGCAGGCGAAATCGTGGCGGAGGACTCCCCGGAGCAGCAGGCTGAAGCGCTGGGCGCCGAGGCGGCGAAATCCGCAGTGGGTGTCAATGTCGTGACGCGGTCCATCAAAAACGACTCAGCGGCGTCGGCAATACTTGAGGCCGCACGGGAAGCCGACCTGGTGATCGTCGGCTCCCGCGGCCACGGCGGTTTCGCCGGGCTGCACATCGGATCGGTCTCCGCCCAGGTGGCCAGCCACTCCCCGTGCCCTGTCCTGGTGATCCGGCCGAAGGCTTCCTGAGCGTCCGGCCCGCTGGCCACTGACGTCCGGGGCAATGCCGCGTGGCCACTCGACTGGGAGCACCCGATGCCAGCGAGCCGTGAGCGCTACCATCGGCGTATGACCGTCCTGGACTGGCTGATGGATTCAGATCCTTCCCTTCGATGGCAGGTGTTGCAGGATCTCAGCAACGCCGCGCCCGAGGTCGTTACCGCAGAGCGCGCGCGGGTAGCGACCGAAGGCTGGGGTGCCCGCCTGCTGGCATTGCGGGACGAGGACGGCCAATGGGCGCATGGCGCATATTTCCCCGCCCGGGGCGACCGCCCCGACGGAGGCGGTGCCGAGGGCGGCGGTCCCGAGGGCGGCGGTGCGGATGATGCCGGCGGTGACACAGGTTGGGACCGTGTCCCCCAGCCCTGGACCGCCACAACGTACAGCTTGCTCCTGCTGCGTGACTTCGGGATCGACCCGCGAAGTGAGCAGATGCGCCAGACCATAGCGCTGGTCAGGGACAACTGCCGCTGGGAGGAGGGCGGCCAGCCGTATTTCCAAGGCGAGGTGGAGCCGTGCATCAACGGAATGACAGTGGCGCTCGGCGCGTACTTCGATCAGGACGTCGACGGCGTCGTCTCCCGGCTTGTCAGCGGGCAACTGGACGACGGCGGGTGGAACTGTTGGGCGGAGTCCGGCGCCGTGGTGTCCTCGGCCGCCACGACGATCAACGTCCTCGAGGGCCTCCTGGCCCACGAACGGGTCACGGGCGGCTCGGCGCAGTCCGTGGACGCGCGGCGCCGGGGCGAGGAGTATCTGCTGGAGCGGGGCCTGTTCCGACGCAAGAGCACCGGCGCGGTCATAGACCCGGCTTGGCTGACGTTCTCCTTTCCGACCCGCTGGCACTACGACGTGCTCCGTGCCCTGGAGTACTTCCGTTCGACCGGAGAGCCCCCGGACCCGCGCATGGCCGAAGCCGTGGAGGTGCTCCGGTCAAAGGAGCAGCCGGACGGGACCTGGTTGCTCGAAAACACGCATCCCGGGATCGTCCATTTCCCGGTTGATGCCGGTGACGGCCGGTCCAGCCGGTGGAACACCCTTCGCGCGTTGCGCGTACTCGACTGGTACGGGCGCGCCGTTTGAAGTGGCTGTGTGGGTTACGTGCTGCTAGGGCAGAACCTTGTAGAGGTCGATCACCGTCTCTTCGGGCGGAGCGGCGAAGCCGCCCTCAATACCCGCCTGCATCCGGGGCAGGAGGATCGTGTCCCGGAATTTTTCCCAGCTTTCTTTCGATTCGTGGACTGCCAAGACCGTCCAGCCCCCCTCGGATGCCCCGCCGGCGTGGAAGATCTGCCCCTCGGGCAGGAGCCCCGCGCCTGGATGGACGGCTGCAAGCGACGCCTCGTATTGTTCCTTGGTGCCTCCCGGGAAGAAGTGCACGATTCCGTAGGGCGTGGTGGCCATAACAACTCCTAGGCTGGTGGATTGGACTGGACAAGGCCAGTCCTAGACGCCGCCACCGGGCGTGTCAAGGGCTCGCGGAAGCAGGCGGGGGTCCGGGGAGCCGGGCGCCCCGCAGGTTCAACATTATGACCCTTCATCCCGACGCCGCGCCGGCCTTTCCACTGGTTGGAAGGGCCGGCGGTGGGCAGCTCCGCGGTCAGCCGTCCGACAGGGTCCGGACGTCCTCGGCCAGGGCAGTCCGGTAGCCAAGGTTTCGTGAGACTGCCCTCGCGGTGGCCATCACCGCCGGAGCCAGGACATTGGGCGGGGTGGTCCCGTCCGGTACAACGATCGACAGTGCGGCCACCACCGTGCCCTGGGCATCAAAGACGGGCGCCGCCACGGAAACAGTCAGCGACGGCGCGGACCGGCGGATCATGGCAATCCCCGTCCGGTGGACGTCGGACAGGGTGCGCCGCAGCTGGCCTTCCGGCATGGGAGCCACGCCCGGTTCCGTTTCCGCGGGTTCCTTGAGGATCTTTTCCTGGAATGCCGCGTCCGCGCCGGCCATCAGGACCAGGCCGACGGCCGTGGAGCGCAGGGGGAGCCGGCCACCCACCCGGTAGGCGACTTCCGTGGCCTGCTTGGAGGAAAGCCGTTCGATCAGGACGGCCTGGTCCCTATCCCGCACGGCCAGCAACACGTGATGGCGCGTCACCTCGAAGAGGTCCTCAAGGTAGGGCAACGCGATTTCGCGGATCCCGTGGCCCCTTGGGGAGAGGGACGCTATCTCCCACAGCCGGACGCCCACAACGTAGCGACCGTCGTCGAGCCGTTCCAGAGCGCCCCAGGCGACCAGCCGGGCAATGAGGCGCAACGCCGTCGGGGCGGGCATCTGCGCATAACGGGCCATCTCTGACAGGGTCAGCGCCCGGCGGCGGTCCGTGAAGACAGCGAGGAGGCTCAGGGCCCGGTCGATCACCGGTTCGCCCTGCTTGGGCCGCTTGCCGCGCGCGGCGGGCGGGTTTTCAGCGGGGGAATGCGTATCCGCGGGTGCTGTCATTCGTCATCGTTCCTTCTTCGTCGCCAGTGACGTTCACCACAATAGTGTTCCAACCAATGAAATTCTCGTGTGACGTCATTGCGTCCGCCTACGACTCTTGATGGAGCCGGTCCACCCGACCGCATCTGGCGGAAGGGCCCGGAACGCACCGGCGCCGGACGGCCACCGTCCGGCCGGTCCGCTCCAGTCCCGACCACCACCAGATGCCGAAAACCCCCGTTGTTTTGGAACGAATGCGAAGGCGCACTACATGAAACTTCTGAACCCCACCGCCCGACGGAGCGCGGCCGTTCTGGCCGGCGTCCTGATGCTCAGCTCCGTGACCGCCTGCGGCGGCTCCGGCCAGGCGGCATCCACCGTGGATAAGACCACCCTGACAATCGGCGTCGAGAGTGACAGCGCGTCCTTCGGATTCGACCCGCTGCGGGTCTCCGACGCGCAGCGTCAGTTCTTCGAAGGCCTCTACGAGAACCTCATGACCCTGAAGGCGGACGGCTCCGTGGGGCCGGGCCTGGCCACCGGTTTCAGCTACAACGCCGATAACACGGTGCTGACCCTGACGCTCAAGCAGGGCGTGACGTTCACGGACGGGTCCACGCTGGACGCGGCACTGGTGAAGGCCAACTTTGACCGCCGCACGGATCCCGCCCTTTCGGCGTACTCAGCCATCGCCAAGGGCGGCGCCCAGGAACTGACATCCGTGGACGTCATCAGCCCCACCCAGGTGTCGCTGAAGTTCGCCAAGGCGCAGCCGGGCTTCGAGAAGAACCTGACCTCCACCCTCGGCATGATCGTTGGCAAGGCGGGGGCCGCGGACACGGCAAGCCTGGCCGCCAAGCCGGACGGCTCCGGTCCGTACACGCTGGACTCCGGAACCACGGTCAAGGGCAACAAGTACGTCCTGCAGAAGAACGACAAGAGCACCGACGCCGCGAAATACCCCTACAACAAGATCGTCTTCAGCGTCATCCAGGATCCGCAGGCCCGGGCCAACGCCCTCGTTTCCGGCCAGGTGGACGTCGCCCAGCTGACCTCACCGACCGTTGACTTCGTCAAGGCCAAGGGTGTCGGCGTCTCCCAGATCGGCGGCACGGTCCAGACCATGGTCGCCTTCGACAAGACGGGCAAGACGTCGCCGGCCTTCGCCAGCGAAAAGGTCCGCCAGGCGTTCCAGTACGCCATCAACCGGCAGGCCCTGGTCGATGCCCTGCACAAGGGTGACATCCCGGCGTGGAACGCCCTGCCCAAGGATTCGGCCGGCTTCACGGAGACACTGAACTCACAGTTCGCCTACGACCCCGCGAAGGCCAAGAGCCTGCTGGCGGAAGCCGGCTACGCCAACGGCTTTGAATTCACCATCGTCGCGAGCGCCACCACCCAGACCGACCTCCAGGCGGTCCAGAAGGACCTGGCCGCCGTCGGCATCACCATGCAGGTCAAGATGGCGACGTCGACAGATGAGGCGTTCGCCGCCGTCGCCACCACCCCGCTGGGCTACGCGCCGCTGGGCTGGGACAACCCGGTGGGCCTGATGTACGGCGCGATCCTCAACGGCTTCACCAACGTCCAGAAGGCCACGGACGACCAGCTCAGCGCCGCCACCGGCGAGGTCGCCGCCGCCAAGGACGATGCCGCCCGGAAAGCCGCGCTGACCAAGCTCAACACCCGGCTCGTCGAATCCGGCTGGATGATCCCGCTCTTCGAATCCCTCACCAACCAGGGCTACAACACCAAGAAGGTCAAGCCGGTGGAGTTCGCCGGCAGCAACGTGTACCCGCTGCTCTCGTCCTACGCCCCGGCCAACTGACCCCCACCCTGCCGGGCGGCCTTCACCCCTAAGGCGAAGGCCGTCCGGCAGGACCTGACCAATGGAGGTCATCATGGCGATTTACGTCGCAAAGCGCCTGCTCATGGCGCTGGCCACCGTACTGGTGGTCGCGGTGCTGGCGTTCCTCTTGGTGCACGCAATGCCGGGCAGCCCCGGCGCCGTGTCCCTCGGCGCCGGCGCCACCCAGCAAGCCATTGACGAGGTCAACAGCCGGCTCGGCTGGTCCGATCCGCTCCCCGTCCAGTTCTTCCGCTGGCTCGGCAGCGCCGCGCAGGGAGACTTCGGGGTGTCCCTGATCGACGGCCGGTCCGTGAGCGCCGACCTGGCCAGCAGGCTGCCGGTGACGGCGGCCCTCGCGGCCGGGGCCACGGTCCTGAGCGCCGTACTCGGCATCGGTCTTGGCGTCACGGCAGCCGTCCGCGGCGGCGTGGTCGACCGGATCGTCGGAGCCGTCTGCGGCCTCGCCGTGGCGCTGCCGGCCTTCTGGATCGGCATCATCTTTGTGTACCTCTTCGCCGTCCAGTCCTCGGTCTTTCCGGCCACCGGCTACGTCCCCTTCGAGGTCTCACCCCAGGACTGGGCCCTGTCCCTGGCCCTGCCGGTGATCACCCTCGCCGTCGGCGGTGCGGCGTTCATCGCCCGCCAGACCCGGGCATCCATGCTGGAGGCGCTGCAGCAGGAACATATCCGGACCCTGCGCGCAACGGCCACCCCCACCTGGAAGATCCTGTACGTCCACGCCCTGCGCTATGCCAGCCTGCCGATCGTGGCCGGGATCGCCCTGCAGTTCATCGGGCTGTTCGGCGGTTCGGTGATCGCGGAGCAGCTCTTCGCCATGCCGGGCCTTGGCCAGGCCGTCCAGACCTCCGTCAGCACCCACGACGCCCCGTCCGTGCAGGGCGTCGTGGTGGTCGCCACCGTTGTGGTGGTGGCCGTGAACCTCGTGCTGGAGCTCGCCACCAAGTTTCTCGACCCGAAGTTGCGTGCCTCATGATCCCCTCCGTTGCCCCCGCGCCCGTCCCCGCCACCGCGAATGCGGAAGATACAGGCACAGGCGGAGCCCCACCCGCGAACACCGCCACGGGCCGGCCCGGTCCCGGCCCCGGTCCCAAAACTGGCGTCGGCCGGAGGCCTGCCCACCGCCTGTTCGCGGCGCCCGGTGCCGTGGCCGGAGTCCTCTGGCTGGCGGTCCTGGTGGTTGCCTCCCTCACGGCGCCGTGGTGGCTGCCGTACAAGACCGAGGACCAGGACTTCGCCGCCATCCTGTCCGGCCCCACTGCCGCCCACTGGCTGGGCACCGACGAACTGGGGCGGGACCTGCTCAGCCGCATCTTCGCCGCGGCCGCCGGCACCCTGGGGACATCGCTCATCACGGTGATTGTCGGCGTCGGGCTCGGCACCGTCCTGGCGATGGTCGCCGCCGCTGAACAACGGACCGAAGGGCCGATCAGCCGCGTCACCGAGGTCATGATGTCCTTGCCCGGTACGGTGATCATCCTGGCGGTCATCGGTGCCGTGGGCACGAACATTCCCGTCGTCATGGCGATTCTGGGCGTCCTCATCTCGGCCGGCATCTACCGCGTGATGCTGGGCCAGGCCACCGCGCTGCAGTCACAGCTCTATGTCGACGCCGCCAAGGTGGACGGCGTGAGCACGCTCGGCATCAGCCTGCGGCACGTGCTGCCCGGGTTGAACACCACGATCGTGGTGCAGTCCGCCCTCATCTTCGCGGTGGGCATGCTGATCCAGGCCGGTCTGGCGTTCATCGGATTTGGGCCGCCCATCCCGCAGCCCAGCTGGGGCGGCATGATCCAGGGCGCATCCCAGCACGTCTACGACGCCCCCTGGCTGATGGTCCCCACCGGTGCGGTCCTCGCGCTGACGGTCCTCGCGGCCAATGCCATCGGCAATGCCCTGGGGAAAAGCCCGAACGCGGCCGCCTCCCACCTGCCCTCCGCCGCTGACCGCCGACGCCGGGCCGCTGCGTCCGCGGCTGCGCCGTCCACCGATGCCCCCGCGCCGTCCACCGATGCCGCCGCGCCGGACGCGGCCGGCCGGCTGAGTGTCCGCGGGCTCTCGGTGGGCGTCGACGCCGGCACGCCCCTGGTCACGGAGGTCTCCTTCGACGTCGAACAGGGCACCGTGCTCGGGCTGGTGGGCGAATCCGGTTGCGGCAAAACCATGACGGCGTTGTCCCTGCTGGGCCTGTTGCCCTCGGGCGTATCCGTCACCGGAGGCCAGATCCTGTGGAACGGCCGGAACCTCGCGGCCGCCACGGAAAATGAGCTGGCCGGCGTCAGGGGACGGGAGATCGCGCTGATCTCCCAGGAACCCATGCGTGCCCTCGACCCCATGTTCACGGTCGGCTACCAGCTGCTCTCCGCCATCCGGCGCCTGCGGGGCATGGGCAAAGCCGAAGCACGCACCGAAGCCCTGAGCCTGCTCGAAAAGGTGGGCATCGTGGACGCCGCGCGCATCCTCACCACCTACCCGCACCAGATCTCCGGCGGCATGGCCCAGCGCGTGGCCATCGCCCTGGCCCTGGCCGGCCGTCCCCGGCTGCTGGTCGCCGACGAACCCACCACGGCGCTGGACGTGACAGTGCAGGCCGAGATCCTCTCGCTGCTGCGGGCACTGGTCAAGGACACCGGCATGTCCGTGGTGATGGTGACACACGACCTCGGCGTAGTGGCCGACATCTGCGACACCGTGGCCGTGATGTACGCCGGCCAGGTGGTGGAAAGCGGCCGGACCGCCAACATCCTGGACAAACCCCGCCACCCGTACACCCTGGCGTTGCTGGCCGCCGACCCGCACGCCAACACCGCCGAGGACATGCCTGAGCGGCTCGCCACCATCAACGGCCAGGTGCCGCAGCCCAAGGACTGGCCGGGCGGGTGCCGGTTCATGGCGCGTTGCCAGTTCGCAGGCTCGGCCTGCGTGGCGCCGGTCCCGCTGGTTCCCTCGGGCTCGGACGACGGCGTGGTGCGCTGCGTCAAGGCCGACGAACTGGCCGTGGAAGGCCTGGCCTGGGTGGCCACCGAAGTACCCGCCCACCGTGTCCTCGACATTCTTGAGATGGACAGCACAGTTGAGAAGGACAGGACATGAGCATCGAAACAGCGGTAGGCCAGGGCGGAACAGCGCAGGCTCCCGAGCAGCCGCTCCTGGACGTGGTGGACCTCGTGGTCCGTTACGGCCGGGGCCGGAAGGCCGCCGCCAGACCGGCCGCGGTGGACGGCGTGAGCTTCAGCATCCGGCACGGGGAGACCGTGGGCCTGGTGGGGGAGTCCGGCTCCGGAAAGTCCACGATCGGCAAAGCCATCCTCGGCCTGGAAAAGAGCAGCGGGGGTTCGGTCAGCTACAACGGCACGGACATCACCCATGCCAGCCCCGCACGGCGGCGTGAACTGGGCGGCGAACTCCGGGCCGTGTTCCAGGACCCGAACTCATCACTCAACCCCCGGCAGAGCATCGGTGCCTCACTGGCCGAACCGCTGCGGATCCGTGGCGTGGCCGCCCGGGAGGCCCGGCAGCGCGCCGAGGACATGCTGGCCAGGGTGGGACTCCCGCGCGAGGCCGTGGACCGCTTTCCCGGCCAGTTTTCCGGCGGCCAGCGGCAGCGGATCGCCGTCGCCCGGGCACTGATCTGCGAGCCGAAACTCGTGGTGTGCGACGAAGCGGTCAGCGCCCTTGACCTCTCAACGCGGGCCCAGGTCCTGAACCTCCTGGCCGACCTCCGGGACGAGCGGGGGCTGAGCTATTTGTTCATCGCCCACGATATCTCCGTGGTCCAGTTCCTCGCCCAGCGCGTCGTGGTGCTCTACCGCGGCCAGGTCATGGAAAGCGGCCCGGCGGCAGCCGTCACGGAGTCGCCCCAACACCCCTTCACCCAGGCGCTCGTGGCGGCCTCGCCCGTGCCCCGCCCGGCGGAGCAGGCCGAGCGGCGGCAAAAACGCGAAGCGCTGGGCGTGCGGACCGCGGCGGCCGCCGCTGCCGCTTCCGGCGGCTGCCCCTTCAGCCAGCGCTGCCCGCTGGCCACGGACTTGTGCCGGACCGAACGGCCGGCCCTGCGGAAGGTGGGCGCGTCCGACGTCGCCTGCCACTACGCCTGAGCGGCACCGGTCCCGAGCCTGATCCCGCGGCACCAGCGGTACCGAGCAAATCCCACAGCATGGCAACTCCCCACAAGAATGGACGACACCACATGACCCCCGCACCCTGGTCCGCCACGATGATCGCGCCGGATCGAGACTTCGACGGCGCCCCGCTTCTGCGCAAGGAATTCCGGCTGGACGAAGGCCACGGACCCGTGAAGCGCGCGCTCCTGCGGGCCACGGCGTTCGGGATCTACGAGGCGCAGATCAACGGCGTCCCCGTTGGTGAGGACGTGCTGAGTCCGGGCTGGAGCTCGTACGAATGGCGCCTGCGCTACCGCAGTTACGATGTGACCGCGCTCGTGGGCCCGGCCACGGTGATCGGCGTCGCGCTCGGCAACGGCTGGTACCGCGGACGCCTGGCCTGGCACGGCAAGTCGGGCCTGTACGGCGATGAGCTCGGGTTCTTCGGGCAGCTGGACATCGAATTCGCCGACGGCCACGTCCAGTCGGTCGCCTCGGACACGTCCTGGCAGTCCGGGCCCTCGGGCACCACGGCCAACGATCTTTACGACGGACAGCGCATCGACGCGCGGCGGGAACCGGCAGGCTGGGCCCGGCCGGGCTTCGCCGCGGACGCAGCCGGTCCGGAGGCCTACGCTGCCGCTGTGGGGGCCGGCGCCTGGACTGGGGTCCATGCCCTGGAGTTCGACGCCGGCCGGCTGGCGGATCCCGTCGGGCCGCCGGTGGTGCGCAACGAGGTCATCAAACCGGTGGAGGTCTTCACCTCACCGGCCGGCAAGACGCTGGTGGATTTTGGCCAGAACCTGGTCGGCTGGCTGCGCTTCACCGTCCAGGGCGACGCCGGCGCCACCATCACCGTGCGCCACGCCGAAGTCCTCGAGGACGGTGAGCTGGGCACCCGGCCGCTGCGCTCGGCCGCCGCCACCGACACGTTCATCCTCTCCGGCGCCAAGGACTTCTTCGAACCCAGCAAGACCTTCCACGGGTTCCGCTACGCGGAAGTATCCGGCTGGCCCGGCGAGCTGACGGCGGAATCCCTCGAAGCCGTGGCGGTGCACTCCCGGCTTGAACGCACCGGCAGCTTCGAGTGCTCCAACCCGCTGGTGAACCAGCTGCACCGCAACATCGTCTGGGGCCTCAAGGGCAATTTCCTGGACCTCCCCACCGACTGCCCGCAGCGCGATGAGCGGCTCGGCTGGACCGGGGACATCGCCGTTTTCGCCCCCACGGCCGCCTTCCTCTACGACGTCAAGGGCTTCCTGCAGGACTGGCTCCTCGACCTCGCCGCGGAACAAAAGGCTGCCGGCGGACTCGTTCCCATCACCGTGCCGGACGCACTGAAGTACTGCCCCCAGCCGCCGGAATTCCCGGCACCGGAATCCTCTGCCATCTGGAGCGAGGCATCCGTGTGGGTTCCGTGGGCGCTGTGGGAGGCCTACGGCGACGACACCGTCTTGAAGGACCAGTACGACTCGATGGCCTCCCACACCCGCCGGGTAGAGGGACTGCTCTCGCCCGCCGGGCTCTGGGATGAAGGCTTCCAGTTCGGCGACTGGCTGGACCCGGACGCCGCGCCGGACCAGCCGTGGGCGGCCAAGGCGGACACCGGCGTCGTCGCCACAGCGTGCCTGTACCGCACGGCGTCCATCACCGCGCGGACGGCTGCGCTCCTGGGACACGACGCCGACGCCGACGCGTTCGGCCGCCTCGCCGAACGGGTCAAAGCGGCCTTCAACACCCACTACGTGGCCGCCGACGGAACCGTGCACAGCGACTGCACCACGGTCTACGCGCTGGCCATCGCCTTCGACATCCTGCAGACCGGCCGGCAGCGGGAGTTTGCCGGCAACCGCCTCGCCGAACTGGTACGGAACAACAACTACCGCGTCTCCACCGGGTTCGCCGGGACCCCCTTCATCACCGGCGCCCTGGCCGATACCGGTCACACTGACGCGGCGTACAGGCTCCTGCTCGAACAGGAATGCCCCTCATGGCTGTACCCGGTGACCATGGGGGCCACCACCGTCTGGGAACGGTGGGACTCCATGCTCCCGGACGGCACCATCAACCCCGGCGAAATGACCAGTTTCAACCACTACGCGCTCGGCGCCATTGCTGATTGGTTGCACAAGTACGTCGGTGGAATCCGGCCGCTCGCCCCGGGCTACTCCAGGGTGCTGATCGCGCCCCTGCCCGGCGAGGGCATCGATTGGGCCAAGACCAGCCTGCGCAGCCCGCACGGCACCATCGCCGTCGAGTGGCGGACCACCGGCGACGGGGTGCTGGAAGTCGAAGCAAAAATCCCCGACGGCGTGGAGGCGGAGATCAGGCTGCCGGGGCAGGACGGCCGAAGCGTGGGGGCGGGCACGCACCGCCTGACCGCCGCCGCCACCTCAGCGGCCGTCGCCTCCTAAATTCCACCCAGCGCCGTGTCAACCAATGAAACTGCGCTGTCCGGGCGCGCCGCCGCAAACCCATGCTGATAGCTGACGAAACCAACGATCAGGAGCACCAACGAATGACCTCCACGAGCTTTGACGCCGACGTCGAAGAAACGATCCGCACCCTGCCGGTGGCAGAGAAAGTCCGGCTCCTGAGCGGCTCCGGCCTGTGGCACACCCAGGCCGAGCCGCGCCTGGGACTGCCGAAGATCACGGTTTCCGACGGGCCCGTCGGCGTCCGCGGCCACCGCGACACCGAGGCAGCCGGCTCGGTGAACCTGCCGTCCGCCACGTGCCTGGCCTCTTCTTGGGACCGGCGGCTGATGGCGCGGGTGGGGAAGCTGCTGGCGGCCGAGGCGCGCCGTCAGCAGGTGGACGTGGTGCTCGGCCCCACCATGAACCTGCACCGTTCACCGCTGGCGGGCCGGAACTTCGAGTGCCTGTCCGAGGACCCGCTCCTCACCGGTGAACTGGCGGCCGCGTACGTGGACGGCATCCAGGGCCAGGGCATCGGCGCCTGCCCCAAGCACTTCGTCGCCAACGAGGCCGAGACCGAGCGGACCACCGTCAACAACGTGCTCGACGAACGGACTTTGCATGAGGTGTACCTCGCACCGTTTGAACGCGTCGTCAGGCAGGCCCGGCCCTGGATGATCATGGCGGCCTACAACGGCGTGAACGGCAAGGCCATGACCGAAAATCCCCTCACGGAGAACCCGCTCAAGACCGAATGGGGATTCGAAGGCGCCGTGGTCTCGGACTGGCACGCGGTGTACTCCACCGTGGACTCCGCCCTTTCGGCCACGGACCTCGCCATGCCGGGACCGGAGAAGCTGTGGGGCGACGGGCTCGTCGAAGCCATCTCCGCCGGTCTGGTCCCCGAGGCCGTGATTGACGAGAAAGTGCGCCGGCTCGTCACCCTGGGCCGCCGGGTCGAGGAGGGCCGCCGGAACGAACCCGCGGCACCCGAAGCCGGCGCCGCCGTGGCCCGGGAGGCCGCGGCGGCAGGATTCGTGCTGCTGGAAAATCCGGCCGGCGTCCTTCCCCTCTCGCCCGGGGACCTCACCTCCATCGCCGTGGTGGGACCGGCGGCGCTGGATCCCCGGACCCAGGGCGGCGGCAGCGCCTCGGTGTTCCCGGCCTACACGGTGGCGCCCGCCGCGGGGCTGCGCGCGCGGGCCGGCGACGGCGTCCGGCTCACGACCGTCCAGGGTGCCTGGCTCTCCGGGGGCCTTCGCGAACCCCGGAACGCGGAATGCCACGCCCCGGGCCAGGGGGAGGGAAGCGTCCGGCTGACCTGGCGGGGGCCCGCCGGCACAGTTGCGGAGGAATACGGTCCCCGGACCACGCTCACCCGGGGCGCGGGCGCCATCCCCGCCGGCGCCACCGCCGTCGACATCGAAACGATCTTCACGCCGGACGTCTCCGGCACCTGGAAGCTGGGATTCAAGGGCATCGGCCGCGCCAGCCTGGAGGTCGACGGCGACGCCGTGGCGGCCGCCGACTCGCGGGACCGCTACGCCGACGTTGGAGCCGTGCTGATCGGCGCGCCGGACGAATCAGCCGGCGTCGTCCTGACCGCCGGTACCCCGGTGCGACTGACCTTGCGCTACACCTGGCATCCGGAGGCCACTCTGTTCCGCATAGGGCTGGCCATCGACGAACCCCGGGAATCGGCGGACCGCGAGATCGCCAAGGCGGCTGCCGCGGCCGGCGCCGCCGACGTCGCCGACGTCGCCGTCGTGATGGTCGGGACCTCCGGTGCCGTCGAAAGCGAAGGCTTTGACCGAACCTCCCTGGCGCTGCCGGGCCGGCAGGACGACCTCGTCCGCGCCGTCATCGAAGCGAACCCACGCACCGTGGTGGTGGTCAACGCCGGCGCCCCGGTGGAGATGCCCTGGCGGAACGACGCCGCGGCGGTGCTCCTGGTCTGGTTCCCGGGCATGGAATTCGGAAACGCCCTGGCCGATGTGCTGTTCGGCGACGCCGAGCCCGGCGGCCACCTGCCAACCACCTGGCCGGCCGCCCTGGCCGATGCTCCCGTCCGCGACACGCACCCCCGGAACGGCCAGCTCGAGTACACAGAACGGCTGGATGTCGGCTACCGCGGCTGGGCAAGACAAGCCGCGCAATCCACGCAGGCTGCCGCTCCGGCGTATTGGCTCGGCCACGGACTGGGCTACACCACCTTCGCCGTGGAGGGGTTCGCGCAGCTGGAGGAAGCGGCACCCGGGGAGGACGTGCACACCGTCCTGACGGTCCGCAACACCGGTGCCCGGGCCGGAAAATACCTGGCGCAGATCTACGCCGACGCCCCGGAAACGGACGTGGACCGGCCCGGGTTCTGGCTGACAGGCTTCGCGACGGCCCTCATCCCCGCCGGGGAACGCCGCGACATCCGGGTCACACTGCCCGGGCGGTCTTTCCAGCACTGGGACGCCGGGCGCGGCTGGTGTGGGGAGGAGACAACCTTCAGGATCGCGCCCGCCGGGCACGCCGGCGACGCGCGCGACGCGCTCGCCGGACCCCTCGCGGCCTCCGTCAGGCCGGCGGCGTCAGTCCCCGCCCTCGACGGGACGAGGTAGGCAGCCGTGAACCAGCCCACACACCTGCGCGTTGAGCACCTCAGCGAGGCCTTCGGCATCACCACCACCCGTCCCCGGCTCAGCTGGACCCCGCCGGAGGGGACGGTGCGGCAGAGCGCCTACCAGATCACCGCCAGCAACGGCTGGGACACCGGCCGGGTGGAATCGGGAACCCACCGCCTGGTGCCCTACGGCGGCCCGGCGCTGGGCTCCCGGGACCACTTTGAATGGACGGTGCGGACCTGGGACCTTGCCGCGGACGGCAGCGAGTCAGCCTCAAGGTGGGCGGACCCGATGCCGGTCGAACTGGGCCTGCTGCACCCCGCCGACTGGGCCGCACAGTGGATCGGCCCGCGCGAGGCCGCCATCCCCGCGGCCGGCGAGCGCCCGGGCTACGCACTGTCCACCACGTTCGAGCTGGACGCGGTCCCGGACTCGGCCCGGGCGTACGCCACCGCCCACGGGATCTACGAGCTCTTCATCAACGGCCACCGGGTAGGCGACCAGGAGCTCACCCCGGGCTCCACGAGCTACCACAGCACCCTGCAAGTCCAGACGTTCGACGTCGGAACGCTGCTGCAGACCGGCAGCAACACCGTCACGGGCGTCCTCACCGACGGCTGGTACCGCGGCACGTTCGGGTACACGCGCGACGCCGACATGTACGGAACCACGACGGCGCTGCTGGTACAGATCGAGCTGGCATCCGCGGCGGGTCGGACGGTGGTCGGGACCGATGACACCTGGCTGGTGGAGCCGTCCGAAATTGTCAGCGCGGACCTCATGGCCGGGCAGCGTGTCGACTTCCGTGCCGCAGGCGTTCGCTCCGGAAGCCGTCGCGGGCACGCTGTGCTCCGTGACGGCAGCTTCGAAACACTGACGGGTCCCGTCGCACCGCCCACCCGCGCCGTGGAGGACATCGCCCCGGTGTCCATCACCCGGCTGGCCAGCGGCCACCAGGTGGTGGACCTGGGCCAGAACATCAACGGCTGGGTGCGCCTGACCCGGCTCGGCGCCCCGGGCCACGCCGTGACGCTGGTGTACGGCGAAGCCCTGGACGACGCGGGCGAGGTCACGCAGGAGCACCTGCGGCCGCACGATTTCCGCAACCCGGGCCAGTTCCTGTCCGCCGGGCAGATCGACTCCGTGGTGTCCTCCGGCGCGCCCGGCGAAATTTTCGAGCCGCGCCACACGACGCACGGCTTCCGGTACGTTTCGGTCCGCGGGCTGGCGGACCCGCTGGAACCGGGGGATCTCGTGGGCCGGATGGTGCAGACCGACCTCGAACGCGTGGGCACGTTCAGCTGCAGCGATGACCGGCTCAACACGCTGCACGGGATCGTCGAGTGGAGCTTCCGCGGCAACGCCTGCGAGGTCCCCACGGACTGCCCGCAGCGGGAGAAAGCCGGCTGGACCGGCGACTGGCAGGTGTTCGTGCCCACCGCGGCCTACCTCTTCGACGTTGCCGGCTTCTCCCGAAAGTGGCTCAATGATGTCCGGGCTGATCAGTGGGACAACGGAGTGATCGTTAACATTTCGCCGTCGGCGGGCCCGGACGCCACCGCGGCCGATCACATGGCCTTTGTCAACGGCTCGGCCGGCTGGGGAGACGCGATCGTCCTGGTGCCGTGGGAGATCTACCGGGCCACGGGTGACACGGCCATCCTGGAACAGAACTGGGAGGCCATGAACCGCTGGCTCGGGTTCATCAGCAGCGCGGCCGGAGGCGCCCGGCACCCGGCCCGGGCCGTCACCCGACCTACGCCGGAACCACACGAGCAGTTCCTCTGGGACACCGGCTTCCACTGGGCTGAATGGCTCGAACCCGACGGGCCGGAACCGGACCTGTTCGCGGCCAGGTCCGCCGACCACGGCATCGTGGCCACCGCCTACTACCGGCACTCCGCCGCCATCATGGCCGGGATCGCCGCCGTCCTGGGCAAGGACACGGAGGCCGCCGCCCTGGCAGAGTTGTCCGCCAATGTCCGCGACGCCTGGGCCCGCGAATACGTCAATGACACCGGGCAACTGTTCGACCCCAGCCAGGCAAACTGTGTCCGGGCACTCGCCTTCGGCCTTGTCGCCGACGAGCACCGGGCGGCGGTCGCGGCGCAACTGGCCGGCCTCATCCGGGACGCCGGCACCCACCTGGGCACCGGGTTCCTCGCCACCGCAGACCTGTTGCCGGTCCTTGCCGACAACGGCCACCTTGACCTGGCCTATGAGCTGCTCATGCAGGACACCGAACCGTCCTGGCTGGTGATGGTGGACCGCGGCGCGACCACCATGTGGGAAGCCTGGAACGGCATCGGCCCGGACGGCACAGCGCAGCAGTCCCTGAACCACTACAGCAAGGGCGCCGTGGTGTCCTTCCTGCACCGCTACACCGCCGGACTCCGGCAGGCGCCGGGGAGCGCGGCCTACGAACAAATCATCATCGAACCGCGCCCGGGCGCCGGCCTCTCATCCGCCAGCACATCCCACCGCGGCCCCCAGGGCCTGGTTTCGGCCAGCTGGCGGATCGACGACGGCGGGCTGACCCTGAACGCCGTCGTCCCGGCCGGCACCAGCGCCGAAGTCCGCCTGCCCGGCCGGGCGGGAGCCGTCGTCGGGCCCGGAACGCACACCTTCTCCGTCCCGTACGGCCCGGCCGTCCCGGCATCCCTGCCCCACCTCACCAGGAGCGCACCATGACCTTAATCGAATCCCCAACGACTGACACCGAGGCAAGCCCCGACGCCGCCGCAGGGAAGGACGGCCCGCCTTCTGGTCCAGCGTTACCGGCGTTCCCTGCCTTCGACGGCCCGGGCACGGCCGTGCAGGTATCCGAGGTCTCCGCGGTACACCGCGAAGTCAGCTACGCCCGGACCGTCGGGTTCCGGCCGCTGAGCATGGACATCTGGCTTCCGCGGACGGCCGGGGGTCCGGTGCCGCGGCCGGTTCCGCTGGTGCTGTGGGTCCACGGCGGCGCCTTCCAGCTGGGGGATCGCCGTGAGCTGCCGCCCACGTTCCCCGCGGACTCCGTCTTTTCCCGGCTCAACGCGGCGGGGATCGCCTGCGCCACCGTCGACTACCGGCTGGCCCTCGAAGCCGCCTTCCCGGCCCAGCTGCATGACCTGAAAGCGGCGGTCCGCTACCTCCGCGCGCACGCACAGGAGCTGCGGATCGATCCGGAACGCTTTGGCGCCTGGGGCGAATCGGCCGGCGGCCACCTGGCCGCGCTGCTGGGTCTGACCGGCAGCCGCGAAGACCTCGAGGGCGGACTCGGGGCGCAGGGACACTCCAGCGCCGTCAGCGCCGTCGTGGACTTCTACGGCGTGTCCTCGCTGCCCCTCATGCCCCCGATGCAGCTCCCGGCCGGCCTCCTCACCGGACCCATGGTGGCCGCCGTTCCGGCAGGCATGAGCATGGAACCGGGACCCATGCTCGTTGGCGGCTCCAGCGACCCGGACCGGCTGGCGGCCGCGAGTCCGCTCGGCCACGTCAGCGCCGGGGCGCCGCCGTTCCTGCTGATCCACGGCGACAGCGACGCCCTCGTGCCCCTGTCCCAGAGCGAGCTCCTCGCGCAGGCCCTCAGCGCCGCCGGCGTCCGCAACGACGTCGTCGTCATCGAGGGCGCCGACCACTGCTTCTTCGGCGCAGAAGACCGGATCGACAGCATCCTGGATACAGCCATCACCTTCCTCTCCAACGAATTGAGCCAGCCATGACCCCCGCCACCGCCCGGTACCCTTACCAGGACGCCACTTTGCCGGTCGGGCAACGCGTCCAGGACCTGCTCTCCCGGCTCTCGCTCGAGGACAAGGCGGGCCTGATGTTCCACGGCGCGCTGCCGTTCGCGCTCGGCACCGGCCCGGCCGTGGAGTTGATCGGCGGGCGCCGGATGAACCACTTCAACATCATCGGCGCCGCAACCCAGGCCAGGGAACTCGCCGAATGGCACAACAGCATCCAACGTCTCGCCCTGGACACCGGCTGGGGCATCCCGGTCACGCTCTCCACGGACCCGCGCCACGCCTACACCGACAACCCCGGCACCGGGGCCCTGGCCGGGCCGTTCTCGCAGTGGCCCGAGGCGCTCGGCTTCGCCGCCGTCGGAGACCCCGACGCCGTGGAAGAGTTCGCCGATATCGCCCGGCAGGAGTACCTCGCCGTCGGCATCCGGGCCGCCCTGCACCCGCAGGTGGACGTCTTCACCGAACCGCGCTGGTCCCGCGGCGCGGCCACGTTCGGTGAGAGCGCCGAGCTCGCGGCGGAGCTGGTGGGCGCCTACGTCCGCGGCTTCCAGGGCGACGCGTTCGGGACAGCGTCCGTGTCCACCATGACCAAGCATTTCCCCGGCGGCGGCCCCCAGCTCGACGGCGAGGACCCGCACTTCAGCTACGGCCGCGAACAGGTCTATCCCGGCGGCAACTTCGACTATCACCTGCTGCCCTTCCGGTCCGCCGTCGCCGCCGGCACACGGCAGATCATGCCGTACTACGGCATGCCGGTCGGCACGGAATACGAGGAAGTGGGCTTCGCCTTCAACAAGCGCATCCTCACGGAACTCCTGCGCGAAGAACTCGGCTTCGGCGGGATCGTCTGCTCGGACTGGGGCATCCTCACCGACGGCGACATCTTTGGCAGGGTGTTCCCGGCCAGGGCCTGGGGCGTGGAACACCTGACACCGCAGGAACGGCTGCTCAAGGCGCTGGACGCCGGCGTGGACCAGATCGGCGGCGAAAGCTGCGTCGACCTCCTGACCGGCGCCGTCCGGGCGGGCAAGCTCAGCGAAGACCGGCTCGACGTCTCCGTCCGCAAACTGCTGGAGGAGAAGTTCCTCCTCGGGCTCTTCGAGAACCCCCTCGTGGACGCCGCCGCCTCCGACTCCGCAGTGGGGACCCCGCAGTTCCGCGCCGCGGGCCGGGCCATGCAGCGCCGCTCCTACACGCTCCTGGCCAACAAGGACGTCGACGGCGGCCCCGTCCTGCCGCTCGCCGCCGGCGCCAGGGTCTACCTCGAAGGCATTACGGCCGCGGACCTGGGGCCGGGCTTCATCCCGGTTCCGACGCCGGAGGCCGCGGACCTCGCCATCCTCCGGCTGGGGACCCCGTTCGAAGTCCGCGGCGAGGGCTTCGAATCCTTCTTCCACTGCGGCAACCTGGCCTTCGCGCCGGAGGAGATCGAACGCGTCACCGCCATCTGCCGGGCCGTCCCCACGGTGATCGACATCAACCTGGAACGGCCCGCCGTCCTGCCCGAAATCGCCGACCACGCCGCGGCCCTGCTGGCCAACTACGGATCCGACTCCGATGCCCTGGCGGACATCCTCACCGGGCGTGCCGTGCCGGAGGGCCGTCTGCCGTTCGACCTCCCGCGGTCCATGGCCGCCRTCGAAGCCTCCCGGGAAGACATGCCGTTCGACACCGAGGACCCCGTCTTCCGCTTTGGCCATGGACTGTCCCTGCCCCGGTCCGGACGCGCCGGCGCGTCCGGGGCCGCTGCGGGGGCCGCTACCGGCACGGTTGACAGTGTCGACTTGGGGGCGCCGCTGCCCTGGGCCCGGACCGCGACCGGGTCCCGGCCATGAGCCTGGACCCGGACCTGGCCGGCGCCCTGCACCACCTGGTCGGAGCGGGCTCGATCACTGACCTCCTGGGCCAGCCCGGCGGCCTGGACCGGCTCGAGGCCTTCAGCGGCGGTGCCGTGCCCTACCAGGCTCCAGCCGTCCGTTTCCGGGAAACCGGGGCGCGCGGTCCGAACGGGACCGTCCCTGTCAGGGTCTACGGCGGCGCCCCGGGCCATGACGGTCCCGCGCTCGTGTGGATGCACGGCGGGGGATTTGCCGGCGGCGGGCCGGAGATGCGCGAAGCGGACCAACTGGCCCGGGAAGTCGCCGCCCGCAGCGGCGGCGTGGTGGTGTCCGTGGACTACCGGCTGGCCCGCGACGGCGTGCACTTCCCCGTCCCGCACGAGGACGTCCTGGCCGCCTGGCTCTGGACCGTAGAGCACGCCGCGGAGCTGGGCGCCGACCCCGACCGCGTGTGCCTGGGCGGCGCCAGCGCGGGCGGCAATCTCGCCGTTGGGGCCGCGCTCTTCCTCAAGGACGCCGGCCTGCCACTGCCGGCCAAACTGCTGCTCGCGTACCCGTTCCTGCACGCCGACCTGCCAGCGCCCAGCACCGGATCCAACCCCGGTTCCAGCACCGCTTCCAGTCCGGGATCCGGCGCCGGTTCCGGTTCCAGTTCCGAATCCGGATCCGGCGCCGGTTCCGGGCCCGGTTCCGTCCCGGGATCCTTACCCGGCGTGCTCGAGGGGCTTCCGCGGCTGCTGCGCTTCACTGCCGATGACTGCCGCGCCCTCGTGGAGAACTACATCGGCGGTCCTGTCGCCATGGCGTCCTCCTATGCCATGCCCGGCAACGCGGACCCCTCCGGCCTGCCCCCCGCGGCGATCATCGCATGCGAATACGACGACCTGCGGCACTCGGCAGAGGCTTTCGCGGCAGGACTCCGGCGTGCCGGAACCGACGTCGACTTCCGCCTCGAAGCCGGTGCCGTCCACGGCTATCTCAACCATTCCGCGGGGCTTAGGATCGTGCAGGACGGCCTCGCCTTCCTGGCCCGGGCCCTGGTGGAGGCAAAGCCGTTCCAATGATTGAAATGCCCGGTGCCGGCACGGCCCGGTATCCGACACCCTTGATTCAGACGCCGGAACACCTCGAGAGGCCGGCCAGCAGCAGATGGAGCCGACGATGACAGCAGAACAGATCCTGGAAGGGATCGAGTTCGCCTGCCCCGGGGGCGCCGAACCCCTGCTGCTGGACGTCTACCTCCCCGCCGCCGAAGAACACCCCGCCGAAGGGCCGTCCCCGAAACTGTTCCCCGCCATCGTGCACTTCCACGGCGGCGGCTGGCGGACGGGGGAGCGATCCTCCCTCGGCCCGGTCCTGGACGGCTTCGGCTTCAGCCCGTTCCGGCGGCTCACGGACGCAGGCTTCGTAGTGGTCTCCGCGGACTACCGGCTCAGTACGGCCGCCCGGTTCCCGGCGCAGCTGGAGGACGCGAAGGCCGCCGTGGATTGGCTTCGGAACCATGCGGCGGAGTTCCGCGTGGATCCTGACCGGATCTTCGCGTGGGGCGACTCCGCGGGCGGGCATCTCGCCAGCCTCGTGGGGCTCACCCCTGGCACCCCTGGCGACACCGGCGACGCCGCGGTCGCTGCCGTGGCAGCCTGGTACGCGCCCGCGGACCTGGCCACGATGGCCGAACAAAGCCTGCCCAACGCCGTCGCCCGTGCCGACGACCCCGCCTCACGCGAAGAACTGCTCATCGGAGCGGTGCTGGCCGAGGCCCCCGGCAAGGCCGCTGCCGCCAGCCCCATGGGCCATGTGACCCCGGCGGCGCCGCCCTTCCTCCTGGTCCACGGGACCGCCGACCGCTTCGTCCCGCCGGCCCAGTCGACGTCCCTCGCGGCGGCGCTGGAAGCCGCCGGTACCGACGTCGAACTGCTCCTGATCGAGGACGCGGACCACATGTGGGTACTGCCCGATCACAGCCAGGCGGCCGCGGAGAAGGCCATGGATGCCACCGTCGACTTCTTCCTCCGCCAGGCCCACCTCCCCTGACAGACCCGTCCCCGCGAAGCCAGTGCAGGCCTCGGCCTGACCAGGGCAGCTTTGCCGTGCCAATTTTCCACGATCACCACTTCCCTCACCGCGCCCGTCCGGGCGGAACCTGAAAGGCCCTTCACATGCAGTACATCGGCATCACCCACGACGGCGCGGCCTGGGTTGCGGCCCTGGCCGACAGCCGGGTCTACCCGCTGGCTCCGGTCCAGGATTTCTGGGCGGATGCCGCCGGCTGGCAGGAAAAGTCCCTGTCCCTGACGGCCGGCGGCGCGTCGCTGAACCGGGCGGACGCCACCGAAGTCCCGCTGGTCCCGCCCACCGCCCGCGTGATCTGCGTGGGATTGAACTACCGCGCCCACGCCGCTGAGGGTTCCTTCTCCGTGCCCGAATACCCCACGCTGTTCGGCCGGTGGACCGCGTCCCTTTCGGTCGGCAATGTCCCCGCGCCGGTGCCCGCGGGCGAGGCCGGGCTGGACTGGGAAGGCGAAGTCGCCGCCTACGTGGGCCGGCGGGTCGAATCCGCGGACGAGGCCACCGCCGCGGAAGCCGTCTTCGGCTACTCCGCCTTCAACGACCTCACCGCGCGGCGGGCCCAAAAGCTCACCGCCCAATGGACCCTGGGAAAGAACGGCGACTTCAGCGGCCCCCTCGGCCCGCTGGTCAGCCGCGACGAGGCCGGGGACCTACGCGAGGGATTGCAGGTCCGGACCCGTGTCAACGGCACCGAGGTCCAGAACGGCAACACCCGGGACATGATCTTCTCCGTCCCGGCCATCATCGCCCTGATCAGCCAGACGATGACCCTGCATCCCGGTGACGTCATTGCCACGGGAACCCCGGAGGGGGTCGGCTACGTCCGGACCCCGCCGTGGCTCCTGCAGCCCGGCGACACGGTCGAAGTGGAAATCGACACCCTGGGAACGCTCACCACGCCCGTGGGCGGCCCGTCACTGCGGGCACGGGCCTGATGACGGCCGTCAACAACGCGGCCCTCGGCGACCTGCCGGAGCGGGTGCCGGTGCTGATCGCCGGCGGAGGACCCAGCGGGCTGTTCCTGGCCCTGGACCTGGCGCACCGCGGCATCCACAGCCTCGTCATCGAGCCGAGGACCACCATTGACCAGGACCGGCCGCGCGCCAAGACCACGAACGCCCGCACCATGACGCACCTGCGCCGCCTCGGGCTTGCCGACAAACTCCGCGACGCCGCGCCGCTGCCGGTCTCCTACGCCCAGGACGTCATCTTCTGCTCCGCCCTCACCGGCCACGAAGTCACCCGGTTCCGCCAGGCCTTCCAGCTCGTCCCTGGCCGGTATGGTCCCCAGCCGGAATGCGGGCAGCAGGTCCCGCAGCCCGTCATGGAGGCCGTGCTGCGGGAGGCCGCCGCCGAATCCCCACTCATCACGCTGCTGACCGGCCTGAGCGTGGAAGACCTGGACATCAACCAGGGCGGCGGCACGCCGGGCCCGGGCCGGCCGCGCTTCGGCTCGCGCGTGGCGGTGTCCGACGCAACCGGGCGGCGCAAGGCCGTGGACTGCAGCTTCGTCGCCGCGGCCGACGGCGGTTCCTCCACCGTGCGCCGCCGGCTGAACATCCGCCTCGCCGGGGGCTCCGCCGAGCTCTCCAACATCAGTGTCCTGTTACGTTCCGACACCCTCGCCGCCGCGATCACCCTGGACCCGGCCGTCCAGTACTGGGTCCTGGGACCCGAGGTTTCGGGCATGGTGGGGCGGCTGGACCTCGGCAGCACCTGGTGGGCCATCATCCAGGGCGTGGACGGCAGCGCATCACCCGACGCCGGACGCCTGGTCCGTTCGCTCGTCGGGGCCGACGTCGACGTCGAGGTCATCGCCACCGACCCCTGGACGGCCCGCATGCTGCTCGCCCCGGGATACGGGCACGACGGCGTGTTCCTGGTCGGGGACGCGGCGCACCTGAATCCGCCCTGGGGCGGGCACGGGTTCAACACGTGCATCGGCGACGCCGCCAACCTGGCCTGGAAGATCGCCGCCGCCCTGGCGGGCTGGGCGGGCCCGGCCCTGCCCGGCAGCTACGAGCTGGAGCGCCGGCCCGTCGCGGCCCGGACCATCCGCGACGCCGCCGCCAACGGGAAGTCGCTGGCCTACCACTTCGCGGACCCGGCCCTGGGCCGGGCGGATGCGGACGGCGAGGCAGCCCGGCGGGTCGCCAAGGAGGCGCTGGCCGTCAAACAAAGCGAGTTCGACTCGCTGGGACTGGTGCTGGGCTACACGTACGGCTCCTCGCCTCTGGTGGTCCCGGACGGCCTGCCCGTCCCCGCCGAGGACCCCGTCAGCTACGTCCCCTCCGCCAGCCCCGGATCGCTGCTGCCGCACGCCTGGCTCGACGCGACAACGTCGCTCTATGACCTGCTGGACACCGGCTTCACCCTCCTGGTGGACCGCGACAGCCTGGGCGGCGCGGCCGCCGGACAGGCCTACGCGGCGGTCCTGGCCGCCGCCGCGATCCACAAAATCCCGCTGTCCGTCGTCGACGTCGGACCCGACCAGCACGGAACCCCGATGACCACGCACTGGCAGGCCGCCGCGGTGCTGGTCCGCCCGGACCAGCACGTCGCCTGGCGGGGGACCGACCCCGCGGGGGCCGCCGCGGCCATTGGCGTGGCCGCCGGCTGGCCGCTGGCAACACCATCCGAAGACCCCGACAGGAGAACACGTGTCCGTGCCGTCCTTCCGTGACTATCTCTACCCGCCCGACCACCCGCGGGTGGCGCAGATCCGTGGCCTGGATGCCCGCGGCTATGCCGAGGCGGCAAAGACCGATCCCTTCGCGGGTCCCATGATCCAGGGCTGGGCCGCCCAATACCCCGAGCCTTTCACCGGGGTGACCAGCGACGGTGTCCACCAAGCCGGGCTGTACCCCCTCGCGCCGGCGCCGGCGGGGGAGGAGGCGCCGGCGGCCGCCATGACAGCCGCCGCCCGGGACCTGCTGGCACGACTCACGCCGGCCCAGGCCGAACAGCTCCGCTACGGGGTGGACGCGCACGAATGGCAGAGCTGGGCCAACCCGGAATTCCTGCAGCATGATACGGGCCTGCGCCTGGACGAGCTGGACCAGGGTGTGCGCGAACAGATCCTGGCCGTCCTGGCAGAGAGCCTGAGTCCGGCCGGCTACGGGCTGGTCCGGAACCTGATGCGGATCAATGGATTCCTGGGCGGCCTGGTGGAGCTGCCGGAGCTGATGAACGAGTTCAGCTACAACTTCGCCCTCTACGGTGACCCGTCGGAGACGGCCCCGTGGGGCTGGCAGCTCTTCGGCCACCACGTGGCGCTCAACGTCCTGGTGGCCGGGACCCAGCTGGTGGTCTCGCCGGTGTTCCTCGGCGCCGAACCGGACGTCATCGACGCCGGCCCGCACCAGGGCGTGGCCGTTTTCAAGGAGCGGATCGCCCTGGCGCGGCGCCTGATGCAATCCCTGCCCGGGCCGCTGCGGGACGAGGCCACGCTTTTCGCGGACATGCAGGACCCGGCCATGCCGGAGGGCAGGCTGCACCCCGGGGACGAACGGCACCTGGCCGGCTGCTTCCAGGACAACCGCGTGATTCCCTACGAGGGCATCCCGGTCAACGCGATGCCCGCCGCGGCACGCGCGATCCTGGACGAGCTCGTGGCAGACTTCATCGCGTTCCTCCCCGACGGGCCGCGGACCGCCCGCCGGCGGGAGATCGCGGCCCACTGGGACGAAACCTGGTTCTGCTGGATCGGCGGATGGGAGGCGCAGGACGCCTTCTACTTCCGACTGCAAAGCCCCGTGCTGGTCATGGAACTGGACCACCACACAGGCGTCTTCCTCAGCAACGACACCCCGGCCCCGTTCCACATGCACACGGTGCTGCGCACCCCGAACGGCAACGACTACGGGCGCGAGCTGGTGCGCCAGGCTCTGCACGCATCATGAACCGCTGACAAGCCATCCACAGACGCGAATGGCCCGGAACCCTCCGCGGGGGGTTCCGGGCCATTCGCGTGGGACCTGCAGCCGGACCGGAAAACCGGGTCAGATGCCCCGGTCCGGCTAGATGTCCAGCGCAGCCCTGCGCTGCGGCGGGGGACCCACCACGGTCAGGTCCATCTCGGCCTGGGCCCGGCCGAAGCCCTCCATGTCCATGTAGGGCTCGCCGCCCTCGGTGTACATGTAGTCCTCCGTGGGCTTGTTGAAGTACTCGAAGAAGCCGTTGAAGACCGACGGCGTCAGGAACCCGACCATCTGGGTGTTGTGGGAATCGAAGGCGAAGGAGTGGATGGTCCCGGCCGGGGCGTGGAGGAAGTCGCCCTTGGTGAGCAGCACTTCGCGGCCGTTGGCGTAGATCCACATCCGGCCCTCGGTGCAGAGGAAGTTTTCCGTGTGCTGTTCGTGGAAGTGCAGCGGAATGTAGGGGGACTTGGCGCCCTTGGTGTGGACGGCGAAGTAGTTCGATCCCGTGTTCGCCGGCCGGGACAGGTAAGTGAACATGGTCTGGTAGCTGACCATCCGCTCGCCCTCGCCGGCACTGAGGAAGTACGGGCTCTGGGCCGCCGGCAGCCCGGCGTCCTGCCGGAAAGACGGTGCCACGCGTTCGACGTCGGGGAACGTCATGCCGAATTCGGCGCCCACCGCCGCGCACTCCTGCAGGCTGGGCTTCCGGCCCGGGGTGACAGGCGGGACGTGCGAATCGATGGGTGTGCCGACGCGTTCGTAGTAGGCCTCGGCGCCGCCCGGGGTCATCCAGTTCAGGAACCGGGTGTAGTGGCTTGCCATCCGGTACGCGTGCGGGGTTCCCGGCGGGATCACCACGGAATCCCCGGGAGTCAGGATGCGGCTTTCGCCCGGCAGCCAGACGTGCAGGATGCCGTCGAAGACATACAGCGTTTTGTGTTCCACCGCGTGGCTCACAAACGGCGATTCGGCCCCCATGCCGCCGGAGATGTAGGCGGCGCTGAAAATGCCGCCGGTGTCCGCCGCACGGGCGATCACCGTGACCAGCTGGCCGTTGATCTCATAGCGGGCGCCTTCGCCCGACGCCATGTAGTACGGGACGGCGTCGCCCGGCAGCACATTCGCCAACGGGAGCTCTTTGTTCATTTCCTCAACGCTGAGGGACATCGCATCCTTCTTTCCTGTCTGTGGAGCGCGGGCTGCCCCCAAGACTGCCCCTGATTCTCCGCCGCTGCGACTTCCATTTCCAATGGATGAAACACTTCTGCCCGTCGCTCCGGGCTGTTGGGCGCCGGGAAGCCGTTGGCGGCGGCCTGCGGGCGGTCACGGGTAGGCGCCCGCCGCCTTTCGCCGATACGGTCCAAAGTCCCTGTTTTGGTGTCAGTGCTCCCGGTTAGTCTTGCGTGAGGCGCATGGCGGTCCGTAATGCGAGCCGGTGCGCCTCCAGCCAAGAACAATGGGGGGTACGTTGTCCAACGATTCAGTCATGACCTGGTTTCCCGGCGACGCAGGCCGCACGGCGGCAGCCGAGCCTTCAGAGCGGAGCGAGGCCGTCGCCCCCTCCTGGGACCGCGTCATCCCGCAAGGGTCTCCCGGCGCCAGCCGCGGTGACTACTGCCGCGACCATTGGCCGCCCCTGTAGGGGTACCGCGGAGGCGCCAGTGTTCCTGCCCGCGGCGGACCCAGACGGCGGCTGCCCGCGCACGGCTGTTGGCTTTTATTTACCTGGGATTTACGTGACTTGCCTTGTGGGCGTTCCACGGACGCAGCGAGACTTTAATGACGGGCTGACATCATCCGTTCAGCCCTCAGGGACAAACCAAACCAGCGGGCAGCAGCGACGCTTTCCTCTTCACCCCGTGGCAATGATGCCCGGACGGGGAGCCCGCGCATCGGGAGGATCGTCATGGCCGGCACATTTGAACTCTTCGTTGACGCCGATGCCTGCTTCAGGTTTCGGCTCAGGGCACCGGACGGGGCAGTACTGGCCGTGTCAAAGGGCTTCGCGGACAAGCCTGCAGCGGTTGCCGGCATCACCGCGGTGCGCGAGTACGCCGGCATGGGGCTGATCAGTGATCTGTGCCCGGAGCCGCCGGTAAGTCCGGCGGCACCGCGGCCGAGAAGCACTCCGACGCGGGTGCCCGGCGTCGACCGGCGGGTGCACGACAACGACCTCCGGATCCGCGCCCGCGCCCTCCGCCGCCCGGCGCACGGGCCGGGCGCGGTAGGCGTCGGCTGATCCGGCCGGGCCCACGGCGACCCGGCCGCGGCAAACGGCCAAGGCGGACGTTGGGTGGCCAGGGGCGCCGCTACGGGTCCATTCCGGCGTGCACCGGAACGAATTCGATCTTGTTCGCGGGCTGGACCGTTTTCCTGGGCGCCCGCGAGAACCCCTTGGCATCCAGGTGGTTCTGCGCCCGGTACTCTGCCAGGGCCTCGTCGTAGATGCCGTTGAGCCGGTGCCCGGAATAGACGTGTTCTGAGCCATCGGTGAACGTGATGCTGATGAGCGATTTTTCCGGGAAGTGCCGGTTCATGCGGATGAACCCCTCGGCGTCTTGCTTGAGATTGATCATGTGGTTCCCACTTTCGTGATCGAGTTGATCCAGTCTCCCGCCTTCGTTGTGACTAAACCAACCGGCCAGGACCAGCCGGCTTCCTTCGACGGTCCAGGCCACCCTGCTCGATGGGGATGGGGCCGTGCCCCTATTCGGGGGCATACGCGTCCACCGCTTGCTGCAGCACGGGGCTGAAGCGGTCCCAGGAATCGGCCGGCGTGGCCACAACCAGGACGCTGCTTCCCCGGGTTCCTGCAACGAGGCAGGCTATTTCACGGTATTTGTGGGCACCGATCCGCGTTACATAGGTGTCTTCCACGCAGGAACCGTTGCCTCCCCGGAACCCCATTCCGGCGCGGTACTGCAGCCGGCTCGCGGATGCGGCGTTCTCGCCCGTGAGATGGGCCAGCCGGAATTCGGGCCAATTAGCCAGCGACTCGTCGCCTTGCTGCGGCGTGGCGTTGAGATAGATCTGGAGGTCCCCGTCGGGGGCGGTGACGGTCGCGGACACGCTGCCGGGGTCGCCCGGCACGGGAGCGGCATCAGGTGGGATGGCCAGCACGGCTGTGGTGTCCGGAAGCTCCAGCGGCTGCCATCCTGCCGGGGCCGGTCCGGCACGGAACCACGCGAACGGGGTGGGGCCGGAGGCAGGCGCCGCCGGCTGGTTCCCGGCCGGACTGCCGCACGCGCTGAGGGCCAAAGCCGCTAGCGCCGCCGGCACCCCGAACAGGAGCCCCCTGCCGGGGCCCGGCCCAAGCGCCCCGTGGCTGCTACCTGTTGCCGTCACCGTCGTCCGGTCCTCCGTTGTTGTCGGCATCATGATCGTTTCCGGCAGGCACGCGGGCGGGCGGCGGAACCATGGGCCGCGGCGCCGGTGGAACGACGCGCCGCGGGGCGGGCGCCGGCGGCCGGATCATGGGCGCCGGGGCGGGCGGGGCAACGGTCGACGGCGGAGCCGGCACAACGGGCGGGGCAACGGTCGACGGCGGAGCCGGCACAACGGGCGGGGCAACGGTCGACGGCGGAGCCGCGTTACTGGCTGGGTCCTTGGGCGACGGCGTGGGGGTCCCCGTCACAGGAACTGACGGGACTGTGTAGGGGGCCGGTGCCGGCATCGCTGTGCGCCCGGCGAAGCAGGCCCCCAGCAGCAGGATGGCGCCCAACGCCGCGGCGGCAGTCGCCGGGCGAAGAATCTTCATTGTGCTCTCCTTTGGGATGGCCGGCCAGGGGCGGCCGGACCTGTCCCTACAACGGTTCCGGCAGCCTGCAGGTTCAACGCTGGCTGCGGCCATTAACCGCGCCGGGCGCAAGTGAACTGTTTGCCGCCCGGCGTCGTCCTACCTCCAAGGAGGCGGAAATGTCCGATCAGGAGGCCGAGTTACTGCGATCGCTGCAGGAGGCTTACGGCCCGGCGCTATGGCGGTTCGTCATGGGGATGACCCGTGACATTGCCCTGGCGGATGACGTCGTGCAGGAGACGCTGATCCGCGCGTGGAAACACCCGGCGATTCTGCGGCGCCCGGAGACGGCGGTGCGGGCCTGGCTTTACACGGTTGCCCGCAACCTCGTCATCGATGACCGGCGCAGCGCCCGGCGCCGGCACGAAACGGGAACCGATCAGCTGCCTGAGATTCCGGAGGCGGACCGGGTCGACAGGATCCTGGACGGGTGGCTTGTCTCGGATGCGCTCGCCGGGCTGTCCGCCGAGCACCGGGCCGTCGTCATTCATTCGTACTATTTGCGGGAGACGACCGCCGAGATCGCGCAAAATCTTCAACTGGCCGAGGGAACGGTGAAGTCGCGCCTGCACTACGCGCTGAGGGCGATGCGGCTGGCCCTGCAGGAGGGAGGCGTGACGCCATGAACCAGAACGGAACCGATGAGTACCGCCGCTGGGATGCCGCGTACGTGCTGGGTTCCCTCATCTCCTCCGAGCGGCGCGAGTTCGAGGAGCACCTGTCCGGCTGCGCGGGCTGCAGGGCCGCCGTCGCCGACCTTGCCGGACTGCCGTCGCTGCTGGCAGCACTCTCACCCGAGGAAGCCCAGTCCCTCGGGCGGACGGACGGCGAACGGCGGACGCCGACGTTGCAGCCCGGGCTGGCGCATAAGGTCCAACGCGGCCGCCGGCGCACCCGCCTGGCTGTCGCCGGGATCATGCTGGGTGCCGCTGCCGCCGCAGGCGCGGTTTACGTTGAGGTCACGGCCTCCCCGCCCCCGGCTGCCCAGATCCAGGCCGCATCCGCGACGGCCCTGAACTTCACGCCGGTCGCCGACAGCGCCATGGTGGCCACCGGATCCCTGACCACGCAGCCGTGGGGAACGCAGATCGACTGGCAGTGCACGTACACGCCGTCCCCGGCCGACTACGCTTTGCCGGGCGGTCTCCGCGCGCCGGAGGAGTACGGATTGGTGGTTGTCGACTCCCGCGGCGCCACGACCCAGGTGGCCACTTGGACAGCAACGCCGGGGACAGTGGCGACGCCGACGGCCACCACGGTTGTCCCGAGAGCCGATATCCGCAGCATTGAAATCCGTGCCGTCGCGAGCGGCAAGACGCTGCTGGCCGCGCGCCCGTAGCGCCGGATCAGCGGCGCGGCGCCGGATGGATGGCCAGGACTCCATTGCAGGGACAATGGAGGCGTGACTTCCGCGACCGCACCCCTGGACCCAGCCTGCGCGAAGGGGCTTTTCGATCTCGGCGCCATCGGGGCGGGCCTGGCTTTTGCTGAATCGCTGGGAGCCCTCGCGGCGGCATTGCAGGCCGGCGGTGCGGGGGCGTCCGCGGTGGTGCAGGCGCCTCCTGGGACAGGCAAGACAACACTGGTGCCGCCGCTGCTCGCCAACATCGCCGCCGGCGTGGGGGGCGGGCGCCCGCGGATCGTGGTCACCCAGCCGCGCCGCGTCGCTGCCCGTGCGGCCGCCCGGCGCATGGCCGCCCTGGACGGCACCCGGCTCGGCGACCGCGTGGGCTACACGGTCCGCGGGGAACGCCAGACCGGCCCGGGTACCGTGATCGAGTTCGTTACCCCCGGCATCCTGTTGCGCCGCCTCCTCGCGGACCCGGGGCTCGAGGGCACGGACGCCGTGATCCTCGATGAGGTCCACGAACGCGGGCTGGAGACCGACCTACTCGTTGGCATGCTCGCCGAAGTCCGCCAGTTGCGCGGCGACCTCGCCCTCGTCGCCATGTCGGCCACCCTCGATGCCCCCCGCTTCGCCGCCTTGATTGGAGACGCACCGATCGGTGGGGCGGCGGACGGAATTGACGACGGCGGCGGCCCGGCACCGGTCATCGACTGTCCGTCCGTGCTGTTTCCGCTGGACGTGGAATGGGCCCCCGCGCCGGCGCCGCGGCTGGATGAGCGGGGCGTGGCCCGGGCCTTCCTGGACCATGTGGCCGACACGGCAGCGGCCGGGCACGCGGCCGCGTTGGCTGGCGGACGGGATCTGGACGCCCTGGTGTTTGTTCCCGGCGCCTGGGAGGTTTCCTACGTGGCTGCGCGGCTCCGCGGCCGGAGCCGCGCCGAGGTTCTTGAACTCCACGGCCAGGCCCCGCCGGCGGAGCAGGACCGCGCCGTCTCCGGGCGTGAGCCCGGCGGGGCTGCCCGGATCATCGTTTCCACCGCACTCGCCGAGTCCTCCCTCACTGTTCCGGGCGTCCGGCTGGTTATCGATTCCGGGCTGTCCCGCGAGCCGCGGCGCGACGCCGGCCGCGGAATGTCCGGACTCGTGACGGTGTCCTGCTCCCGGGCGTCCGCGGACCAGCGTGCCGGCCGTGCCGCACGCCAGGGCCCGGGCACGGTGATCCGCTGCTATGACCAGCGGGCCTTTGGCGCCGCGCCGGCGCACCCGACGCCGGAGATCGCGGCAGCTGACCTGACCGGCGCCGCCCTGGTCCTGGCCTGCTGGGGAGCCCCCGGCGGCCGGGGACTGGCGCTGCCGGACGCGCCGCCCCGGGCCGCGATGGACGAGGCCGTCGAAGTGCTGCGGGAACTCGGCGCCGTCACCGCGGACGGTCACGCAACCGAGGTGGGCAAGACCCTGGCCCGGGTCCCGACTGATCCCCGGCTGGCCCGCGCCCTGCTGGACGGCGCCGCGACGGTGGGCTACCGCACGGCGGCCGAGGCCGTTGCCCTGGTCTCGGGGGACCAGCGCGCACCGGGCGCAGACCTCTCCAGGTTGCTTGCCGCGCTGCGGACGGGCCGGGATCCCGGATCCCGGCGCTGGTCGGAGGACGTCCGGCGGATGGAGTCAATCGCCCGGCAGGAATCCACCGGTGGCGGGCATCAGAAGCCATCCGGCGCCGCGCCGCTTGCATCTGCTGGGGCCGTTGGTGCCGCGGAGGCGGTCGGGTTCGTCGTCGCCCTGGCTTTCCCGGACCGGGTGGCGCGCCGCGTTCCGGGCCAGGGGCCGGCGCAATACCTGCTGACCTCCGGAACGCGGGCCGGGTTGCCGGCCGGCAGCGCCCTGTCCGGGCACGAATGGCTGGGAGTGGCCGAAGTGTCCCGCGCACAAGGGCGCGACGCCGCGGGGACCGGTGCCGTCATCCGCTCTGCGGCGCCGCTGACCGCGGACACCGCAGAGGCCGCCGCCGGCAACCTCCTGAGCGACACGCTGCAGGCGCGGTTTAGCCAGGGCCGGGTCTCGGCCCGGCGGGAGCGCCGCCTGGGCGCGATCGTGCTCTCGTCCACCCCGGTGCGGCCTCCTGCGGAGGAGGGCCGCGCAGCCGTGGCCCGCGCCCTGGCCAGCGAGGGGCTGGCCACCATCGGATGGTCGAACGCGGCGGACGGCTTGCGCCGCCGTCTTGCCCTACTGCACCGGGAGCTGGGCGGGGCATGGCCCGACGTTTCCGAACCGGCGTTGCTGGCCCGGCTGCAGGACTGGCTGGCCCCGGAGCTCGCGGCGTTGGCCGGCGGGGCGTCGACGGGCGGGATCGACCTCGCCGGCCCGCTGAGCCGGCTGCTGCCGTGGCCCGAGGCGACCCGGCTGGGCGAACTGGCACCCGAGTCGCTGGCGGTCCCCAGCGGATCCCGGATCCGGATCGATTACCCGGACGCGGCAGACGCCACCGGCCGGCCTGTAGTGGCCGTCAAGCTGCAGGAGTGCTTTGGCTGGGCCGAGACGCCGCGACTGGCCGACGGGCGCGTGCCGGTGCTGTTCCATCTGCTCTCGCCGGCCCGCCGGCCCCTGGCCGTGACAGACGATCTCGCGTCCTTCTGGTCCGGGCCCTATGCCCAGGTCCGGGCCGAAATGCGCGGCCGCTATCCGCGGCACCCGTGGCCAGAAGACCCATGGACCGCACCCGCGACAGCCCGGACCAAGCCGCGGAACTGACGCCGGACCAGCAGCCCGGCGCTGCCAACTGACCACTCGCGCCGCCCGGGCAACAGGGGCATGATGAAGGAGCACGACACCGGCGGGCCTCCCGGCCCGCGGGACGCCGGGCAAACAGGCCGGTCAAACGGGCCGGTCAAACCTGCCCGTCAAACAAAAATCAGCCACGCGATGAAGAGTGATGGCCATGCACCTTGCGTTCGTCTCCATTCCCGCCTACGGACACGTGAACCCGACCCTGCCGCTGGTGGCGGAGCTCGTGGCGCGGGGGCACAGGGTCACATATTTCACGTCCGCCGACTTCGGACCGCTGATCCGCAAGGCCGGCGCGGACTTTCACGCGTCCGGCGGGAACTGGATGGCATCGCTGCCCGCCCTGGGGCCCGGGCAGCGGGCACAGGCGCACCTGATGCTGCCGATCATGCACCGCGTGTTCGAGGACCTCAGAACCAGCTTTCCGGCGTTGGTCGAGCAACTCCGCCAGGACCCGCCGGACGCTATCTGCTTTGACGCGATGACGCTTAGCGGCAGCATGGCGGCGGAAAAGATCGGCGCCCCGGCCATTGCCCTCATGCCCACCTATGCCACCAACGAGCACTTCTCGCTGAGATCGCTGATGCCTGCCCCGCCACCGGACGGCGCCGATGAGATGGCCAAGGTTGCGCTGGCCATGGGCCGATTGCTGGCGGAGTTCGCGGCCGGGCAGGGCGTGCGGACACCGCGGATGTTCGATGGTCCGCCTGCGCCGTTCAACATCGTGTTCCTACCCCGCGAATTCCAGCCCATGGGGGCGACCTTCGATGACCGGTTCCGGTTTGTGGGTCCCAGCGTCGGCGGCCGGGATACCGACGGCGAATGGGAGCGTGAGGGAACGGGACCGCTGTTGTTTATTTCGCTGGGCACCACCCCGCTGAACCGCCGGCCGGACTTCTTCCGGATGTGCCTTGATGCCTTCGGCGGAAGCGAGTGGAACGTCGCGATGGCCGTTGGGGACCAGACCAGCCTGGCCGATCTCGGCACGATTGCGCCGAACGTCCGGGTCCGGCCGTTCTTCCCGCAGTTGCAGGTACTGCGCCAGACCGCCGTCTTCATCACCCAYGCCGGCATGAATTCGACCATGGAAGCGCTGTATTACGCCGTCCCAATGGTGGCCGTGCCCCAGCAGCCGGAACAGGCGGCCACCGCCCGCCGGCTGGAAGAACTGGGTCTGGGCAGGCGCCTTGCGCCGGAGGACGTCGGGTCCGACGCGCTCCGGGCCGCGGTCACCGCGGTCCATACGGACGAGCTGGTCCGGCGCAACCTGGCCGCGATGCGCGATGTTGTCCGCAGCGCGGGAGGGGCCGTGGCTGCCGCCGACGCCATCGAGGCGCGTGTGCAGCACGGGGCGGGCCGGTTCGGCGACGTCGGTTAGGCCGGGCCGTGACGCCAGACCGGTCAGGGGAGCGCGGCCGCGGGATTATCGCCGTGTGTTTTCAGGAAGTCGGCGACCGTCGCCGCCAGTGACGCCCCCGCCTCGTCGGCACTGCGCTTCGCGCCGGCAACGGCAAAGGAGTGGTCCCCGCCTTCGCGCCACTCCACGGTCGCGGACGGCCCGATTTTGGCCGCCACGGCCTCGAGCAGTTCCGGGGTGGCGAACGTGTCCCGCGTGCCCTGCAGGAACAGCATCGGCAGCGTCAGCCCGTAGAGGTGCTCGTCGCGGAGCTTTTCCGGTTTCCCCGGCGGGTGCAGCGGGTAGCCCAGATAGACCAACCCGGCGGCAGGCATGCCTTCCGCGACGGCCATTGAGGCCATGCGTCCGCCGAACGATTTCCCGGCGGCCCACAGCGGCCGGCCCGCGGAACGGGACGCGGCGGCGGCCATGGCCGCCCGCCAGGTGGCGATGGCTGCCGGCGGCCGGTCCGGGAATTTTCGTCCTGCCTCGCGGTAGGGGAAGTTGAAGCGCAGGGTGGCGACGCCGAGTTCGTTCAGGGCGCGGGTGAAGCCCACAAGGAACGGATGGTCCATTCCCGCCCCGGCGCCGTGGGCAACAACCAGGGTTGCGAAGGAGTCCTCGGGCCCGGCAAAGACGCCTGACACTGCGGCTTCGCCGGCTTCAAGGGTGATCGGGAACTCGGGCGTTGTCATGTGTCCATCATGCCGGGTGGACAACTGTTCCGCTCTTCAACTGTCCACGCCGCCGGGGTAGGTTGTCCCCATGGCCAAGGAAGAAGTCCACCTCACCGTCAGCGGTCCGCACGGCGACCGGGAGTTGAGGGTGTCCAGCCCGGCGAGGGTTCTCTGGCCCGGCCCGGGACTGACCAAGCTGGACCTGGCCCGGTACCTGGTGGACGTCGGGGACGCCTTCCTGGCCGCGAACGGGGACCGGCCGGTAACGCTCCAGCGGTTCAAGGACACGGTGGACGGCGAGCAATTCTTCTCCAAGAACCCGCCCAAGGGTGCGCCGGACTTCATCCGCGCGGTCGACGTCGTCTATCCAAGCGGACGCACGCATCCCCAGCTGGTCATTGACGAAATCGCCGCAGCGGTGTGGGCGGTGCAGATGAATACGGTGGTCTTCCACCCCTGGGCCTCCCGGGCCGGCAAACCGGATTATCCGGACGAGTTGCGGATCGACCTCGACCCGCAGCCCGGTACCGGGTTCGCCGAGGCCGTTCCGGTTGCACGGGAGTTGCGGCGCGTACTCGCGGAGGCCGGGCTGGAGGCCTTCATCAAGACCTCGGGGAACCGGGGGCTTCACGTCTTTGCCCCGATCGAGCCGACCCGGGAGTTCCTGGACGTGCGCCACGCCGTCATCGCGGCAGCCCGCGAACTCGAGCGTCGGATGCCCGCGCAAGTCACCACCGCGTGGTGGAAAGAGGAACGCGGCGCCCGCATCTTCGTCGACTTCAACCAGGCGAACCGCGACCGCACGATCGCGGGGGCCTACAGCCCGCGCGCACTCGCCAACGCGACGGTGTCGTGCCCGATCCGCTGGGAAGAGCTCGGGTCCGTCGACCCGGCTGATTTCACGATCGCCACCGTTCCGGAGCGGCTCAAAGTTTCCGGCGATCCGTGGGAGGGCATGCACGCAGGCGGCGCCGGCTCCGTCGATCTTTTGCTGGAATGGTGGAACAGAGACCTCGAAGCCGGGCTGGGGGAGCTGCCGTTCCCGCCGGACTTCCCGAAGATGCCGGGGGAACCGCCGCGGGTGCAGCCGAGCCGGGCGCGCAACAGCGGCTGAGGCTGCCCGCGCGGACGGGCAACACCCGCCGGCCCATCCGTGGCCGCTCCTGCATCGAATTACCGGCATGAGCAAGTCGGAGAAGAAGAACCTGCGGTATTGCGACTACTACTGCTTCATGTCGCTGAAGGACTTCGCGGCCTGGGTCGACGCCGACGACGACCGGGAACCCGCCATGTCCTACGCCGGGACCCCTACCAGGTAAGTTCCTGGGCCTTTATTACGTAGTGGCCGTCCCGCTCGGTGAACGTGGCCCGGTACCCGCGTTTGACCCCGTTAACCACCATCTGGCAATCCGTATGCGTGTTGACCTTGATATCCGGGAAGTTCTTGCACTCCACTTCGGAAATCGTGACACCAGGGTCCGTGGGTTTGGCGCGGGCCTTGATCCGCTCGGCCAGAACCTTGCCGCTGGTCTGCGGATCGAAGACCACCACCGACGGCGGGGCCGTCGCCGTCACCGTGGTTGTGGGGCCCGGTATGGCCGGGGGAGCGCCGCAACCCGTCATCAGGAGCGCCGCGCCCAGGCTTGCTGCACATGCAGTTCTGAATAAGTTCATCGTCGATCAAGTCCGTCCGACGCCCGACCACAGGGCTGCCCGAGACCCAGGCTGCCAGACCCAACGATGCCCGGACGGGCTTGGGGAATCCTTGGCCCTGCGGCCGCGGTGCTAGCGGTGGGAACGGACAGTGCGAAGAATGCCGCGGATCGAAACGCCAACGGCGCACACCAGAGGGGCCAGCGCCACCAGAAGGACGACGGTGTTCGGCCGGAACGTCATGCGGCCCGAGGAGCCCTTGGCGTAGACGCCCAGGGGCAAGACGAAGCCGCCGCCCCCGCCTCCACTTCCGCCGCTGCCGGGCTGGGCGTCTTCCGGGCTGCTGCCTCCGCCGAAGCCGAAGGACACCACCGCTACCGGGACGATCTCTTCTCCTGCGATGTTCACGGCGGGCCCGTAGGCCCGGGACACACCGACATTCTTGAACGTGTCCACGAGGGACGAGAAAGACTCAGACATAGGACACACCATAGGCAACAGCACCCCCACGCGCCAGAGGCGTCCGCCGCTGATGCTTTGGGCAGGCGTGGTGTGCAGGGAAGACGGGAGGGGGCGGGGAAAGGAATCGGCACCAAAGCTCTGGTTGCCGGGCGTGTCATGCCCTTAGATTTGGAACTGGCGGGCTCAGCCCGCAGCACCGGAGACGAGGCACTGGAATTGAGGCACTGGACATGACGGCATCCACGAATGCGGCTTCACGGCTGGCTGACGCGCTGGCGATCATCCTTGGCACCGACGGCATCCCCCTGCGGCTGAAGGCCTGGGACGGCTCGGAAGCGGGACCGGAAGACGCTCCAGTCGTCGTTTTCCGGTCCCGGCGGGCACTTCGACGGATGCTGTGGTCCCCGGGACAGCTTGGACTGAGCCGCGCCTACGTGGCCGGCGATATCGAGGCACCCGGCGACATCTTCGCTGCCTTCGCGGCCATCAGTGCGGCGGGAAAGTTCGCCGAGCCCGGACCGTTCCGGCCGCCGACGCCCGGCGAGGTGTTCGCGCTGGTCAAAACAGCTGTCCGGCTCGGCGCGCTCGGAACGAACCCGGCGCCGCCGCCGGAGGAAGCGCGCGTGAGCCGGCACGGCCGGCGGCATTCCAAGGGGCGCGATGCCGCGGCCATTTCCCACCATTACGACGTCGGGAACGACTTTTACGCCCTCGTCCTGGGCCCTTCCATGGTGTACTCGTGCGCGGTCTGGGAGTCGGACGAGACCGGGCTAGACGCCGCCCAGAACGCCAAGCTCGATCTGGTCTGCCGCAAGTTGGGGCTCCAGCCGGGCATGCGGGTGCTGGATGTGGGATGCGGTTGGGGCAGCCTGGCGCTGCATGCCGCGCAACACTATGGGGCCGACGTCGTCGGGGTGACGCTCTCGGTCGAACAGGCGGCCCGGGCCCGCAAGCGGGCGGCCGACGCCGGACTCACGGACCGGGTGGACATCCGGGTGCAGGACTACCGCGACGTGGACGACGGGCCGTTCGACGCGATCAGCTCCATCGGCATGTCAGAGCATGTGGGGCGCGAGCAGATCCAGCACTATTCTTCCCACCTGCAGGGCCTGCTCCGCCCGGGAGGACGGCTGCTCAACCACGCGATTTCCTGGAACGCCGGCGCGACCCCGCCGGACCCTGACTCCTTCATTCCCCGTTATGTCTTCCCGGACGGCGAGATGCTCAGCCTCTCGGAGATGGTCGCGGCACTCGAATCGGCGGGCCTGGAGATCATGGACGTCGAGGCGTTGCGGCCCCACTATGCCCTGACGCTCAGGGCGTGGGTGCGGAACCTGGAGGAGCACTGGGACGAGGCCGTGCGCTTGGCCGGGCTGGGAAGGGCCCGGGTGTGGCGGCTCTACATGGCCGCGAGCGCACTCGGCTTCGAGGCTGGCATCACGGGCGTGAACCAGATCCTGGTCCAGCGCCCGGGCGGCGCGGAACCCCCATTGCGCCGTTCGGCCTGGATGTGAGGCCCGGTCCTGGAAGTCCAGGCCGTGTGCCGAAGGCTGACCCGCGGACCGCGCGAAGCTAGGCTGTCATCATGAGCAATACCGAAGTCGCGCCCCAGGAAATCCTTTGCGAAACGGACGGGACCTGCGCCGGCGTCGAACTCCTGGTTCCGCGGCAGGTCCCGCTGGGCGGCCCCCGCGCGATGGATGTGCGGCGCACCCTTCCGCAGCGCCAGCGCAGCCTCATCGGGGCGTGGTGCTTCCTGGACCACTACGGCCCGGACCAGGTCGGCGATTCCGGCGGCATGAAAGTCCCGCGCCACCCGCACACCGGGCTTCAAACCGTCAGCTGGCTGTTCACAGGCGAAATCGAACACCGGGATTCGGCCGGCTTCCACGCAGCGGTGCGGCCCGGTGAAGTGAACCTCATGACCGCCGGCCGCGGCATCAGCCATTCGGAATTTTCCACCCCGGACACCACCGTCCTGCACGGCGCGCAGCTGTGGGTGGCGCTGCCGGACACGGCACGCCACATGGCGCCCACTTTTGAGCACTACCGTCCGGAGCCGGTCAGCGGAAACGGCTGGACCATGCGCGTCTTCCTGGGCGCACTCGCCGGGTCCGTCTCGCCCGTCACCACCCACACGCCCCTGCTCGGTGCCGAGCTCCTGCTCGAAGCGGGGACGGAGCTGACGCTTGCAACAGATGTGTCCTTCGAACACGGCCTGCTCGTAGACTCGGGCAACCTTGCCTTGGACGGGCAGCCGGTCCCGACGGACAACCTCGCGTACCTGCCCGTCGGCCACGGGTCCCTGACCCTGGTCGCGGGCAGCGAGGGAGCCCGCGTTCTCCTCATTGGCGGAGAGCCGCTGGGCGAAAAAATCGTGATGTGGTGGAACTTCGTCGGCCGCAGCCATGAGGAGATCGTCGCGTACAGGGACCAGTGGCAGTCCGAGATCGGCGCGGACGCCGGCCCTGCGGACTCCAGCGCGGGCGCCGGCACTGAGGACTCCGGCGCGGACGCCGGCGGGGGAGCATCCGACCTGCGGTTCGGCCCGTTCCCGCCCGGCGGCCCCGCCGCTCTCCCTGCCCCGGCCCTGCCGAATGCCCGCATCCGGCCCCGCGGCTGACCTGTTCATTCCGGCAGGCCCAGCCAGCCCTGCACCCGTAAGCCCGACTGCCTGGCCAATCCGGCCCGCTCAAGGAGACCATATTGACCACGATCACCATCAGTAACAACCCGCAGCGCAGCCGTTTCGAAGTGCTCGACGCCGGCACCGTGATCGGCCAGGCCGCTTACGTGGACGACGTCGGGGCGGGCCAGCGGATTTTCTACCACACGGAGATCAACGAGGAATATGGCGGCCGCGGGCTGGCCGGGGTGCTGGCCGAGCAGGCACTCGATGAGACTATCGCCGCGGGCCTCACGATCGTTCCGGTGTGTCCCTACATCAAGAAGTACTTGGGCAAGCACCCGGGCTATGCGGCCCACGTGGTACCGCCGGCACCGGCGCATCTGCGGTTCCTGAGCGCCTCGCTGGCCCAACGCGTCCGGCAGTAGCCGCTCCGGGACACACCTGCGCCTCTGGACTCACGTGTGTGCGATGAACCGCTCCACACGCCGGTCCGGGATGAGCCAGATCGCGGCGACCACCGAATAGGCGGCGATCCCCAAGAGCGGGTTCACCAGGCTGAGCCCCATCCCGGCGATGTAGAGCGCCGGCGATCCCTTGCCCTTCCAGTCCTGCCCCATGGCCCGGTCCAGCGCGCCGCCGCGTCCCTGCTGGCGGATCAGGGTTGTTTTCAGGATGTAGTAGGCAATGGCGGCGAACAGCAGGTCCAGCCCATAGACGAGGACGGGTACCTCCGCCAGGCCCGTGTCATTTATCCACCGGGTGGTGAAGGGGATGAGGGAGAGCCAGAACAGCAGATGCAGGTTTGCCCAGAGCACCCCACCGTTGATCCGCCCGGCCAGATGCAGCATGTGGTGGTGGTTGTTCCAGTAGATCCCGACATAGATGAAGCTCAGCAGGTAGCTGAGCAGCGTTGGAAGCTCGTGAAGCAGGGCCGGCCAGGTCGGTTCGGCGGGGACGTGAAGCTCCAGCACCATGATGGTGATGACGATCGCCAGCACGCCGTCGCTGAACGCCTCCAGCCGGTTCTTGTTCATGGGCCGCCTTTAGTCAGGGCATCGTGGCAGATGCAACGAGGAACTGCCGACGCCGTGACGTGCGGTTCGTAAGTAAGGGTACTAGTCCGGGGTCCCTGCTTCGAGTTCTTCCTCCGCCATTTCGAGGGCAAAGCCCAGCGCCTGGACGAGATTGGTGGTCGCCGCCACGATCCGGGGAGTGCCGACGATGGGTGCAACGGCGATCAGGATGCCCCGGACATCCTCCAAGGTGATGCCGACGTCTACGGCGGTACCGGCGTTGAACAGGTAGGAGGCGCCCGGGGCGTCGACTGCCGCGAGCGCCGCAATCCGGGCCAGCATCAGTTCGCGAGGCTCAAGGGTGGAGCGTTCGAGCGAAACGGCGGTGATGTCGGCGAGGACGGCGAGAACAGGTGCTTCTTCTTCGGCCATGGTTATGTCTCCATCTGGTTTCAGTGTTGTGCGCCGAGTGACGCGACGTGAGCGGATCGGCCCGACTCGTCATGAACGTAACCCGCCACGACCAGGGGTGGCATCACCCGAACCGCATGAATCGATGGGTCAGTCGCCCGGCTGCGGAACAGATGGCGTTTTGAGCCTGCGCTGCGGGATCCATCAGCGATGCGTTGACGATGGGCCGGTTCGGGGCCAGAATCGCAGTAGCTTGAGCCGAGACGCAGTGGCGCGCTCGGCGGGGACTGACCCAGGCAAGCAGTGCCGGTGGCGGTTCCGGACCTAACAGGGAGGTCGCCGATCATGGCCGAGACCAAAAAAGTCAAGCATCCGAGTGTCGAGGAGCGTGCTGCGAAGGGCAAGGGCCGCCGGGAAAAAACGCCCGTCTCCAGCCACACAGGCTGGGTTCCCGCGCCCGACCGCCCGGATCCGGTCGCGCTGCTCGAGGAACAGAACCTCACCCGCGAACAAGACCTCGTGCCGGTGCGGCACGGCCGGATGCTGGTCTCACCGTTCACGTTTTACCGGGGCGCCGCCAAGATCATGGCAACCGATCTGAAAGACACCCCCCGGGCCGGCCTGGTATCCCAACTGTGCGGCGACGCCCATCTTTCCAACTTTGGAGTCTTCGCCTCACCAGAGCGAACCCTGTTGTTCGATCTCAACGATTTCGACGAAACACTTCCCGGCCCATTTGAGTACGACGTCAAACGCATGGCCGCGAGCTTCACTATCGCGGCCCGCAACAACGCGTTCACCAAGGAAGAAACGCGCGACGCGACACTCACCGCCGTTCGGGCTTACCGCGAGGCGATGGCAGAGTTCGCACAGATGGGCACCCTGGACATCTGGTACGCCCGTCTGTCCGAGGAACAGCTGATGGAAACCATTGAGCTGGCCGTGGCAACCCAAAAGGGCAAGGCCCTCAAGAAGGCAGCCCACGGCATGGAAAAGACGGCGAAACAGAACGTCGCCAAGGCCCACACCCGCGACAGCCTGCAGGCACTCTCCAAGCTCGCCGAGCGGGTGGACGGGGAGTACCGGATCGTCAGCCAGCCGCCGATCGTCATTCCCTCACGGGAGCTGGGGGAATCATTCGGCATGTCTGCGGATGGGATTCAGAAAGCGGTTCGTGAGCAGCTCCGTTCCTACCGGGCCACGCTGCCAGACGACCGACGAATCTTGCTGGAGCGCTTCGAGGTCATCGATGTCGCCCGCAAGGTGGTGGGCGTCGGCAGCGTCGGCACACGGGCGTTCATCGCCTTGCTCCAGGGCCGCGATGAGCAGGATCCGCTGTTTCTGCAGGTCAAGGAGGCCACAAGGTCAGTGCTCGAGGACCACCTGCCGAAGAGCAAGTTCAAGCAGCCGGGCGAGCGCGTGGTGCAGGGCCAGCGGATGATGCAGGCCGCGAGCGACATCTTCCTGGGGTGGACCAAGGGCGTGCAGGACAACCGGTACCTCTACTGGCGCCAACTGCGTGACATGAAGGGCTCAGCCATTGTGGAAGGCATGAAACCGCTCGGCATGGGTTTCTACGCCAACGCCTGCGGCTGGACCCTCGCCCGTGCCCACGCCCGGTCAGGGGACCCGATCGCAATCGCCACTTACTTGGGCAAGAGCGACAAGTTCGAACGCTCCATCACCGACTTCTCCGAGCGGTACGCGGACCAGAACGAAAAGGACTACCAGGCCTTCGCCGACGCGGTTCGCTCAGGGCGGCTGGAAGCTACTGAGGGCCTCTGATCGCGGATGCTCGAAGGACGGCAGGTTTCGCTCTGGATCGCCACAACCGGTACCACCCGCTATCCCTCCCTGGACACGGATCTTGAGGTCGACGTCGCCGTCGTCGGGGGAGGGATCGCCGGCCTGACGGCGGCGCTGGCACTCAAGCGCGCCGGCAGCACCGTCGCGGTCCTGGAGGCAGCCCGCATTGGCACCGGCGTCACTGGGCACACCACCGGCAAGGTCACCTCCCTGCACCGGCTGGCCTACACCGAACTCGCGGACCGGCACGGACCGGACGTCGCGGGCACGTACGGGCAGGCCAACCAGGCCGCCATCGAGCACATTGCGCGTGTCGTCGCGGAGGAGGGCATCGACTGCGACTTCCGCAGGGTATCCAATTACACCTACGCAGAATCCGACGACGCCCTCGCCCGGGTCCGCGGCGAGGCGGCCCTGGCCGGGCGGCTCGGCCTGCCAGCCGTCTTTACCTCCGAGGTGCCGCTGCCGTTCGGTGCCCGGGGCGCAGTCCGGTTCGACGGCCAGGCGCAGCTTCACGCGGTCAAGTACCTCCAAGGCCTCGCCCGCGCCGTGGACGGGAGCGGAAGCCACGTACTGGAGGACTCGCGCGTCACCTCGGTCCACGACGGGGTGCCCGCCGTCGTCGGGACCGGGAGCGGCACCGTCCGGGCGCGCGAGGTGATCATTGCCACCAACGTCCCCGTAGGCGACGCCGGCCTGTTTGCCGAGCGCTGCTACCTGCACCGTTCCTACGTCGTTGCCAGCCTGGCACCCGCCGTGCCCCTGGACGGAACCTTCATCAGCTTCGACGAGCCGATGCGCTCCATCCTGGCGATCGACATTGAGGGTTCCCGATTCGTTCTCACCGGCGGCGAGGGGCACCGTGCCGCCGAGGCCAGCGATGCCGCCGAGCGGTACCGCCGCCTCGCGGCTTTCTCCCGGGAACGCCTCGGCACCGGGGAGACCAGCTTCCGCTGGTCCACGCAGGACAACATGCCCGTCGACGGGTTGCCCTACGCCGGGACTTTGACTCCGACGGCGGCGCACCTTCATGTGATCACCGGCCTGCGCAAATGGGGCCTGACCAACGGCACCGCGGCCGCCCTGATCCTGGCCGACACCCTGTCGGGCCGTCACAACCCCTGGGCCGCGGTATTCGATACCAACCGCCCTTCCGCCGGCCAGGCCGGCGGGGTGCGGCAGCAACCGGACCAGCCGCCCCCACACCGGCTGCCGGATCAACCGGCCGTCGCCGGGCTGCGACCCGGCGAAGGCACCGTCGTGGAGATCGATGGCGAAATGACCGCCGTCTACGCTGGCGCTGTCGGGGGCCTCCTCGCCGTCTCGGCCATCTGCACGCATCTGGGTTGCACGGTCGCGTTCAACGCGGACGATTCGACGTGGGACTGCCCCTGCCACGGCTCGCGGTTTTCCGCCGACGGCGCCGTCATCCAGGGCCCGGCGACGATGGACCTGGCGCCGAGACCCGCACCGCGTTAGGTTCCTGCCGGTGTTCCGGCCCGTATGGCGGGGGAGCCGGCGGCCGAAGCGCGGCTTGCCCGGAGCCGTTCCAGCTTGACCACGTCCCGCCCGAATGAAAAGGCCAGCAGCCCAAGCGCCGGCCCGAGCACCATGGCTCCCAGCGGCGGAGGCACCCCCGGCAACAGGGCGAACAGCAGGGCGGCCGGCTGGGTGGCTCCGATGACCCTGCGGACCGTGCTGGACGGCAGCGGGTTCTTCAGGGACGCCCGGAACCAGGCCGCTGCGAGGAACGCGTAGTACATCAGGCCGATGCCCAGGGGCCACAGGCCGAACTTTCCCGCCGCGGCGCAGGACAGCACCAGGACCAGCGCGGCGTCCGTATCCGAATCCAGGCGTGAACCCTCGGCCGTGGCACATCCCGTGAACCGGGCCACCCGTCCGTCGACGGCATCGAGCAGGAACGCGGCCGTGCCCAGGACCACCACCAGAAGGTCTGGTCCGGTTCCGGCTCCGGCGATCAACCCCACCACCGTTTCGGCGGCACAGCAGGCCACGATGCCGGCCCTGCCGAGGGTGACGCGGTCCGCGGGGGTGGAAAAAGGGGGTTTCCGCCGCAGAACGGAGCCGGCGGCCCGGGTGATCACCGCGGCCCCCGCCGCCAGGGCCAGGAGCCAGGGCACAGGATCCGTGAGGACCGCCGCGCCGAGCCAGGCCCACACCACGAGATAGGCGCCGACGGCGGTGCCGGCATCCGCCACGGCACGGCGGGCGGCTGCCGATCCCGGCCCGGTCTGCCCTGGCGCCGGGGAAGCGGTGCCCCTCGTCGGTTCTGCAGGCCGGATTCCAGGCACGTTTGCTGACCCCGTGCCTGTAGACGCCGTGTCCTCTTGTTTCGTGCCTTCTGCAAACGACTTCAGCCTGAACCACCCCGCCCACATGCTAGCAAGTCCGCGGCCCGGGGTTGGTCAATGCTTGGACTGGGTGCCCTGCCCGTTCGTCCGCCGTCCGGCCCGGACGAAACCGATGGCTGCCAGGACGGCTCCGGCGCCTTCAGCCACGGCGCTGACAGACTTCTCGAAGAACCAGATGGGCTCGTACATGGACGGGAAAGGCCCGAACGCGGGAATATTCACGTAACGGTATGCCACCACGGCCATGAAGGCGCTCAGCGCGACGACGAATGCGACGGCGAAGGCCGCCCTGCTGCCGCGCAGCAGCACGTACAACCCGGCCAGCACAGCGGCAGCTGATTCCAGCAGGAACAGGTTCCCTTGGCCGATTCCCGCGGAGTTCCCCGCCTGGTAGCCCGGGGCCAGGTGGATGTGGACGGCGGCGTCAATGAACAGGGCAACGGCCGTGAGGATTCGCAGTGTCATGCCGGCCGTATGGACCCGCACGGCCCGTCCGGGGCTCTGGGCGCTCATTTGACCACCAGCGTCCCGTGCATGCCCGGATGGTAGGTGCAGTGATACGCGTAGGATCCGGGCTTCGTCGGCGCGGTGAAGGTGGCAGTGCCGCCGCCCTTGACCTGGGCATCGAACGCTGAGCCTTCGTCAGCCGTGACCGTGTGCGCCGCGGCATCCATGTTGGTTACGGTGACCGCCGCGCCGGGGGCCACGGTGAGCGGGTCGCCGTAGGCGAAGTCCTTGATGGTGATGGTGGTGGCGGCGGCGGTGCCCGCCGTCGGGCCGGCCCCGTAGGCGGGGCCGGGTGGGGGCGCCGACGTCGACGCCGGCGATCCGCTGCCGCCGGCGCACCCGCCGGCGCCCAGCAAGATCAGGAGCACCCATAGCGATGACAGCTTCCGACGAGCATTCATTGCGCACCACCCCGAGCGGCTTGAGGAAACGAGCGGATGAACGTACTAGCTATATTGTGCGCCTGACCGGCACGAATGGAACCAGTCTGCGTCGAACGCCGGTCCGGGACAGCCCGGGGAGATAGCGTAGTCCCTGGCATGCATCCTGCAGCCGAGGGAGGAAAATGGCGTGAAGCGTAAGAAGTCCTGGTCCGCATCGCTCACGGTGCTGATTGCCTTTGCAGCGAACGTCCTTGTCGCGGCAGCCAAGACAGTGGCCGCACTTATCTCTGGCTCGGCGTCCATGACTGCCGAGGCGGCCCACTCCTGGGCCGATACCGGCAACCAGGTCTTCCTGCTCATCGCCGAACGGAAAGCCGCGCGGAAACGCGACAAAGCCCACCCCATGGGTTACGGGCGCGAGGCCTACGTATGGTCAATGATCGCCGCCTTTGGCTTGTTTACGGCCGGCGCGGTGGTGTCGGTGATGCACGGCATCCAGCAGCTGATCACCCCGGAACCGCCAGGTGACTATGGGATCGCCTACCTGGTGCTGACCATCGCGTTCGTCCTTGAAGGCGTGTCCTTCATCCAGGCGTTCCGGCAAAACCGGAAGGCGGCGCGAGAGCTGGACCGGAACACCCTGGAGCAGGTCCTCAAGGGCTCCGACCCCACGCTGCGCGCCGTCTTCGCCGAGGACGGGGCAGCGCTTGTTGGCCTGCTCATCGCCTTCGCCGGGATATTCCTGCACCAGGTCACGGGGTCCTCCGTGCCGGACGCCGTGGGGTCCATTCTGGTGGGCATCCTCCTGGCCGTGGTTGCCGTCGTGCTGATCGACCGGAACCGGCGCTTCCTGGTGGGGCAAGCCGTGACCGGCGATATCGAGGGCACCATGGCCCGCCGCCTCCTCGAGCACCCAGCGATCGAACGCATCACGTACCTGCATCTCGAATACGTCGGCCCGCGCAAGCTTTACGTCGTGGCGGCCGTGGACATACAGGGGGACCTCCGGGAACACGACGTCGCCGCGGCCCTACGCCGCGTTGAACGCGAACTTGAGGACCACGAAACGGTGGAAGAGGCCGTCCTGACACTGGCCACCGCGGACGAGCCCTCGTTGGTCTTCCCCGCCGTTTGAGCACAACGCCGACCTCCGGGTCCGGTCCTTCGGCTGGCTCAGGCGCCTGCCGCCGTCGCGTCCATGCCGGCCGGTGGCTGCAGGCGGGCCCCGGAGGCCAGCAGCGCCTCGAGAACGGGGGACGGGCTGGGACTGGCCAGAAGGAAGCCCTGGCCCATGCCGCAGCCGAGCGAGCGCAGGAGATCCAGCTGCCCGGTGTGCTCGATGCCCTCGGCGATGACAGCCAGGTCCAGTTTCCGGGCCACTTCCAGAATGCCCTCGAGCATCGCCGCGGCCGGGGCGTCCCCAGGCAGCCCGGACAGGAAGGCACGGTCGATCTTGAGAATGTCCGCGGGCAGCGCAGCGAGCGTGCTGAGCGAGGAGAAGCCGGTCCCGAAGTCGTCGATTGCGATGCGGACGCCGAAGCTCTTCAGCCGGTTCAGGGCAGCGACCCCGCCGTCGGCGCTCGTGGCCAGGGCCGATTCGGTGACCTCGAGGATCACCTTGTCGGCCTGCGAGGCGGGGTGGGCCAGGATGCGCTCCAGGGCTGCCAGGTTCCGGTCACTCGATAGCTGAAGAGTGGAAAGATTGACCGAGACCCAGAAGTCTTCGGCAGTGCCGGGGGACCGGCGCCAGCCGGCGACGTGACGGCTTGCGGTGTCCAGGACCCAGCAGCCGATGGGCCCTATCTCGCCGGTTTCCTCGGCCAAGGGGATGAAGTCGGCCGGTCCCAGCCTGCCCAGGGTCGGGTGCTCCCAGCGGACCAGGGCCTCCACCCCGGCAATCTGGCCGGTGCCGAGATTCACGACGGGCTGGTAGTCGAGGCGCAACTGCCCGGCCTGCACGGCTGTGGCGAGGTCCGCCCGGAGAGCGGCCCGGTAGGTCATTTCGTCATATCCCCGGGCATCGAAGAGCTGGTAGCGGCCTTTGCCGCCGTGCTTGGCCATGTACATGGCGAAGTCCGCCTGCCGCATCAACTCGGCCGGATCTGCAGTGGCGGCGCTGCGCTGGGCGGCGCCCATGCTGACGGTTACCTTCAGCCGGACGTCATCGATGCAGAAAGGGTCCCGCAGCGTGTCCTGGATGCGCCGTGCGACGTCGTCCGTCGCCGTGCCGCCCTCATCCGTCACGACGATCGCGAATTCGTCGCCGCCCAGCCGGGCGACGAGGTCATGTCCGCGCACGCAGCCCCGCAGCCGTTGGGCCAGCTGGATGAGCAACGCGTCGCCGCCCTCATGGCCCAGCGAGTCGTTGACGTCTTTGAAGTCGTCGACGTCGATGACCAGCAGGCCTTCACGCCCGTCGCAGACCTCGGCGCCAGCTGTTTCCGGGTTCTTTGTTCCGGGGTCGAACGCGGCGGAGAGGCGTTCGGTGAGGACTGCCCGGTTGGCCAGTCCCGTGAGCGGGTCGTGGGTGGCGCGGAAGGTCAGTTCCAGGTGGTTGTCGTGCACGGTGGCCGCCATGGAATTGAAGGCCTCGGCCAGCTGGCCAAGTTCGTCATTGCGGACAACGCTGATCCGGTGGCTGTAATCACCGGACTGCAGCTTCACGACCCCGCGGTACAGACCCTCCACAGGGCGCATCAGGTACTTGGTCATCCGCCGGCGGAAAAAGAACACCCCGCCCGCGGCCAGCGCAAAGAGGGCCGTGCGGACGGTCGATACCATCTGCTGAAGCCCGGCCCCACGGGCGACGCCGTCGTCAAGCGCGTCGAGCGAAGCGCGACGGACGTCGGCGAGCAGGGCGCGGGCCTTGGCGCTGGATTCGGCGAACGCCGGCGCCTCCGCCACTCGGTTGCCGTGGAGAGTGGCCACCTGGCTTCCCCAGAGATTGTGCGCGGACAGTCCCTCCTGCCAGGCGGCCCGGGCCCCGCGGACTGTGGCCCGCATGCCGTACGCCTCCGGCAGGATCCGGGCGGTGGCATCGAACTGGGCGGAGAGGTCCTTTTGTTGCAGCAAAAAGGCGGCCGGATCTGCGGGTCCTGCGGACAACAGCTGGAGTCCGGCTTGTTCGTGGGTCTCGATGCCGGTCCGGAGCTCGGAGATGGCCTCCGACTCGACGCGGTGCTGTGCGGCGGCGTGCTGGATCTGGTCCGTGACAAAACGGACGCCGACCAGAGTTACCGCGGCCCCTGCGAGCAGGGCAAGGATCACCAGGATGAATGCCCTGGACCATTCGCGCTGCAGGCTCCCTGCGCGGGCGGGTTTGCCGGTGCGGGGGGTACGGGTGCCCGCCGGCCCTTCAAACGGCATGGCCGGCCCGTCGGATCGTTCGGGTCCACTGGCGTCGTTGGCGGCGGCCGACGGCGGCACAGCAGCAGGGTCAGCCAAGCTGCTGGTGGATTTACGCATGATCAGCCTCCGGCCGTGTGCCGGCAATCGCCGCATCGTCAAACAGGAGCGTAGCCGAACCTGCCCCGGCTGGTCATGTCCGGCCGCCTCCCGACACTATTGTGAAGCATGTGACAGAAGTGTATTCGACGGGTGGCCCGGCGGGTAGCGTCCGGTGCCGGAACCACACCTGCCGCGCTGAACGTCCCCGGACCGGCTGAGCCGGTCCTGCCGGGGGCTCTAGCTGAGGCAGTCTGCGCAGTAGGCGTGGCCGGCCTTCTCCTTGGCCAGCTGGGACCGGTGGCGCACCAGGAAACAGGAATAGCAGGTGAATTCGTCTTCCTTTTGCGGGATGACCGTGACGGTCAGTTCCTCGCCGGACAGGTCTGCCCCCGGCAGTTCCACGCCTTCGGAGGTATCGGCCTCGTCGAGTTCGCGGACAACGCTTCGCGCGTCAGGCGCATTCGCCGAACGGAGCGCCTCCAGGGAAGCGTTGCGGGATTCCGCGACGTCGGAGCGTACTTCGTCATAATCGGTTGCCACCTGGTGATACTCATTTCAGTTGCTGGGCGTGTGATTCGGAGTCTCTCCGGATCTACGTGTCGCCGGATCTACGTATCTCTGTATCTCCGGATCTCCGGATCTCCGGGATTGAACCGTACAGCATGACGCCGTGTAAATGCTGGGGACCGGGGCAGTCGCGGCAGTGACGCTCATGACACCCGGAGGCGGACGCCCCCGACGCCGGCCTTCCTGCTTTGTTCGCCACTCGTCACCGGGGCGTCACGCGCCGTTAATTTGGGTGCCCTAGCCTGATTCTTTAGGCACCATCCACCTTGGGCACCATCCGCACCATCCGTCGGGAGGATTCACCATGGCCGATATTGCTGCAGTGCTGGGACGGCTCACGCAGGACGAACTCAATGAACTGCGGTCCCTGGGCCCCAGCGGGCACCTGACCCGGCGCCTGACCGACGCCATCGACCGCGCAGCCGGCGGCCCCGGAGCCGGGCGCGGCTACTACGTCCCCAACGGGAGCGTCAGTTCCACCGGCGGACCGCACGTGGTCCTGCGCAGCGACGTTTCGGGGTGGCTGTTCGGTCCTCCCCAACAGGCCTGACCGAACAGCGACGGGCATCCCCTCCCACTGGACCCGCCAGGTTCCTTCCAGCCCGGCCCCGGAAGGGCCATACTGGCCCAAAGAGAGGGGGCTGGATTGCGGATCCTGATGGTGGAGGATGAGCATGCCCTGGCGGAAACAGTCCGCCGCGGGCTGAAGAACGAGGGGTTCGTCGTCGACGTCGCCCACGACGGCGTGCGGGGACTCGCGGCGGCGCTGGAGAACGCGTACGATGCCATCCTGCTGGACCTCATGCTGCCGCGGATGAACGGCTACGACGTCTTGAAGGAACTGCGGCAACGCAAGGTGTGGACTCCGGTGCTGATGCTCACGGCCAAGGACGGCGAATACGACCAGACCGATGCCTTCGACCTGGGCGCTGATGACTACCTCACCAAGCCGTTCAGCTTCCTGGTGCTGGTGGCCCGGATCAGGGCGTTGATCCGGCGCGGAGCGCCCGCCAGGCCTGTCATCATGACACTTGGCACGCTGTCCCTGGACCCCGTCAGCCACAGTGTGCGCCGCGGCGACACCCTCATCAGCCTCACGGCCAGGGAGTACGGGCTCCTGCATTATCTGATGCGCCGGCATGACCAGATCGTCTCAAAGGCGGAAATCCTGCAAAACGTCTGGGATCCGGCTTTCGAGGGCGCGAACAATGTGGTGGAGGTGTACATCGGCTACCTTCGGCGCAAGATTGATGTCCCGTTCGGGATCCACAGCCTGACCACGGTGCGCGGCATGGGCTATCTGCTCAGCGCCGACCCGACCCCTGAACCCCGTGCCGCCGGGAGTTCCGAGGAGTGACGTCGGCCGGCTCCACAGGTTCCGGAAGGGGAAATGTGATCTCAAAGCGGCAGTGACCCGCCGGTCCGTCCGTCGGACGGATGCTCCCATGATGGGCGGCCACAATTCCAGCCGCGATGGCCAGGCCAAGTCCGCTGCCGCCGCCTTCCCGGGAACGGCTGCCATCGAGCCGGACAAACCGTTCGAAGATCCGTTCCCGGTCCGCCTCCGGGATGGGGTCGCCGTCGTTGTCGACAGTGAGGATGACCCGGTCCCCGGCGGTGTGCAGGTCCACGGCGATCCGGGACAGGGCGTGGCGGTCCGCGTTGTCCAGGACATTCCGCAGGACCTGCGCCAGCCGCCGGGCGTCGCCGCGGATCCGGGTCGGAACGAGCTGCACCGAGATCTGGTTCCGGCTGGTGGACCGCAGCCGGCGGATCTCCTGGTCCAGCACGTCGTCAAGATCGACGTCCTTCTGCTCCACGCGCAGGCCGCCGTCGTTGGCCTTGGCCAGTGTCAGCAGGTCCTCCACGAGGAAGCTCATGCGGGCCGTCTCCTCGGAGAGGACATCCTTCATCTGAAGCCACATCGCCCCGGTCGGGTCCGCCGCCGCGATCTCGATCCCGGCCCTCAGCGTGGCCAGCGGGCTGCGCAGCTCGTGGCTGGCGTCCGAGACGAATCTGCGCTGTTCGGTGTCCGAGGCCTGCAGCCGGTCCAGCATGGTGTTCATGGTCAGCGCCAGGGCGTGGATTTCGTCGTTGGTGGGCGGGACGTCGACGCGCCCGTCCAGCCGCTCGGCCTTGATCCGGGCCACCTGGCCACGGATCCGCTCAACCTGGCGGAGGGAACGCCCCACCAGGAGCCATACGGCCACGGCCACGGTCCCGAGCAGCAGCGGCGTGGCTCCCAGCATGAACCACGCAACGGTGGAAATGGTGTCCGCCTGTATCTGTGATGCCTGGGCCACCACCACGGTATAGCTCAACGTGCCGGTCCGTGCTCCCACGGTGACGATGTGGTAGTCGTCGGTGTCCCCGATGCTCGGAAGGCTCGAGACGTCCTGGGTCATGGTGTGGCCCGGGCTGGGCCGCTGGGCTGAGAGCGGGGCGTTGGCGACCTCGGGGTCCGAGCTGGCCAGGACATACCCTTCGGCATCCAGCACCTGGACGAACTGGCCCGCATGCGCGGTGTCAATGATGTAGGCGCGGGCATCCTCGATGTCCATGTCCTCCATCTCGGCGACCACGTCCAGGGCCTTCTGCTGGGCTGCGGCGTCGCTCGACCGCGCCAGGGACGCCTGCAGCAGGACCAGAAGGACGACGCCGCCGAGCAGCAGCGCCACGGCTACGACGCCGACGGCGACCGCCGTCGAGCGCTTCCGCACGCCCCATCGAATCTCGCCCGTGCCGGGGCCGGAGGGGGCCCGTTTGCCCAGTGCCATGCTCCAAGAATGCGTCAATGCGCGGTTCGGGACAACCACCGCGGCCGCATTGCCGGCGCCGCCCGCCCGGCCGGCACCCCCGGCGGTGGCCGGAGCGCTCCTGCATGCGCGCACGTCCCCAGGGAGAGGCTGCTCTCAGTCTCTTCTCAGCGGGATGGGGGAGAGTGGAAATAGGCCGCATAAGACCGGCCGCCGGCCGCCACGGGGCCGTTCGTCCACAGATTCCGGCCGCACGCTCTCCTCAACCAGTGTGCGGCCGGACACGGCACCCGGGCGAAGCGGCGCAGCGGACGCCGACACAGCCGCTACCGATATTCCATGCCGATAAGCCGCGGGCCAGCGCCTCAAGGCCGGGGCGTCACCCGGAGCCAGACGAACTGCCGGGCGTCCAGGACCAGTCCCGCGTCGAGGCACACGTGGGCGCCGGTCAGGACGTCGACGGCGCCGGCCGCGAAGCCGGAGAGCGTCAACGCCGTTACCTCCTCGGGGTCGTCGCTGAAGTTGGCCAGGGCGAGGATCAGCGTTCCATTTCCGGGACGCTGGTACCCCAGGACACCCGGGTTGTTCGTGGCGAACCCGACCAGCCGGGTCCCGGCCAGTTCCGGCGTCGCGGACCGTACGGACACCATCCGGCGCAGCCCGGCAAAGACCGCCCCGGCGGGGGTTTCCGGCTCCGCGCGCCGCGCGTACCCTGCGGCCGGGTAGTGCGGCCGGTGCACCCAGCGGCTGTCCGTTCCGTGGCCTTCCTCGGCGGCGTACCCGTAGTCGTTGAACTGGCCGACCTCGTCACCGAGATACAGCAGCGGGATGCCCCCGGTGCTGAAGGCCACCGAGTGGGCCAGCAGGATCCGGTCCACCGCCGCAGCGGTTCCGCCCTCGAGCCCGCAGAGCGACGCCGTTGTGCCGGAAATCCGGCAGTCGCCGGTGCGGGGGTTGTCCTGAAAAGGCACGCCGCGGGCGAAGCTGCCAGGGAAACGGTTGACGAAGAAGGAATTGAGGAACCGCCGGTGCTCGAAGGCATTGATGCCAAGCTCGGCAGCGTCCTCATCCGCAAACGTCCAGCCGATGTCGTCATGGCTGCGGACATAGTTCACCCACGCCGTGCCGTCCGGAATATTGTGGCGCCGCTCCAGGGCCTGGGTGAGCAGGGACACGTCGCGGGTGGCCAGCGCCTCCCAGGTCAGCGCCATCTGCAGGGGGTTGTAGGAGAGCTGGCACTCGGCGGGGTCAATGTAGCGGGCCACCTCGTCGGGGTGGACGATCGCCTCGGACTTGAACAGCAGCGACGGCGCCGCCAGCCGGCACACGGCGTTGAACGCCTGCAGCAGCGTGTGGGCTTCGGGAAGGTTCTCACAGGGTGTGCCGAGCTGCTTCCAAATGAAGGCGACGGCGTCCATCCGGAGAATGTCCACGCCTTGGTTGGCCAGGAACAGCATCTCGCCCGCCATGGCCCGGAACACGTCCGGGTTGGAGTAGTTCAGGTCCCACTGGAAGGTGTGGAACGTGGTCCAGACCCACCGTCCGTCCGGCAAATCCACAAATGAGCCGGGATGGTCGTCCGGGAAGATTTCGCGCACAGTTTGCTCGAACGCGTCCGGCATGGACCTGTCCGGGAAGATCCAGTAGTAGTCGCTGTAGGCCGGCTCGCCCGCGGCCGCCTTCCGGGCCCATTCGTGCTCGTCGGAGGTGTGGTTGAAGATGAAGTCGACCACGAGGCTGATACCGTTCTCCCGCAGCTCGGCGGCGAGGTCGCGCAGCTGCTCCATGGTGCCCAGCCCGGGATTGACGTCCCGGTAACTGGAAACGGCGTAGCCGCCGTCGGAGTGCGGTTCGGGGGCCAGGAACAGCGGCATCAGGTGCAGATAGGTCAGGCCCAGTTCCTTGAAATAGGGGATCCGGGCGCGGACGCCTTCGAGGTCCCTGGCGTATCTGTCGACGTAGCAAACGCCGCCGAGCATGGTGTTGGACTGGAACCAGCCGCTGTTGTGTTCCCGTTCGGCGTCGAGGCCCTTGAGCGCGGCAGGCCTCTCTGCCCACGAGCGGGCAGACTGCATCACAAGGTCGGTGAGCTGATCCAGCCAATCCGGCCGTGCGCCGTAGAGATCGTGGAACAGCCGGAACAAGGCCGGGAAATGACGGTCGAAGCGCTCTTCGAAGACGGCCCGGTCCGCGCCGTCCCACCCGATGCCCGTGCCCGCCGCTAAGGCCCGGAGCACATGCCGGCGGGCCTCGCTGTCGACGCCGTCTGCTAAGAGGGCGGGTTCAACCATGGAGCATCTCCTTTGACCAGTTTCAATCCCCGACGGCGCGACGACCGTTCACATCCTTGCAGACGGACGCGCGGGTGCCCAGCACGGCAGCCGTGTCCGGCGGGGGAAGGCAGCCGACAGCCGATGCCGCCCATGGTGCTGCCGGGAAGGTCTATAGGCTGGCGTGATGACCGCCCTGACTGATCTCCTGCCCACGCTGCTGGGCGTCGGGCTCCTGATGCTGGTCACCGTGGGGTTGCTTGCGGTTTTCCGGATCCCGCACCGAACGGCGCCGGCGCTGGCCATCCTGCGCGGGGCTGTGCAACTGGCTGTCATCAGCCTCATACTGGGCACTGTCATCACCAGTCCGGTCTGGGTCGGCGCCGCACTTCTCGTGATGTTTTCGGTGGCCGCAGTGACGGCCGCGCGTCGCCTGGGGTGGAGTTGGGGCCGCCTGGCGGTAGTGGGCGGCTCGATGGCGGCCGGCATCCTGGTGACCCTGGCGATCGTTTTCGGCACGGGCGCGATAGCCCTGACGCCCCGCTACGCGCTGGCAATTGGGGGGATCGTGATCGGCAATGCGATGACCATCGCCACCCTGGCCGGCCGGCACTTTGCCGAGTCGGTGAATGAACGTTGGGATGAGGTTGAAGCGTGGCTGGCTTTGGGGGCGACGCGGCGTCAGTCGACGTTGGAGCTGGCCCGGCGCGCCGTCTATTCAGCCCTCATTCCTTCGACCGACCAGACTAAGACGACGGGACTTGTCACCCTGCCCGGGGCGTTTGTGGGTGCGATCTTCGGCGGCCTTTCACCGTTGGAAGCGGGCCGCTTCCAGATCGTCGTCCTCGCCTCGATCATGGCGGCAGGTTCCATGACCGCCGTGGCCCTGATCGGGATCATCGCGCCGGTGAGGGTGCGTCCGGTGCCTCCACGCTAGCTTCCGCGCAGTGGCCCGTCCTGACTACGCCGGCACCCGGATGACGAGGGGGTCCATCGCCTGGCCGTCGGCGTACTGGCCGTCGAACAGTTCCGAACCGGCCTGGGAGATGGCGACCTCGACGCGCTCCCAGACGAGAAACCCTTCCATGTTGCGGGGCGCGGCAGTGCGCAGGGTGCCGACATCCGAGCGGTCGGTCCCGCCGCCGTCGCCCGTGCTGATGGACAGGACCCCGTGCCCGGCCGCGAACTCGACCCATGGATCCAGCAGCCGGACGAACATCATTCCGTGGTGCCCGGCGACGCGGACATCGCCGCGGAACCGCAGCACCCCGGTGCCACTGGCGGGATCGTACTCGGAACCGGCGGGAGCGAAACAGAACTCTCCGGACGCAGTGACCGTGGCGCCGTCGGCCGCGGAAACAGCACCGTCCGGGAGTCCCGAAATGTAATCCATAAAGCTGCGCTTGATGCCCCAGGTCAGACCCGGCAGGGGCAGCGGGGCGGGGGAGGCGGACGTTGGTGTCACGTAGGTTCTCCTGGGCTGTCGGGCGGATCTACGTCCGAGCCTAGCCGCGGATCCGCGCCGGGCTGAACTGTTGCACCGCCGCCGCTTCATCCTGCGTATTTCTCTGACGGCGTATGCCCGCCAGGACTACTCCCGGGACGGCGGTGGTTGACTTGGATGAGTACCGTTCAGCAGGAGGTGCACCGTGGCCGCGTCAATCAGCAGGGTATCCGGATCCGATGTGTCCGAAGACCCGCTGGATTCCTATTCCGCAACGGTCATCCGCGTGGCCGAGGCTGTCACCCAGCACGTCGCCGCGCTCGAGATGACCGGCAACGGGCGCAACGGCAGGTTGAGGGTCGGTGCGGGGTCGGCCGTGCTGTTCACCACGGACGGATATCTGCTGACGAACGCCCACGTAGTGGGAGGCGCCCAGTCCGGCCACGCAGTCTTCGCCGACGGCACCAGCACGGCTGTTGACGTGGTGGGCGCCGACCCGCTCTCCGATCTTGCCGTGGTCCACGGCAGGGCACCCACCGCTGCACCGGCTGAACTCGGCGATGCCGAGTCCCTTCGGGTCGGCCAGCTGGTCATTGCCGTGGGCAATCCGCTCGGGCTTGCCGGCTCCGTCACCGCCGGGGTGGTCAGCGGGCTGGGCCGTTCGATCCCGGTCTGGTCCGGACGGAGCCGGCGCGTGATCGAGGACGTCATCCAGACCGACGCGGCCCTCAACCCCGGCAGCTCCGGCGGGGCGCTGGCAGACGCCCGCGGGCGGATCGTCGGCATCAATACGGCCGTGGCCGGTGTTGGGCTCGGCCTGGCCGTTCCCATCAACGCGACGTCCCGGCGGATCATCGCTTCGCTGCTCAAGGACGGCCGCGTCCGCCGGGCCTACCTGGGCCTGGTCAACACACCCATCCAGTTGCAGCCGAGCGCCGTCGTCCGGACGGGCCGCAGGGAGGGCCTGCTCGTGGTCGAAGTCCTTCCGGATTCCCCCGCCGAGCGGGCCGGGCTACGGGCCGGCGACATCCTCCTGAAGGTTGGACACATGTATGTGTCCAACGCCGAGAGCCTGCAGAAACTGCTGTTCGCCGAAGCGATCGGGGAGCCGCTGGACCTTGCCGTGCTCCGGGACGGCGCGGACCTGCGACTGGTGGCTGTGCCCGCCGAGATGACCGATAACCAGTAGGGAACCCGGTCCGGACCCGCGGTTCAACGTGCTGGAATTTGGCCGCCGGGGGCCAATTCCTTGCCCGCCTAAACTACTTGGGTCCGCATGGCGGCGGCCCGCGGAATTACTTGGTTGGCGCCGCAATCACCTGCCCTCCGCTCCGCCCGCTTACTCAGCGGTACTGACCCCTGTACGCGTCTTTCTTTGGGCGAAAGATCGGGTAGCGGCATGCCTTGTTGCGCCCCGCCGGGCGTGTCACGGTGTCATTGGAAAGCCGGAGGGAACAGAGCCTCAGTACGGCCTGGTTTCAATGTTGATCCGGCTCTCCATAGACGATTGAGTTCGTTTTACCTGGGGAAATCGGAGAACATCGTGGATAGCCCAAAGGAAACAGCACCTTCCATTTCGGTCCGCCTCTTCGGATCATTCGAAGTGCGCCGGGACGGCGTGGCGCTCACCGCCGCCGACATGGGCGGATGCAAGCCCCGGCACATACTGGAAATCCTTCTCCTGAACCTTGGCACGCCCGTGTCCAAGACCCGCCTGATCGATCTTCTCTGGGGAGCAGGAGCCAGTGACGGCTCCGTAGCGACCCTCGAGAGCTATATCAGCGGTATCCGCCGTGCCATCCAGCCGGGGCAGACTAAGACCGGCCCGCTCCGCACGGCCAACAGTGGCTACGTGCTGGACCCTACGCTCGTGGACCTCGATCTGTTCCGGTTCCGTGACCTGGTCCGCGACGCGGGTGAGCTGCCTCCGGCGGAGGCCTACCCCCTGATGCTCGAGGCCCTGGAGATTTCCGCGGAGCCGCTGCTCGGGTTCGAACTTGCCTCCGATTGGGCCGAAGAGGCGCGCGCACGTCATACAGCCGAAAAGGTGGCGCTGCAGATCCTCGCGGCAGAAACGGCGGCTCTGCTGGACAAACCAGACGATGCCGTCAACCTGGTCCAGGCTGCCATTCGCGCGGAGCCCCTGAACGAGCGGGCCTGGACGGTGCTGGTGACGGCCTATGAACAGGCAGGCCTGCCGGCGGAGGGCCTCTCGGCCTATGACCGCTGCCGGCGGCTCTTCGACCGCGACCTTGGCTGCAGCCCCGGTCCGGCCCTCCAGGAAGCTCATCTGCGGCTCCTGCGGCAGCGTGCGGAAAGCAACTCCGAACTCTCCGAGGTACTGGCGGCGCTGCTCTATCTGGGCGAGCGATTGAACGGGCCCAAGAGCCGGCAGCTGCCGGCGGCCGAGTCCCGGCGCATGCATGAGAACGCCGGGCGGGTGCTTGATTCCTTCCTCCAGCGCGTCCGGGCCGCGGTCTGACCCCCGCGGGGCCGCCACCGGTGGACCGGCGGCGCCCAATTGATGACCGGGATGGCCGCCAACCGGACGCGGGCGTTAGCTTCGTCACGTGGCCGGGATTCTCGGGGAATTCCGCCGCGCCGGGCCCCATACTGGGAATATCCCCGGCGGGCAGTCCCACCGCCAGGTGTGAGGAGGGCCCATGGAAACCTTGAAGAAAGTCGTCACGAACGAGTACTTCCCCGCAGCCGCTGTGCTGTCCGGAGTCATCCTGTTCTGGGTCCTGGGCCTCTTCGGCGGACTGTCCCTCCTGAGCACCCGCCAAAGCCCGGTGACCACCCTGACGTGGATGATGTTCGTCTACGCCGCAGCGGTGCTCTCGCCCCTGGCCGGGCTTGTCGCCGCCATCGACCTCGTGCGCCGGTGGCTGCGGAACCGGCAGGCGGCCACGGCGGAATCCGCCTAGTCCGCCCCGCCTGGTCCGCCCCGCCTGGTCCGCCCCGCCTGGTCCGCCCCGCCTGGTCCGCCCCGGCGCCCGGCCGGCGCCATGCCGTTGCCGGCGTCGTCTGTTAACCGAAGCGCGACTGTTACTCGAAGCGCGACGGATCACCCATGCCGCGCCGGACGATTTCCGCGACGCCGCTGGAGTAGTCGATCACCGTGGTTGGCTCGGCACCACAGTCGCCGGAATCGATCACGGCGTCCACCACGTGGTCCAGGCGTTCCTTGATCTCCCACCCCTGAGTGAGTGGCTCTTCCTCATCGGGAAGCAGCAAAGTGCTCGACAGCAGCGGCTCGCCGAGCTCAGCGAGCAGCGCCTGCACGACGTGGTTGTCCGGGATGCGCACGCCAACGGTCTTTTTCTTCGGGTGCAGCAGACGTTTCGGGACCTCCCTGGTCGCCGGCAGGATGAAGGTATAGCTGCCGGGCGTGACGGCCTTGATGCTGCGGAACACATCGTTGTCGATCTGGACGAACTGGCCCAACTGGGCGAAGTCCTTGCAGACGAGGGTGAAATGATGCTTGCCGTCCAACTGCCGGATGGTCCGGATCCGGTCCAGGGCCTCCCGGTTGCCCAGCTGAGCGCCCAGCGCATAGCAGGAATCCGTGGGGTAAGCGATCAGGCCGCCTGAGCGCACGATGTCCACCGCCTGGAGGATCGAACGGTGCTGGGGGTTCTCGGGGTGCACATCGAAGTATCTCGCCATGCCAAGAGCATACGCCCGGCGGCCGCCCGGACGGCCACTGCGGAGCCCGTCAGCCGACCCGAACGCCCCGCGGTGGAGCAGGGCCGGCCGCTGCTTGTGCACAGACAGTTCTGTCTGATACCTTCGTTCCCGATGTAGACAAACCTGTCTACACCCCACTCATGCAGCTTTGCGGCAACGAACACCGAGAGCGAGAACCGAATGCTGTCAATGGCAGGAAAGACAGTTCTGATCACCGGAGGCACCGGCGGGATCGGCAAGGCCACGGCTCTGGGTCTGGCCGCCCTGGGTGCGCGGGTTGCCATCACCGGCCGCAACGCTGACAGGGCATCTCGGGCAGCTGAGGAGATCCGCGCTGTGGCGTCGGCCCCCGTCGAGGTGTTCACCGCCGATCTCTCCTCCCAGCGGGAAGTCCGCAGGCTGGCCGAGGAGGTGCTGAATACCTTGGACCGCCTCGATGTGCTGGTCAACAATGCGGGCGGATTCTGGAACACCCGCCGCGTCACCGTGGATGGACTTGAGTACACCTTCGCCCTTAACCACCTTGCTCCTTTCCTGCTCACCAACCTGCTCCTTGAACGGTTGAAGGAGAGCGGACCGGCGCGGATCGTAACGGTCTCGTCCGGCGCCCAGGCCATGGCCCGGATGGACTTCGCGGACCTGCTGGCCGAACGGTCCTACTCGGGGCAGCGGGCGTACAACCAGTCGAAACTGGCCAACGTCTTGTTCACTTACGGACTCGCCGCACGTCTCTCCGGCACCCGCGTCACCGCAAATGTGCTCCACCCCGGAGTCGTGGCGACGGCGTTCGGAGCCGAAGATCCGGGCCGGCTGCAAGAGTTCCTGACACCGCTGGTTCAGCGGTGGATGAAAACCCCCGAGCAGGGCGCCCGGACCTCCATCTACCTTGCCTCGGCGCCGGAGCTCGAAAACGTCACCGGCCAGTACTTTGCCAGCAGCACTCCCAAGAAATCATCAAAACGCAGCTACAGCCAGTCCGATATTGACCGCCTCTGGCAGGTCAGCTCGGCTCTGGTCGGCCTCGAATCCGACTCTGAAAGAAGCACGAACCTTCCATGACCCCACAGCGCACACTCGTCCTTGTTGCCCACCCTGACCTGGAAAGCTCGCGGATCACCGCGCACCTCACCTCAGCCATCATGGACCTGGAGCACGTGACGGTGCATGACCTCTCCGCCGCCCACCCGGACCGGCGGTTCGACACCGCCCGGGAACAGGAGTTGCTGCGCGGGCACGACACCATCGTCTGGCAGTTCCCGTGGCACTGGTACTCCGTCCCGGGGGTCCTGAAGGAGTGGATGGACCAGGTGCTCACATACGGCTTCGCGTACGGCGCCGGAGGCGACGCCCTCCACGGAAAGCGGCTCCAGCTGGTGCTGTCGACCGGCGGCCCTGAATCCTCCTACGCGCCGGCAGGACACAACCGCTTCACGATGGAGGAGCTCCTGCGCCCCCTCGACGCGACTGCGCACTTGTGCGGCCTGGAGATGGCCCGGCCACTCATCCTGCATTCGGCACCCCGGGTGGACGCCGACGAACTCGGCCGGCACGCCGCCCGGTACCGCGAACTGCTGGCTCCCGCGGCGGTCGCCGCGCGGTAGCCGGAATCCGGTGCGTCGGATCCGAAGCAACTGGGGGAGCGGCGGTCAGGCGGCCTGGGCAGCGAACATGAAAGCAGACCCGCCGGCCCGGCTCCTCGTAGGCTTTGCCCGGCCGAGTAGCCCGTTGCCGCGAGCAGCAGCACCGCCGGCGTCCAGCGCAGGGCCTCGTCCGCCGTCATGGCCACACAGTCACAACTGCTCGTCGTGGTGGATCCGTTCGCCCAGCTGCCGCAACGGCTCCCCGCTGCCGCTCCACTGTTGGGCGATGAACTCTGCCGCGATGGACACCGCCGTTTCCTCCGGGGTGCGGGCGCCCAGATCCAGGCCGACAGGACTGTGAAGCCTGGACAACTCGGCCCCAGTCAGTCCCGTCTGCCGAAGCCGTGCCATCCTGTCCTCGTGCGTGCGCCGGGATCCCATGGCGCCGATAAAGGCCACGGGGCTGCCGCGCAGGGCCACCTCAAGGACGGGGATGTCGAACTTCGGGTCGTGGGTCAGGACGCAGAGCACAGCCCTGGAATCCAGCAGCCCTTGGGCAAACTGCTCGCTTAGGTACCGGTGTGGCCACGCGTTGACCACCTCGGCGGCGTCAGGGAATCGCGCGGGCGTCGCGAAGACGGACCGCGCATCGCAGACGGTCACCCGGTAGCCCAGGAACGCGCCCAGCCGCGCCAGCGCCGCGGCGAAGTCAATGGCGCCGAAGACGAGCATGCGCGGCGGCGGTGCATAGCTGGCAAAGAAGACGCGCATGCCGGTGTCCAGCCGCTCGCCGTCCACGCCGTAGTTCAGGATGCCCGTCCGGCCGGCGGCGAGAAGACCCTGGGTGTCGTCGCCGACGGCGCGGTTGGTCCGGTCCGAGCCCAGGTCACCCGCGCAACCGTCCGGCCTGACAACCAGGTGCCGCCCCACACGGCCGGCATCCGGGTGTTCGATGACCGTGGCGACGCCCACGCGGCGCCCGGCGGTGATGTCCTGGGCGACGGCGTCGAGTTCGGCAAAGTGTTGCCGGGAGACAGGTTCGACGAAGATGTCGATGATTCCACCGCAGGTCAGGCCCACGGCATAGGCGTCGTCGTCGCTGATCCCGTAGCGCACCAGGGCCGGCTCGCCGTCGTCCTTGACCTGGGTGGCGAGCTCGTAGACGGCGCCCTCGACGCAGCCGCCGGAGACGGAGCCCACGGCCTCGCCGCCGGCCGTCACCAGCATGGCGGCCCCGGGGAGCCGGGGCGCAGATCTGAATGTGCTCACAACGGTGGCCAGGCCTGCCGTGGCACCGCTTCGCCAGTCGGGCAACATGGCCGCGAGGACATCACGCATCGGCGCTCCTCAGAGCCTGCCGCACAGCCGGAGCAGCCGGAACGCCGAACGCCGGCCGGCCCAGTACGCGATGCACGCCACGACGGCGATAACGCCGAGGACCTTCACCGGGCTGGACAATTGCTCCGCCGCGATTCCCTTGGCGAGGCTCAGCGCATCCAGGCTGCCGTCCGGCGCGGCCGCCGCCGAGACAGGCACAGGGACCGGTTCCGGCGCCGCCGCCGCCGAGACAGGCACAGGGACCGGTTCCGGCGCGGCCGCCGCCGACGCGGGGACCGGAGCCGGGGTGGGTTCGGGGACCGCCGCAGGGGTCGGTCCCGCAGGGGCTTCCTGCGCAGGGGGTGCTGCCTCAGTGAGCATGGCCTGCAGATTCTTCGCGAAGAGCGACATCATCTGCTCCGTGACGCCGCCGATCACCCCCTTGCCCATGGCCGCTGCCTTGCCGGACAGCGCCAGGTCTGCGCTGACGGAACCCCGTGTGGCCGCTCCGTCCTCGGCCAGCACCAGGGTGACGGTGGCCTCGGCGGTGCCTTGTCCGCGGGTCTCCTGGGCCTTGCCGCCAAGGACCGCACGATGTTCCGGGGCGTTTCGTTCAATGACGTTCAGCAGGCCCTTGTATTGCATCGTGACCGGGCCGAGCTTTACCGTCATGCCCACTTGGTAGGCGTCGTCCGAGAGCTTGTTCAGGATCCTGGCCCCCGGAAGGCAACCCGCCACCCGTTCAAAGTCCATCAGCGTGTCCCACACCTGGCTTATTGGTGCGACCACCGAGAACGTGCTGTCAATGTGCATGGGCTGGTTCCTTGCCTCTCGCTCGTTCGTGCGTGTCCTGTGAAGGCGGCCCCTCACCGCGAATGGCGGCAGCCACCTGCGCCAAGGCCCGGTAGCTGTGGCCGCTGACGAAGGCGTCGCAGTAGGGCAGGGCCGCCGCCATGCCGCCCACGAGGGGCCGGTACTGCGGGGCTGCCTTGCGCGGATTCACCCAGATGATCCGGTGGGCGAGCCGGCGCAGGCGCGCCATCTGCGCCGCGACCTGTTCCGGATCCTCGTAGGCCCAGCCGTCCGAAAACACCACCACCACAGCGCCCCGCGCCAGTCCGCGGCGGCCGTGCTCGTCGACGAAGCGCCGGAGGCATTCGGCGATCCGGGTTCCGCCGGCCCAGTCCGGCGCGGAGACAGCGGCGCGGGCCAGGGCCCGGTCCGGATCACGCAGGGCCAGTTGCCGTGTCAGCCTGGTCAGCCTGGTGGAGAAGACAAAGGCTTCCGCCCCGGCCCGGGTCACGGCGCCCTGCAGGAAGGATACGAAGACCCGGGAGTAGGGTTCCATCGATCCCGAAACATCGCAGAGCAACACCAGTTTGCGGCGCTGCTCGCGCCGGCGGGCATAGAGCAGCAGCGGGGCGTCGGTCCCGGACCGGCGGGCAGCGCGCACTGTCGCCCGGACATCCAGGCTCGCCGTGCTGTGGGCCGACGTGCGCGTGCGGCGGCTCAGGCGCAGCGGCGTCGCGAGCTGCAGCGCCGCCGCCAGCCGCCGGACCGCCGCTACTTCATCGGCGGAAAGCTCGGCGAAGGATGTCACCTGCAGGTGTTCGTCTGCGGAAACCATGGCAAGGACGGCCTCCCGGTCAGTGCGGCCGTCCTCCGCGGAGCCGTCCCGGCCGGGGAAGGCCAGGCGCGGCCGCTGCGGCGTGCCGGGGGCCGGGCCCGGCGTCTGGCTCCCTGGCGCTGCGGGCCTGGTCCGGAGCGCCGGTGCGGGC
>NZ_JBFUAA010000015.1:0-164815 GCF_056406495.1 Arthrobacter sp. P1_B9
CGATGGAGCACGCCCTGACCCGCACCGCGGCCGAGAACGACGCCGACTTCCTGGCCCGGATCAGCCGCAGCTGGGCCGAGGCACTGGACCAGGACGGCGCCGAACCCTCCGAGGAACTGCTCCGCCAGCTCCAGGGCGCCTTCCTCCGCAAACCCCGGCACGGCCTGCAACACCTGGAAATCTTCGCCACCACGGACCAGTTCGAACACCTGATCACCGTGATGAACACCGCCACCAACCCCCGCACCGGCCCGGACACCGGCCAGGGCACCCCCACCGGCAACACGGCACAGGCCGGACCGGGCGAGGGCGGGGCGGGCGAGGGTGGGGCGGCGGATGCGCCAGGCCCGGCTGCGGAGCCCGCCACGGCCGAAGAGGACCCGTCGCTTCTGTCCCTGGACCTCCGCTCCCGGCCCCAGCGGCTGCTCGACGGCCTGGTCGGCGCGTGCAAAGCAGCCCTCGCCACCGGAGGGCTACCCGCCGCGGGCGGGCTCCGGCCCCAGGTCATGGCCACCATCGACTACCGCGACCTGCTCACCCGGCTCGGGACGACTCCCGCCGAAGCAAGCGCCCCTGCCAACACCGCACAGCACGGCACCGGAACCAGGCACGGCACCGGGACGCTGCTGTTCACCGGCCCCGTCACCGCCGGCACCATCCGCAAAATCGCCTGCGACGCGGACATCATCCCCGTCGTCCTCGGCGGCGAGGGCCAGGTCCTGGACATCGGCCGCGCCTCCCGCATCTTCCCGCCCCACATCCGCAAGGCCATCACGGCCCGGGACCGGGGCTGCGCCTTCCCGCAATGCACCATCCCGGCCTCCTGGTGCGAGGCCCACCACATCACCTACTGGTCCCGCGGCGGAACCACCGGAACCGGCAACGGAACCCTGCTCTGCTCCCATCACCACCACGTGATCCACAAGGAACACTGGAGCATCCAGATGCGCACCGGCATACCCTGGTTCATCCCGCCACCCCACCTCGACCCAGCCCAGACACCCCGCCGGAACACCTACTTCCGCCTGGAGTGACCCCGTGGCCGCCGCGTGACAGACGCCCTGACGGCAGGGTGACCGCGTGGCTCGAACGGCAGCGGCCCGGACGGCCGGGTGGCCGGGTGACAGAAGCCCGGACGGAGGCGAGCCGTGCGCGTCGGACGTCAGCGGGCTGGCCGCCCCGGGCAGCGGCCCGGACGGCCGAGTGGCCGCGTGACAGAAGCTTGGACGGAGGCGAGCCATGCGGTTCGGACGGCGGCCGGGTGGCCGCGTGACAGAAGCTTGGACGGAGGCGAGCCATGCGGTTCGGACGGCAGCGGGCTGGCCGCCCCGTGAACAGCGGCCCGGACGGACGGCGGGCTGGCCGCCCCGTGAACAGAAGCCAGGACGGCCGGGTGGGCTGAGCGGCTCGCACGTCCAGGCCAAGGTCATGGCCGCGCGGGGGGCAACCCCGAGTCCTCAGTCCTGGGAGCCCCGGGAGCCCTCCGTCTTACGAGTTTTCCCGGGACGTGATACCAAAGCTCGGAGACTGCAGCTCGGTGAAGTTCCCGACGCTGGCACGCACGGTGCACTGGGGCGTGATCTGCAGGGCCGTCACGGTAAGCCCCGCGCTGTCCACCGCGAGCGCCCCGCCGCAGCCGTCGGAAAACCGTACTCCTTTCTCGCCGCCACTCACTGCGGCGAGCATCTGCGAGGGCTTGCCCGATGCAGGACTGACGTAGAGCGGGTTCAGCTCGTCGGCGCCGCCCGCCCAGACTGGCACGAGGGTGATCTTTAGCGGGCTAGGCGTCACGACGCGCGCCGGAGTACGCACCTCCACGCCCTTCAGTCGCTGGACGGTATAGGCCGTGCCCTTGACGGCAGGGTCCTGCGTCGCGGCCGTCGTCGCCTCGGACCCAGCCCGCAGCCATGCGTCGAGGGCCTGCTGGTCCGCCGGTGACACTGACACCTTGGCGGTGACCTGGGCTGCCCCTCCCGCCGGGACCTCCAACCCCGAGACCTTCCAGCCGCATTCGACGTCAAGGCCGGTGATCGAGGCCTGATTCCTGCTCACCGAAGCCCCGTCCCATGTGACCGCAGGGCACGCTTCCCCATCGGCCAGGCCCGGGATCACCTCAAGGAAATCACCGGACAATGGCGCCTTCTGCGCCGCGTACGCGACAGTCAAGCGGACCTGACCGGAGGACGGCTCATAGGAGGCCTCCCGCGAGATTGTCAGGCCGGTTGGCAGCGCCGCGTCCTGAAGTTGCTTGGACACCTGGCCTTCCGCGGTGGGCCGCATTTGCTGACCTGCAGGGGCGAGGACAACGAACCCCACGACCATCGCGACGACGAGCAGGGTGGCGGCGCCCGCGAGCAGTAACGCTTTGCGAGTGCGCCAGAACGGGGTGGAGACCTGTTCCTCGAGCCGGGCCTCCGCACGGGGCCGCACTTCGCGACGCGGGATTGGCCGGGCGATGGTGGCGCTGTCGGCCTCCCCGAGCTCGGGAGCCTTCCCGGCGTGGTCATCTGGCGAGCCTGACGCGAAGGCCGCGAGGTCCTCGTCCGTGAAGGCGCCCCGGACGACGGTGGCCGAGCGTTCGACGGCGTCGAAGTCCTCCGGGGCCTCGGTACGCGTGATCGGGCTGCTGCCGGCAAGGCGGGGTGCGAGACGCCGGAGCGTCGCCGCGGCCTCACTCGCCGTCGGGCGTCGGGCGGGGTCTTTGGACAGCAGCGAGTCGAGTACGTTCCATACCGCGTCGTCCACGGGGATCCGTGGCTGGCGCGAGGAAACATGGCGGTACGCGACGCTGAAGTCCGTCCCCGGCCCGGCGAAAGGAGTGCGCCCGGCGAGGAGCTCGTAGAGCATGATGCCCGTTGAGTACACATCGCCCGGCGGGCCGGACCGGCCCTGGCTGATGAGCTCGGGAGGCATGTAGTGCGGGGTGCCGATGAGACCGGTCGTCTGGCGGATCTTCTCGCCCACGACGTCGGAGATGCCGAAGTCGGAGACCCGTACGTCGCCCGCGGCACACTCGGGCCAGGGGCGGGCGAGGAGCACGTTGTCCGGCTTAATGTCGCGATGGGTCACGCCTCGTGAGTGCGCGAAAGCCAGTGCGTCGAACACTTCGGCGGCGACGTTGAACGCGTCCAGAGGACGCAGCGGTCCCGTCTCCTTGAGCGCGTCGCGCAGCGAGCCTCCCGCGACGTAGTCCATGACGATGGCCAACCGCGCGCCTTCCACCACCATGTCGCGCACCGTGACGATGTGCGAGTCCTGCAGGCCAAGCAGGACGGATCGCTCACGGACGAACCGCTCTACGAGCGAGGGATCGTCGGCGTGCTCCGGGCGCAGGACTTTGGCGGCAAGCGTCCGGCCGTCGGCAGAGGTGACGGTCCAGACCTCGCCGACGGCGCCGGAGCCCACCCGTTCGCCGAAGCGGTAGGACGCTCCCAGAGCCTGACCCGTCTGTGCGAATTTCATACCGTACTCCCCAACGCTATCGATCTGATTCTTCAAGGCCCCCGGCCGTCCACTCGTTCGTCGTAGGCGCTCGTAGCCGGGCTCAGCCCTCGGCGCTCATCGACTGGATCAGTGCCAATTGGCCGCCGACGCCGATATATCCACGCCCCGCACTCAGCGCCACCGGCGCCCTGCGCGGGAGTGCGGTGCCCAGCAGTTCGCCGTCGTAATCTGCATCCGGTTGCAGCAGCACGCCCAGGCGGGATTTGCGGAGCGTCTTGGTCCAGTGACTGTACAGCCCGCGGAGATCCGTGGCCCGTCCGGCCGCGATGACGCACAGCCCCGGCTGCCCGGATGTCACAGCCCCCGCGATGGATTGATCGGTGTCCTCGAAGCGCTCTGCGTCGTCAATGAGCAGGAACACTGGGCCGCGCTCGAGGCGCAGGGAGGCCAGCAGGGCCGGCACTTCATCCGTGCCGACGGCCACGCGATCCAGATCGGCGAGGGCCAGGGGCGAGCGGCGATCGCAGATGCCCCACACCTGAGCCGGCCCGCGTGAGGTGGTCGCGCCACGCAGGGCTGCGGCCAGGGCCAGCAGCAGCGTGGACTTTCCCGACCGGGCAGGCCCGGCGACAAGCGCGTGCTCGCCCTCGTAGATTTCCAGGAAAGCCGGCGAGAGGTCAGCCTCCTTTATTCCTACCGGGATGAGCCAGGGTTCGGCCTCCAGCCGGGGTTCCACCCCTAGCTCCAGCATGGTGACGTTGGAGGGCAGGCGCCGGATCGCCGGGGTCTTCGCGGGTGCGTGTGCCCAGCTTTGCCGCATGCGATCCACCGCAGCCTCGACCCCGATACCGGGCGTGGCCACATGCATCTGGAGCGAGGTGCGGGGATCCACGCAGCGCCCAGGAAGCGCAGCGGGGATTTCCTTGCCCCGGACGCCGAGCGAGGAGTAGTCGTAGTCGTCCGCCAGCCGGAAGAGCCACTTCTGCAGCGTCACCTCGTTCATGGCCGAGGGCACCGCCTTGGCGCGTGTGGTGGAGACCGCGAAGGACAGTCCCAGCGCCGGGCCGTCCGCGTACGCCCGATACAGCAGCGCCAGCAGCTGCTGCCCTTCGAAATCCTGGAACTCGTCCCGCAGTGAGGCCAGGCCGTCCAGCAGCACCACGGTGCGGCGGTGCCTGCCAGGCTCGGCGCGGCGGCTCTCGAGCTCCGTGTGCAGGTGCCGGAGGAAACGGGCCTGCTGCTCCTTGGCACCGGCCCCGGTTCCCACATACGCCACGGTGTGCGGCAGGCGTTCCAGGGCTTCGAGTTCACGGGAGCCCATGTCGAGGATCATCAGGTCCAGTTCGGCCGGATCGGCGTCCTTCGCCAGTGTCAGCGCGATCGAGGCCAGTGTGGTGCTCGTGCCGGAGCCGGCCACGCCCATGAGCATCAGGTTCCCCACGGACATGTCCCATCCCGCCGCGGACTGGCGCTGCAGCTCCGGCTCGTCGACGATTGCCACCTGGACCGTGGAGCCTCGGACGGCGCCCACCATCGGCAGCGGCCGGCGTGCGGGATCGGTGGGAGTGTCGGACGGTGTGGCGCGACGGCCGCCGTCCGGCTGAGGATGGTAACCCTCCAGCTCCACACGCTCACCCAGGGCCTCCGGCCAGACCTGCCGCGGCTGGGCGTACCCTGCCTCGGCGTTGGCTTCGACAACCGCGTCGATGAGCAGTTCGAGGTCGTTCTCGTCCACGCCCGCAGACCGTGGCGGCGCCGCCGCGGGCACGGGGACGCCGAACTGGCGTATCTCGCGCACGTCCACGGCGGGCCCGGCGCCGAGCTGCGCCCGTCCGGTCACGAGGGCTGTCTGCACGGGGGTGATGTCGTCCTGGCCCAGTTTCACGAATGCCCGGCCCATCTGGGCCCGGCCGATCGCCGAGGCGGCGGGCACACCGATGACGTTGTTGGAGTCGTCGCGGCTCTGCACCCGAAGGGCCACCCGAAGGTTGGTGTTCGCGAGGATGTCGTCGCTGACGACGCCCGCCGGGCGCTGCGTCGCCAGGATCATGTGCACTCCCAGGGTGCGGCCCACTGCGCCCACGCTGACGAGCGCTTTGAGCACGTCCGGGAAGTCCTTGGCCAGCATGGCGAACTCGTCGATCACGAGCAGCAGCCGGGGCATGGGCTCGGCCGGGTTCGTGGCCAGGTAGGCGTTCAGGTTGTCGATGCCCTCGCCGGCCTCTGCGAAGACCCGCTGGCGGCGTTCCATCTCCGCTTCCAGGGCGCGGAGGGCCCGGTCGGCGAGCTGCTCGTCCAGATTGGAGATCGTGCCAATGGTGTGCGGAAGGCGTTCGCATGCCTTGAAGGCGGCCCCGCCTTTGAAGTCGACGAGGATAAAGTTCAGGCGCGTCGGATCGTTGCGTGCCGCGAGGCCGGCCACAAGCGAGCGGAGGAACTCGGACTTGCCGGAGCCGGTGGTGCCGCCCACCAGGCCGTGCGGGCCGTCCTTGACCAGGTCCAGGGTCAGGGTGCCGTTCTCCCCTGTGCCGATCGGCGTGGAGACTCCGGTGGGAGCCTGCCACATGCGACGGATCGTGGTCGAGTCCGGGCGGTCGTAGCCGAGGAGCCCGGGCAGCCGCACAAGCGGGGGCAGCGAGGCCCCGGGCACGCTCAGCTCCGGATCGTCGAAGTGCGCCACGCGCATTGCGCAGCGCAGGGCCTCCTCCTGGTCCAGGCCCGCCAGGATGACGTCCTCCACGCGGGTCAGGTCCTCCGGCTGGTCCACAGTGGCCGCTGCGTCCGAACCGACCCTGATGATCGTGGTGCAGGAGGCCGGCAACTGTTCCTCCGAAGTCGCGATGACGATGCCCGCCACCCGGCACGGGCGCTGCTGCGGGCTCCCATGGGCCCCGGGCACGGAGCGGCCCGTGCCGAGCAGCGCGCGCGCCGGTGAGTCCCTGCCCTCCGTGAGGACCTCGGAGTCCAGGACCACCAGCATCGCTGGTGTGGGCAGCTCCTGCACAGCGTCCTTGAGCGTGCGCAGCATGGCCAGGCTCGCCTCGCGGTCCGCGGACATCCACCGCTCGCCCGTGCTGCTGCCGGCCTGGCGCGTGTGCGGCAGCCATGAAGCCCACTCCCACTCGTCAGCGCGTCCGGCGTCGCAGAAGACGCCGATGGTCAGGTCGGCTGGGCCGACGTGCACCGCGGCCTGGGCCAGGAGGGATCGCGCGAGCGCCAGAGTCCCCTCCCGCGGCCCGACGATACCCACCACACCGGCGTCGGTCAGGTCCACGAGCACGGGCGCGGCCTGAAGGCGCGCGGCCGCGAGGGAGTCCTTCACCTTCTCATCCAGCCGCGACCCGGCGGTGCGGTCCACCTCGGGCTTCCAGTGGACGTCACCTGTGCCGGCGTGCAGGGCCAGGAAGTCGTCCGCGTCGGCGCGGCGCTGCCACAAGGACGTGGCGGGGAGTGCGGGGCGCCGGACTACGGTCGCGGGATCGGGGATCATCCGATGGCGTCGTGCGGTCTCCGTCGCTGCGGCTTCGCGGATCTGCCGCTCGAATCCCTGGAGCGCCCCGGCGAAGCGCTCGTCCTCTTCTTTGAGGCCCCGGGCGTGACGGCGCTTTTGTTCGAACCACATGCCCACGGCCATGACCGGGCTGAGCATGGCGAACATCGCGAAGCGCAAGTCCCGCAGGATCAACACCATCGCCGCTGCCATCACGAGGGGCGCGAGCACCGTGATGTAGCTGAATTTGCTGGCCGGCGGCACGTCCTTGCGGCCCGGCGGGACCAGTGGCTCGCCCGCCGGGGCCTGCCCGGGGCGGGGAGGCCGGTTGAAGGGCGCTGTCGCCGCCGGCGTGAGGTTGTGCAGGCTGCCAGGCGCCGGGGCGGGCGTCTCGTCCAGGGACCAGCGCAGGAGGAGCACCGCGCCGCCCGCCGTGATCGTGGCGGTTTCTGTCACCAGGACCCCGTCCTCCCCCACCGGCTCGCCATTAACGAGGGTGCCGTTCGTGGACCCGCCATCGAACACCCGCAGCCCGTCCTCCTCCCGGCGCAGGCGGCAGTGGTCCCATGACGCGCTTTCGGTCGGAAGGCTCAGATCGGCGTGAGGGGACCGACCGATGAGCATCTCTCGCCCGTGCGGAACGTCAATCACGCCGCCGGTGCTCTGGCCGCCGGCGAGCGTCACGCTCCAGCCGCGCACGCGCTGCGGAATCTGCCACGGCGCCCGCGAGATGCGGCTACCCTCCAGGAAGATCAGCTCTGACACGGGGGTGGAACCACGCACCTCGGCCTCGTTCACGAACACCGCCTCATCGGGTGCCAGGCGCGGGCCACCGGCGGCCTCCACGAGGTCTGTCAGCGTCGTGGCGGGCGCGGCGTGAGCCACGTCGCACTCAAAGCGACGCTCGTCCAGGTCGATCAGCACACGCACCGGGCGCTCCTTCAGTGGTGGATGGTCCCCGCCCGCTTTGGTGCGAACCGGGGGCAGGTGGTCAGGGGTTTGCCGGCGCCGGCACCCAGACGAGCCGCGGAGCGGCCTCATCCGGCGGGCGCAGGCCCAGATCCTGAGGGGAAGCGTAGACCGGGATTGCCTCCGCGGTCAGCGCCGCGGAGCGCGAGAAATCCAGCGCCGGCCCGGCGAGGCCGTCACCAGGACCGAAGGACATGGTGCGCAACGCCGCGCCGACCTTGGACGGCTCGCCGCTTCCAGCCGATGCGGCCGCCCGTACGAGGGCGACGACGGCGTCGTGGCTGCGTGAGTCCGCCGCCCATGCGTCGGCGGAGAACGCGGCATCGCCCGTCAGGTTCTTGACCTTCGGGTCGCCGGAGGCCAGGCGCACGGCGGACAGGAATGCGGACATCCCGCGCCCCTGGGCGTCCTGCTGGAGCGCCGTGGCATCGCCGCCGGCCGGGGCAACGCTGACCAGCTGCCCGGAGGCGGCGCCGTCGAGTTCGGCGAGCGTGGAGGCGAAGGCCGGGGCGGTGGCACCGTCCGGTATGACGACGGGGACGGACACGTCGCGGGCCTGCAGGGCCTGGACCAGACGGGCCAGCCGCTGCGGGGTGGCGGCCGAGACAACCACGGCGTCCGCGGGCTCGGCGACCCCCGTGGACCCGGCGCCTGCTGGGGCGTCCTCGGCAGGAGGGCGCAGCTGGTCCCCTGTTCGGATGGCGGCCTCCTGGGCCAGGTCCGTCACCGCGTCGAAGCCATCGAGGTTCAGCGTCTGTGAGATCCCGACGGAGGCAGGGACCTCGCCGCCGTCCCCGACGAGCAGCACCCTGTTTTTGCCGTTCAGCGCGGTGCGAAGGGCGGCCGCGACGGATGCGCCCGACGGCCTCGTGGTCCAGGTGGTCTGCGCGGGGTCCGATGGTTCGGCGTAGGGCAGGATCGCCGGGAGGCCGAGCTCCTCGGCGGTCTTTGCCGCGGCCCGGGCCGGCGCACCCGTGGTCGCCACGACGACACCCGATGCTCCCTGCGCGGCGAGCGCGTGGACGGCGGCGCGGGCGCCATCTTCCGTGCCGCGGTCGTTCTGGGCTGCGAGGGCGACGGTGGCGCCGCCCTTGGCAAAGCGCTGTGCGGCGACGATCGCGCCCTGTGCCGCCCGGTTGTACTCGGAGCCGGGCTCGCCGGACTGGCCCAGGGTGAGGACGACGCCGATGGAGAGGTCCTTCGGCAGGCCCTCGGCCTGCAGCGCAACGGGAACCGTCGCGGCTACCGGATCGGGCCGTGAAGCCTCCTTGGGACGGCTCAGCGCCACGGTCGTCAGGGCGATCGCAGCCGCGAGGACGACAGTGATGCCCGCGACGATCAGGGTCGTGAGCCCGGTGCGGGAGCTCATGCGGTGCCGCCGATCTTCAGTGTGTACAGGGTCTGCGACGTGGCGCCGGCCGGCACCTCGAGGTGGAACGGTGGCAGTTCGTCGACCGCGGTGAGTGAGGCCTTGAACTGCGCCTGGCGCAGGAGCAGCCCCGCCACGTCCCTGGAGCGGATATTGGCATAGCCCTCAGCGTTCTGCGATGCCAGTGCCAGCTGATAGTCAGCGGTGTCGGCTTTGGCGGCGCTTGTGGCCATGGAGCCGAGCAGGCCGGATCCGTTCACCGAACGGTCGCCCAGGTCGAGCATCACCTTGGTGAGGCTTGAGGACAGGAGGGCGCTGGCGCCCTCGACGTCACGGGTTGAGCCGGACGTGCTGGAGGCGATGTTCGCGAGCGAGGACTGCGTGCTCTTGTCCAGGGATGCGGCCAGCGCGTCGCTCTGCCCGCGCAGTTCGTCCCGCTGCTTATTCACCGTGCCCTCGGCGTCGTTCACCACCTCGTCCGAGGTGGACTTCAAACCGGAGATAGAGCGGTTGAAGGCCGTGATCACGGCGTCGGAGCCCGCGTCGCCGATCTCGGCGACCCGGCGCACTTGCTCGTCCACGGTCTTGTAGACCTCGGCGGCGGTCTCCGCCGAAACCTCGCGGAGGGACTTCTTGATCTTGTCGCCGAGCCCGTCCTGCTGCTCCTTGAGCTTCGCGAGCGTCGAGCCGACCCGGCCGGAGGAGTCGATCGCCTTACCAAGCGCGGCGTCCAGGGCAGCGAGTTCCCGCTTGTTGCTGTTGACGTCGCCCGTGGCGGCGCCGTCGAGCGCCTTCGTGGCTTCTTTGATGGCGTCCAGCTTGGCGTCGATGTCGTCGATCGTCGTCCCCAAAGTGGTGAACGCCTGGCCGATCTCCTCGTCCGGGGCGGTGGTGTCGGTGGCCGCCAGGACCGCGTCCCAGGCGGCCGTCTGGGCCTGGATCCGATCGTCCAGCGGGTCCTTGAACCCCAGCGGCGGCCGCAGTTCCTGCGCCGGGTTTCCGCTTTCATCCGTGGGCTCGCACGGTGCGGACGTCAAGTAGGAACGCAGCCGCTCCGCTTGCTCGGCGGACAGTCGGCCCTCGCGGGGCGAGGCGCCGTCGGCCATCTTGCACAACTCGTCGGCGAGCCGCTGCGTTTGCTGCGTCATCGAGCCGTTCAGCAGCGAGCGGTCACCCAACTCGCCCCGGGCGTCCTGCGCAGTCTTCTTGATGTCGCCCAGCTTCTGCCGCAGGCCGTCGATGCTGCCGCGGACCGCAGCGGCCGCGTCCCGGGTCGCGGCGACGGAGCCCCGGGCGGACTTGATCGCTTCTTCCACGTTTGCGAGGGCAGTCTTGTAGTCTTCCGTGGTCTCGGCGCCGTCGAGGACCGCAGCGAAATCGGCGCGAACCTTCTCCAGCGTGACGGCGGCAGCCTCCTGATCCTTGATCGCGCCCTCGACCATCTGCGGCTGCAGGTCCGCCACAAGCTCGTCGCCCTTCTTCACCAGGCCCAGCAACGCGCCGGTGACGGTCACGGCAGAGCCGTAGAGGGAGCATGTCATCGAGCCCTGCTCCGCGCATTCCTCCGCGGTGGGGTCCTCGGGGCCCATGGTGGCCTTGATGGCGCCAGCGACGATATCCCGGCAGCCCGCACTCACCTTCGCGTAGGCGTCGAGCTGCGAGGCCATGGTCTGGATGCTGGAGTAAACCGTGGCCGCCTTCCCCGATTTGGGCACCTCCGCGGTGCAGCCGTCACCGTTGATGGGGGCCGTCGCGGGCACGGCCGAGGTGTCGCCCAGCATCGCGTCCACGGCGGCGACGGTCAGCTTCAGCTGGGACGCGGTGGTGGACTGCGTTGACTTCGTCGCGGCCTCCAGGTCGGCGCCGAGAGTCTTCAGTTGCTCCTTCAGGTCCACCATGGTTGCGGCCAGGGCCGTGGAGTTATCGCGCAGCTCGCCCGCGGTCTTCGCACCCAGGGTCTGAGAGGTCACCTGCAGGTTCCGCCGGACCTCGGTGATGGTGGAACCGGCCTTGGTCAACACGGTGTTGACGTCCGAGACCAGTGAGATAGTGCGGCGTTGCAGCCCCATCTCGGAGCCCGCGCCGGAAGAGAACGCGCCGGCGAGCACGCCGTCCGCGCTGAGGTCTGTGTTAAGGCCCGGCTGGACCGCCACGTCGAAAGCAGGGACCTGAAAGTCCTTGACATCAGCAACGAGGCGCAGCGTGGTGCTCGCCCCGGAACGCGGCGGGGCCAGCACGGTGGCCCACTGCACCACGGTGGCACCGTCCTCGGTGCTGCTCAAGACGCCGTTGGTGCCCGTTCCGCCGTCCGCAGAGCCGGCGGTGACGTCGTCGGCCCGTACACCGGTGAGTTTCGTTGAGGCGGCGATAGTCAGCGGGGCGCCTACGAGGGCGGTATCGGAGCGGGTTTGGCCAGCGGCATCGTACTCGATGACCCGCGGCTTAACCGTGAGGTTCTCCAGAGTCAGGTCGATCTCGACCGGCCCGGTGTGGCCTTGAAGCTCGGTGAGGTCGGAGCCGGACTTGTCGCCGGCCCGGTACTGCAGGCTCACTCGCACCGGCAGTTCGCCCACCGCCTGGGCGGCGTCGTACTTCGTGTCCGCTGCGGAAGAGTCGCCGGCCGCGGACACAGAGATGGTGGTGCCTTCGATCGTCTCGACCCCGGCGGCCGGGGACATGCCCACGCGCACGCTCTGCAGGAGCTTGACCGGATTGGACACCGATTCCGGCTCGGGGGCCGGGCCGCACGACGTCGTCGCGATCAGCCCCAGGCCGGCAAGGAAGGCGCCCAGCGCCCGGCCGGGCGCGATGCGGCGCCCCGGGATGTGCTGGTGCGTGGTAGTCCGTCTGGACATGATCGTCCCCTCTTCCGTTCATGGTGCCTTCAGCATGATACGGGGTTTCACTCACGAATGGACTAATCGCGGTTTGCCTGTGTCATGCGCATGACTTGGGCGGTCATGTCCCGCCGTCCTAGTTTTTCTTTTTGTTGGATTTATTGACGTGTGTTGGTAGCGTCGGCACCGTCTGGTCGTCGGCGGTTACGTGTCCGGCGGAGAAGCGCTTGTCTCTTGGGAGGAATTTCTATGTCGCGTGTGTTGTCTACTGAGCAAGCGAAGGCTGCGATTGGGCAGGTGCAGTCGATCATTAACGGTGGTTTCACGGATCAGATCTCGGCGCTGGATGCGCAGGGACGAGTTTTGTCAGATCCGAATATTTGGGATGGTCCCCTGGCTGCGCAGTTCCGAGGTTCTACGTGGCCGGAGACGAAGGCTGCTTTGGACAAGGCCAAGGAGGAACTCGAGCAGTTGCGGGGGCAGCTGCAGAAGATTTCGCAGGACATCTTCTCTGCTGGCGGCGGCGCCTGAGCCTGTATGTGATTGCGTGAGGGCCAGGTAGTCGCGCCGCTCTGGTGAGTGGGCGGTTACCTGGCCGATGCACGTTTGGTGGTTTGTCTTTCTGTTCCAGTTCTTGTTCTGTGGGGGGCTTTGGTTGTGACCGATTTCGTTGAGGTGCCGCTGTTGCCGGCGTCGGATGCTTCTCATGGCGGGCGGTTCAGTTATGCCGTGGCCGAGGCGGTGCAGTCGGTATTTGAATCGGCGGCGTCGCGGGTTGAGGGGCAGGCGGGGTCGCGGGCTTCGTATGTTTCCACGGCGAAGACGGACTTCCAGGGCCATTTCTCGGACCTGTTCGCGGCGAACGCAGTAACGGCTGCGGGCGACGCGGAGGCCCTGGTCTCAGCATTGCGGACGGTCGCCGGCTATGTGGGGCAGATGATCGAGGCCGGGCGTGATGAGGATGATCGGCGCCGGCGGAACAACGAGTGGGTCCGGGAGCACAACGACCGGAACGGCTTCGAACAGGCCAGGGACTGGTTTTTTGGTGAGTCGGAGCGGCCGAACGCGGATCCGGGTCCGGCCCCGTCGTTTGCTCCGGCCTCGGCGGCCCTGGGCTCACGGGAAACCCCGGCGCCCGGTGGCGGGTATGGAGGCGGGACGTCCTCGGCGCGGCCGGCTGATCTGCGGTCCTTCGCGGCAGGGTCGCGGGGCCTGGACGACGGTTTGGCGGCCGAGCCGGGCTCGTTGCACGGGCAAATGTCCTCGTTCGCGTCTGCTTGCTACTGGGGTTCAATAGACGCGTCCGGAGTGATCACCGCATACCGGCGGTACTTGCAGGCGAACGAGAACGACGCGAAATGGGCGGTGACGGTTGCGGATGCATTTGCCGCTGCCGGCGGCGAGGGGGCCGTGTCGAGTGTTTCAGACGCGGCGGTGAACGAGGCGCTCGCTGCGGCGGGGGTGAGTGCGACCCGGTCCTCGTTGGCGATTGATCCGCCCACGGCGGCCGGTGCGATGCCGACCAGCGGGTACGCCAATGATCCCGTGAACACCTCAACGGGAAACTTCATCGAGCCGGAAACGGATCTGGGGTTCGCCGGGGTTGCCTCAAACGTGGTGCTGTCTCGGATGTACAACTCGCTGGCGTCAGGTTTGGAGAGGCCCGGGGTGTTTGGTCCTGGGTGGGCCTCGGTTCTGGATCAGTACCTCACGGTCTCGGATGAGGGGTGCCGGTGGGTGATGGCTGATGGCCGCGCCGTGGACTTCCCCCGGGAGGGCACCGGCTGGGGCAGGGGTGTGGGAGAGAATTACTGGCTGGCCCGCGAGCATGCAAAGGCTGCTGACCTGGCGGAGCTGGGCTCCCTGCCTGACGGTACGGTCGAGCTCCTGGTGGTCCGGGACAACCAGGGCGCGTGGTGGGCTTACAGCCTGGCCGGCGTGTGGCTCGGTGCCGGGTCCGGGCCTGGCCGGACGGCGTCCGTTCTCCGGGAAGGGCCAGCTGACGCCGGCTGTGCCGGACTGGTGACCCGGCTGGCGCATGTGCGGGGCCGTTTCCTCGACGTCGAGTACGTGGACGGGCTTGTTGCCGTGGTGAGGGCCTCGGACGGGCGCCGGGTGGAGTACGCGTACGACGCCGCTGGCAGGCTGACCCGCGTGGAGACCGGGCTGGGGACGCGCACCTACCGGTGGAATGAGCAGGGCCTGATCGAGGCCGTGGTCTCGGCTGCGGGCGTTCTCGAGGCAGAGAACACCTACGACGAACACGGCAGGGTTGTCCTGCAGACCTCCCAGCATGGGCGCCGGACCAGGTTCGCGTATCTGCCGGGCCGGGTCACGGTGGTTTCGGATGAGGACGGTACCCGCTCAAACTCGTGGATCGCCGATGCGAAGGGCCGCCTGGTCGGGGTGCTTGATTCCCATGACCAGCGTCAGTCCATGGCGTATGACGGCCACGGAAATCTGGTGTCGTTCACGGAGCGCGACGGGACGGTCACGGTGCACGCCTACGACGGGCGGGGCCGGAAGACCCGGACCGTGACCCCGGAGGGCGCGGACCTCACCTACGGCTGGGATGAGCAAGACCGCATCACCACTCTGGTGACGGAGTCCGGGTCGGTCGTCTCGTATGAGTATGCCGGTGAGGTGTCGCGGGATCCCTCGGTGATCCTGGACCCGCTGGGCGGGCGCACCGAGCTTCAGTGGCGGAACGGGCAACTGGCCCAAGTAGTGGACCCGGCCGGAGTGACGGTCGGCTTTGAGTACGACGGGTTCGGGGACCTGGTCGCGACCCGGAACGCTGTAGGAGACATCGCAAGGATCGTCCGTGACCATGCGGGCCGCCCGGTCACGGCCATCAGCCCGTCGGGCGCTGAGACCCGTTTCAGCTACGACGCCGCGGGCCTGCTGGTGCGGCGCGAGGACCCGGACGGCGCCGTCTGGGCCTTCGAACACGATTCGGCGGGGCGGACGACGGCGTTCGTCGCCCCGGACGGCGGGCGGACCGAACTCGAATACGCCGTCAACGGTGATCTGGTCCGGACAATCGATCCGTTGGGCCGGGCCATTGAGCGGGTCTTCGATGAGCTCGGCAACGTCACCGCCGCGGTGCTGCCCGACGGTGCCCGCTGGGGCTTTGTCCATGACACGCTTTCCCGGCTGGTCGGGATCACGGACCCCGCCGGCCATGACTGGGTACGGGAGTACGACAAGATCGGCGCCCTGACCGCCGTCGTCGACCCCACCGGGGTCCGCACAGACGCGACCGCGGACCGCAAGGCCGGGACGGCGACGCTGACGGACGCGTTCTCATCCTCGACGTACAGCTTTGACGAGTACGGGCGCCCCAGGCAGGTCCAGGGGGTGGACGGCTCCGCGGAGCTCACCTCCTATGACGCGGCGGGCAACCCGGTGGAGCTCGTCGACGGCGACGGCGGCCTGACGGTCCTGGGCCGGGACGTGGCCGGGAAGATCACGTCGATCACCTCCCCCAGCGGTGCCGTTACCCGGTACGAGTACGACGTGTGCGGGCGGCCTTGGAAAACCACGGACCCGCTCGGCGCGGTCACGGAACTGGCCTACGACGCCGATCAGCGCGTCACTTCCCGGACGCTGCCCACGGGCGAGGTCGAGACCTTCGAGTACGACCCGTGCGGACGGCTTGTGCTGCGCCGCACCCCCGGCCAGGGCGTTTCCCGGTACGGCTACGACAATGCCGGGCGGCTGACGTTCAGCCAGGACTCCTGGTACGGCACGCGCCGGTTCAAATACAACACCGCCGGGGAACTGACCGAGACCGTCAACGGCGTGGGCGGCCGGACCCTGTTCGAGTACGACGTCCGCGGGCGCCTGGTCCGGATCACCGATCCCCTGGGCGGGGTGACCACCCGCACCTACACGGCCACGGACCAGGTTGATTCCGTCACCGATCCGCTCGGGCGGATGAGCACCGCCACCTACGATCCCGCCGGGCGGCAACTGTCCCAGACCGACCCGGACGGACACACCACAACCTGGACGTATGACCGGGCCGGCCGGGAATCCTCCACCTCGTTCGACGGGAAGCTCATTGCCGGCGTCGAACGCGACCTGATCCGCCGCCGCGTAATCATTACCGATTACACGGGCGCTGACGGGCTGGCCGTCGAGCACGAGCTCGCGTATGACCGCTGCGGGCGGCTGGCGTCCCGCACCCGCGGCGGCCGGGGAATGTCGTGGAAGTACGACGCCGACGGGAACCGCACCGGTTTCACCGACGCGCACGGAACCACCACCACTTATGTCCGGGATGCCGCAGGCCGGGTGACCGCTGTCAGCAACCCCCGGCTCGGGGAGGCCGTGTTCTCCCACGATGCGTCGGGGCGTATCACCGCAGCCACTGCCGGGAACCTAGTCCAGGAATGGGCCTACCGCTACGGGAGCCTGTCCGAGCACAGCCGCACGGACCGTTCTGACCCGCTCTCGACCGATGTCACCCTGATCGGCCGGGACGAGGACGGCCGGATCACGGCCCTGACCCGCGCCGGTACTGTGACCCAGTACGGGTATGACGGGGCCGGCCAAATGGTCTCGGCCGCCACCACCCGGAACGGGGAGCCGCGGCTTCCCTCTGCGGTCTCCGAGTGGATGTACGACGCCGGCGGGCGCCTTGTCCGGGAATCCACGCCGGGTGGCTCCCGGGTCTATGAGTACGACGCCGCTGGACAGCTCCTCGCCGTCACGGACGCTGACGATTCACGGACTGAGTATGTTCATGACGGCCTGGGCCGCCGTACCCGGCTGATCCGGCCGGACGGGTCCTGGACCGAGTACTCGTGGGGTCAGAGCGGCCAGTTGAAGAGCGTTGCCGACCGCACGCCCGACGGCATGGAAACCTCCCGGCATGAGCTGTGGGTGGACGCCCTCGGCGAGCTGGCTGCTATCGATGGGTCGGAGCTGTGGTGGGACACCGCCACCCCCATCCCCACCCTGGCCGGCTTCGGCGGTGAACAGGTCCTTTCGTTGCCTTGTGGTGTCACCGGGATCGGGGACGCCTGGATCGCGCCGGGCTGGCGGGCCGCCCGCCCCACCGACCAGTCCGACCCCTGGGCCGTCATCGGCGCGCCGGCAGTCCCTGGCCCGGGTGGCACTGCCGTTGGTGGTGCCGCTGGTTTGGGTTCGGTGTCCGGGCTGGCCGGTGTGCTGCCCGCCGGGATCACTCTGACCGGCAACGGCGGCCTGGACATCGCTGGCCTGGAGTGGCTCGGGGCACGTGCGTACGACCCCGCTACTCGTGGTTTCCTCTCCACCGATCCTCTCTCCCCCGTCCTCGGCGCGGGCTGGGACGGCAACCCCTACGCCTACGCCGGCAATAACCCCCTCAACACCACCGACCCCACCGGGCTGCGTCCGCTCACTGATGACGAGCTGAAGGCCTACGACAAATCGGCCGGGAGCCACTGGGAGTACGTCGTTGCGGGACTCGCCGTGGCCGCTGGCGTTGCTGCATTGTTCGTGCCGGGGCTCAACATCATCGCGGCAGGAGCTATCGCCGGGGCATTGAGCTCGGGTGGCCTCTCGGTCTTTTCCCAGAAATCGCAGAAGGGTTCGGTCGACTGGTGGTCGGTCCTCGGCAACACCGCGATAGGCGCGGCTACCGGTGCTGCAGGCGGCGGCGCGGCCATGTGGACTAGGGGCGTCCTCGCGGGTGCGCCGGCCGGACAGGCTGCAGCAGCGCTCGGAGTAAGTGCTGGCGCCAACGGGGTCGTCGGTGCGGGTGCAAGCGCCGCGAGCTACCTTTATCAGAAAGGCGGGCGCATCAATAACGGCTGGGACTTTGCGGGCAAGATCGCTGGTGGTGGCTTCGCCGGTGCCGTAGGCGGCCTCGCGGGGCCGGCCGGCGGCAGCCTCGCCAGAGGGATGTCATTGTCGTCGACCGGCGTGGTTGCCAAGGCCGGAACGATGGCCATCAGTGGCGTTGGTGCGGGAACAGGTTCGATGCTGGAGAACGTCGTCGCCGGGGATCCCATTGACCCCGCGAAGGCCGGGGCAACAGGCCTGTTTGGAGCGGGTGCTGCCGCGATACCTGTGGGGCGCATACCGGCGTTCAACCAGACAGGCGTTAGCACGCTAAGGCAGATGCCGTACTTTGCGCCTCGGACTGTGAACGGCATGTTTAACTACAACCAGACGAATACCGTGGGACTGTGGGGAGGCGCCTTTGGAGGTGGCACTGTCGGCTTCGGTGGCGACCAACTCCAGAGCGCACTCGGATGGTGAGCAAAACAGGCCTAGAAAGGGTTGGTTGTTGTGGGAAGAAAAGCTGAGCATCCGGTAAGGAATGCTCTGATCCTTAGTGGCGTGTTATTGAGCGCCACGGTCGCGGTGATCCTGGCAGGACCTCAGGACCACGTGTCACAGGAGGTCGTGGCACTACTCGCCGGCCTGGCCGTGGGTGTGTGGTTGCTGCGTTTCTCACCGCCCTGGCGATGGCTAGCCATGTTGGTTTTGGTGCTTTCCCTCGTTCTCTGTTTGGTGTTGGGCCCAGCCGGAATCGCGTGGTTCGGTGGGTTTATTTCGGGCACTCAGGCAGGACTGGCCTGGCAGCATGCGAATAAGCGGAGCCGTCAGCCCGCTAAGCCGAGCCGGGAAACCACAAATAAGGCGGAGTGGCTTGTTGATGGGCGGGGCCTTAGCACCGTCGCGGAGGCACGTGAGGCGGCTGGTGCTGCGCTGCATTCCTTGGACGGGAAGTTGCGTGGACGGCTGGCTGTTGAGCATGGGTCGGCACGTTTTGAGGTGGCCGGTGGTGTTGGGCTGGGGATGGTCTGTCACCGGAATGCTGATGCTGACCAGGAGAGTTCCTGGGCGGTGTTGTTGCGGCCCGGACAAGCGAAGGATGAATCGGTGGAGGTGCCGATGGGTGATGCGACGGGCTTCATTCCTTCTCGGTTCGTTAACGACCTCGGACCTGTCGAGGCGGCACTGACAGATTTCCTCGGGAACCCGGGATCAGCGTCGTTGGGCCCGGAATGGATGACGGGTAACGACGCAGAAGCCACTCGCCTGACCACTTTCTAACCACTAAATGGTGTCGCGATTGGCAGGAATGTGAGATCGTCGCGGCCCGCTTGTTCCGGGACGGCGAGTTGGAAAAACGGGTCGAGTATCCCACTGGATTAGTAATCAGCGATTCCGAGTTACAGACATAAGTTGGAGTCGTTCTGAACCACATGGGCCTTTGACCACAATGCTGAATCAGTGGAGCCCCTGGAGCGACTTGCAGGAGTGTCAGCGGATTGCCGATCGCCTTTTTCGGGAGGGCCGGAGGGAGGATTGGGTTGAGTACTCAACGGCCATCGTCGTGCCGGGTTAGGCGTTGGGGGAATACTCAGCAATGCTTCGAGGACAAAAGGCCGGCCGCCGCGCTCAACGGCGCTAGTGATTTGCACGTCGCGAAATCTCCAGATCGACCGTGGCGACCAATTCTGAAGTAGGAAAAGCGTATGGTTCGGTGGATTTATTTTGGGCACTCAGGCAGGACTGGCCTGGCAGCATGCAAGTAAGCGCCGTGAGCCCGCTCAGCAGGCCCGGGAAACCGCAAAAAAGGAACGCTGACGGCTGTCGGATCACGATGCAAGATGTGGATCGCCGGCGCTCTTGGTTTCGCAAATTTGCGCGTGTATCGTTGGCTATCGTTGTATATCGTTCACGGTCGTCCAGAGGAGAGCATGATGCGCAGTTCTTACCCGGCAGGCGGATTTCGCGGCAACAATGTCGACGGCATGTGGCAGGCCGTAGAGGAGTTGCGTTCGAGGTTCGAGAAGCGCTCGGGTTCCCGGGCGGGGCGTGGCGAGGTGCGCTCGGCTGTGCTGGCACTGCTCGCCGAGCGGCCGATGCACGGCTATCAGATTATTCGTGAAATCGAGGAGCGCAGCGGCGGCACCTGGAAGCCCAGTGCTGGCTCCGTCTATCCGACCCTCCAGCTGCTGGCCGACGAGGGCCTTATCCGTGCTGAGGAATCCAACGGCCGCAAGATCTATTCCCTGACGGACGCGGGCCGCGAGGAGATGGCGGGTGCCGGTACGTCAGCGCCCTGGGAGTCGACGGGTCCGGCGTCGGGCTCGGGATTCGCGGCGCTGCCCAAGGCGGGCGTCGAGCTCGCGCAGGCCGCCTCCCAGGTGGGACGCACCGGCACACCGGAGCAGGTGCAGGAAGCCGTGGCGGTGCTCGATGACGCGCGCCGCCGGCTGTACGCGATCCTCGCCCAGGGCTGACCGGGGTGATGTCGGTTCGCCGGGACCGGGCAGCTCCGGGACCCGGCGCCCGGGGCCACCGGGCCCGTTACCGCCGCATCCTGCGCTTCGCCGCATGGCATCTCGCGGTGACCTGGTGGTTCGAGCTGTTCCTCCCCCGCATCGGGCTGGTGCGGATTGCCGAGCGCACCAGGGCGAAGAGGATGCGGCGCTTCGCGCAACGCTTCCATGCGCTGGCGGTGGACCTCGGCGGCCTCATGATCAAAGTCGGACAGTTCCTGTCCTCCAGGCTCGACGTGCTGCCGCCCGAGATCACCAAGGAACTCGAGGGGCTGCAGGACGAGGTGCCTCCGGTTTCGTTCCCCGCGATCCGCGCCCTCGCCGAAGCTGAGCTGGGCGCGCCGCTGGAGCAGTTGTTCGCCTCGGTCGAGGAGACACCGATCGCAGCAGCGTCCCTCGGGCAGGCGCACCGGGCGAGGCTTGGCCCGGGCGACGCCGCCGACACCGGGCTCGACCGCGTGGTGCTAAAGGTGCAGCGGCCGGGCATCAAGGCCATTGTCGACGTCGACCTGGCGGCACTGCGCAAAGTGGGCGGCTGGCTCAGCCACGTGCGCCTGGTGTCCGATCGTGCCGACATGCCCGCCCTGGTCGAGGAGTTTGCGCAGACCAGTCTTGAGGAGATCGACTACCTGAATGAGGCGGCGAATTCGGGGCGGTTCGCTGCCGATTTCGCCGACGACGGCCGGGTGGAGGTGCCCGACGTCGTCTGGGAACGGAGCACCCGCCGCGTGCTCACCCTCGAAGACGTCACGGCGATCAAGATCACGGACTCGGAGGCACTGCTGGCGGCGGGCATCGATCCGGCCCAGGTCGCCCCTGTTTTTGCCTCGGTTATGTTCGACCAGATTTTTACGAGTGGCTTTTTTCATGCCGATCCGCACCCGGGGAACATCTTTGTCACGCCGGTTGCCGATCCATCCACGGAGCACCCATGGAAGCTGACATTCATCGACTTCGGCATGATGGGCGAGGTTCCGGCGAGCACACGCAGCGGTCTGCGGAAGCTGCTCATCGCTGCCGCTTCGCGTGACGGCAAGGGGTTGATGACCGCGATCAGCGACGTGGGGGTGTTGGTGCCCTCAGCCGACACGGTCGAGCTTGAGCGGGCGATGACGCACCTCTTTGCCCGCTTTGGCGGGATGGGCTTCGCCGAGCTTCGCGAGGTTGACCCCCGGGAGTTCCGTGATTTTGCGGTGGAGTTCGGTGACGTGGTCCGCTCGTTGCCGTTCCAGATGCCGGAGAACTTCCTGCTCATTATCCGGGCGATGTCACTGACGTCGGGTGTGTGCAGCTCGCTGGACGCCCGGTTCAATCTGTGGGACTCGGTCGAACCCTATGCGGCGCAGCTGCTGCGCGACGAGCGCGGCAACATCGTGCAGGACGTTGCCCAGCAGGCGCTCGATGCCGCCGGGATGGCGCTGGGTCTGCCGAAACGTCTGGATGGGCTGCTAACCCGGCTCGAGGACGGTTCACTGTCGGTAGCAAATCCGCGCCTTGAGCGGCAGCTGGGACGGCTTGACCGCACGGCGCAGCGATCGGCATCGGCGCTGATCTTCGGCGCCCTGCTGGTTTCCGGCTCCGTGGTCCGCGCGGATGACATGGTGCTCGGCAATGTCCTGATGATCGCGTCGGTGCTTCCGCTGCTGCATGGGCTGTGGGTGGGGCGCAGCGGCCGCTGATCGAGCCGGTGACGGGGGTTTTGTCGCGCCGGACCCCGTTGGGTTCCGCTGCCGGGGGATATCATCAAACCGTGAAGGAAGGCCAGCCTTTTCGTCCTGCGAACCCCACCGAAACCCCCAGCCCCGGCCCCACAGGGCTCAACCCCACTTCCTGGAAGTCCTCGATCCTGAACGGGAGCGGCGCTCTCGCGGCGGCCGCCCTGATAGTGGTCCCGCTCTGGATGCTGCTCAGCAACCCGGCCGTCCTCGGCGGCCACCCCGCCCTGCCAACTCTCCTGGTGGCCGCCGTCGCACTGGGGATTCTTTGGGCGCTGATTCTGGTCAGACGCTGGTGGTTCGGCGGCAAACAGCAGCGTAGCGGTGACATTTCCACCTGGCAGTTGGTCCGCGGGATCGCAGGCAGGCTCACGGTCCTCGGTTTCGTGGCGGCGCTGATGTGGCTTAGCCCGTTCCCCCACCAACCCGACCGGGAGAAGACGGTCCCGGCCAATGGACCCACCGCGACCGCGCCAGCCGGGTCAAAGGCTGCAGATGACGCCACTTCGATTACCCTTGCCCCGGCGGGCAAAGCCACCACGGGTCTCGTCTTCTACCCCGGCGCCAGGGTCGACGCGCACGCCTATCAGGAGCTGCTGCAGCCGCTCGCGGACGCGGGTCATCTAGTCGTCATCCTGAAACCACCCCTTGGCGTCTCCCTGCTGGACACCAACCAGGCCCGTGCAGCCATGGACCGGCATCCCGAAATCGCTTCCTGGGCCGTCGGTGGTCATTCGTTGGGCGGCGTGAGCGCATCATCCTTCGCGGCGGCGAATCACGACGTCTCCGGGCTGCTGCTCTTTGCTTCGTACCCCGCAGAGAACATGGCGGACGCGCAGGGCCTCTCGGTGCTCTCCATCTCCGGCTCAAACGATGGCCTGAGCACCCCGGACAAGATCGCGGCGTCGAGGTCCCTGCTCCCGCCAACCACCACCTACGCAACGGTTGTGGGCGGCGTGCACGCGTTCTTCGGTGACTACGGTGGGCAGCCCGGGGACGGCGAGCCGGGCATCAGCCGCAACGAGGCGCAGCAGCAGATAGTTGCCGAGTCGCTCCGCTTCATGGACCGGCTCAAGGCTTCCGGCTAGGAAGCGAGCATTCCTCAGCTCCACCGCTACGCACCGCCAACCGCTACCGGCCCGCGGCGTACCCTTGCGCACCGCGCGGATTCGCGGCAGCCTGCAGGATCCCGGTCTCAGGATCCCGCACGACGGCGGACAACCGCCCCAGCGCCCAGTCACCAGCCCGGCTGACCACATGCCCGCGGCGTTCCAGCCCCGCGATGACGTCCTCACCGAGCCGGTCCTCGACGACGGCGCCGCCGGGCTCCCAGGTGCGCGGCCAGAAGGACCCGGGCACCGACGTCGTATGGAACGTCGGTGCGTCGATGGCCTGCTGCGGCGAATACCCGCCCACGATGGTCCGCAGCAGGTACGGCAGCTGCCACTGGTCCTGCTGGTCGCCGCCGGGCGACCCCAGCGCGGTCACGGCGTGGCCGTCCCGCAGCACGAGCGTGGGCGTCAAGGTGGTGCGCGGGCGTTTGCCGGGCGTCAGAGTGGACGGCGTGCCGGGCTCCAGCCAGGTCATCTGCAGCCGGGTGCCCAAACAGAAGCCCAGCTCCGGTATCGCCGGGGAGGACTGCAGCCAGCCGCCGGACGGCGTGGCGGAGACCATGTTGCCCCAGCGGTCCACGACGTCGATATGGCAGGTATCGCCGCGGGTCACCCCCGCGGGTGTCACGGTGGGCTCGCCGACGCCGAGTCCGGCCGCGGAGGCATGGCCCGCGAGCGCCGGCACCGTGTAATTGGTGCGCAGTGGCGGCCTGTACGGCGCCAGCCCGGGCACGGTGCCAGGCCGGAAGTCGTGGGAGGCCCGTTCCGTGATCAACGCCCGGCGGCCGGCACAGTAGTCCTCCGACAAGAGGTAATCGAGCGGCACGTCCGTGTCGCCGTAGTACGCTTCCCGGTCCGCGAGCGCGAGCTTCTGCGCTTCCAGTACGGTGTGCGCCCCGAGCTCGGTGGACGGATCAAGGAACCGGTCCTCGAAGCCGGACAGAATGGCCAGGGTCTGCAGCAGCGCCGGCCCCTGGCCCCACGGCCCGGTCTTGGCGATCGTGTGGCCCCGGAACTCCACGGTGGCGGCCGCCTCATACCCGGCCTCGAATCCCGCGAGATCGTCCAGGGCGAGCACTCCGCGGTGATCCGTGCCCGAGGAATGCCGGTGCGGGGACTGAACCGACGCCACCATGGCGCGGGCCACGAACCCCTCCCGCCACTCGCGGCGGGCCGCATCAATTCCCGCCTCGCGGGTGGATTCCCTAACTCCGGCCTGCACGAGCCGTTCCAGGGTGCGGGCATAGGCCGGGTTCCACACCAGCTCGCCCTCAACCGGGATTCGGCCGCCCGGCATCCACAGCTCAGCGGACGTGGGCCAGTGCGCCTCGAACAGCGCGGACACGGCCGCGATGGTGGTTCCGACCCGGCCGAGCATCGGGTGCCCGTCCCGCGCGTAGCCGATCGCGAAGTCCAGGACCGCGTCCAGCTCCCACGTCCCGTGGTCACGCAGCAGCAGGAGCCAGGCGTCGACGGCGGCAGGCACCGCGGCGGCCAGGGCACCCGATCCCGGAACGAGGTCCAGGCCTTCGGCCACGTAGTGCTGCACGGTGGCCCCGGCCGGCGCCGGGCCCTGCCCCATCAGGACTATGGGCTGCTCCGGCCGGTCCGCGGTGACGAAGATCCCGGTCATGTCTCCGCCGGGCCCGTTGAGGTGCGGTTCCACCACGTGGAGCACGAACGCTCCCGCCACCGCGGCATCGAAGGCGTTCCCGCCGCGCTCCAACACGGACTGGGCCGCCGCCGTCGCAAGCCAATGCGTGGACGCGCTCATCCCAAACGTGCCCTGCAGCGTGGGGCGGGTGGTGAACGCCTCCGGGCGTGTGAACGGCACACTCACCGCGCGCGAACTACCACCGAAGACTTCTGCCACCACGGTGTCAGCCAAACAGGGCCGCCACGCGGGTGAGGGTCTCATAGACGCCATACGCGAGCGGCACGCCGACAAGCCCCCAAGCGATGACCAACCTCCCGGTGGACGGTGTGACCGAACTCTGTGCAGTACTCATTTCAGCCCTCCAAGGCAGGTTCTTCGGCCCGGACGCGGCCAGGACGTGGTTCGTAGAATCGTGCGTCCACCGGCGTGACCAAGAGGTTCGCCACGAAACCGATCACCAGCAGCCCCACCATGGTCAGCAAGGCGGGCTGGTAGGACGCGGCGTTGAGCGCGCCGGGCTTGCCCTGCGCGTCCAGGAAAGCGTTGACGATCAGCGGCCCGGCGATGCCCGCCGCGGACCAGGCCGTCAGGAGCCGGCCGTGGATGGCTCCGACCTGGAACGTGCCGAAGAGGTCGCGCAGGTAGGCGGGGGCCGTCGCGAACCCGCCGCCGTAGAAGGAGATGATGACGAACGCGAGGGCCACGTAGAGGACGGTGGACGTAGAGCCGGCCAGCGCCAGCACGGTGTAGAGCACGGCGCCGACGCCGAGGTAGACCATGTAGATGCGCTTGCGGCCTGTGACATCGGAGGTGGCGGACCAGGCAAAGCGGCCGGACATGTTGCCGATCGAGAGCAGCCCCACGAAGCCCGCGGCCACTGCGGCGCTGGCCAGGGACGTGCCGTCGGGCTGGCGGAAGAAGTCCTGGATCATCGGAGCGGCCTGCTCAAGGATGCCGATCCCTGCCGTGACATTGCAGAACAGGGCGATCCAGACGAGCCAGAACTGCCTGGTCTTGACCGCGTTCCGGGCGGAGACGTTGTCCGTGGTGACCAGCGAGGCGGCCTTGACCTTTGCGGGGTCGAAACCTGCCGGTTTCCAGCCCTCGGCCGGAACTCTGATGGTGAACGCGCCGAACATCATGTAGGCCAGATAGACGACGGCGAGGGTCAGGAAGAGCTTGCCCACCGACTCACCACTGGCCACCCAGCCCTTGGCCCCGGAGTTGGGATCGTACATTTTCAGCAGGGCCGTGGAGACCGGGCTGGCGATCAGGGCGCCGCCGCCGAACCCCATGATCGCCATGCCCGTGGCCAGTCCGGGCCGGTCCGGGAACCATTTGATCAGGGTGGAGACCGGGGAGATGTAACCGATCCCCAGTCCGATGCCGCCGACGACGCCGTAGCCGAGGTAGACGAGCCAGAGCTGGTGGCTGAAGATGCCCAGGGAGCCGATCAGGAAGCCGCTCGCCCAGAACGCGGCGGAGGTGAACATCGCCTTGCGGGGCCCGTTCCTGTCCACCCAGGTGCCCATGATGGCGGCCGAGAGGCCCAGCATCACGATCGCAACGGAGAAGATCACGCCGATCTCGGTCAGGCTCGCGCCGAAGTGCTTCACCAGCGCGGTCTTGTAGACGCTCGTCGCGTAGGCCTGGCCGATGCACAGGTGCACCGCGAGGGCTGCCGGGGGGACGAGCCACCGGTTAAATCCCGGCGGGGCGATGGTTCGTTCGCGGTCCAGCCAACCCATAAGTACTCCCCCTGCTCGTCAACGGACATCGGTGTCCAGCACATTGCGGAAACGGCCCTCTGCCAGGGCCTCTGACCGAGCTTCCGGTAGAGGGCCGTTGCCTCCGGCAATCATGGTGCAGATCGTCAGCAAACGTACTAGTTATGCGCCAAGCGGTAGGGAATCCGCGACGAACGGTGGTGCGGCAGCCGCACCGGGCGCTACTTGCCCAGGCCGGCCTTCCGGAGTGCCTCGGCCATCGCGGTGTTGACCGGCGACGGCGTGGGGGCCGGCTTCTGCGGTTGCCTGCCCGGCGTCCGGCGGTCGGCTGCCGGTTTCCCGGACGGCTGCCTTCCGGACGGTTGATTCGACGGCTGGGTCGACGACTGGGTCGACTGCGCCTGCGCCGCCGGCTGCCGCGGACGTTCCGGCCGCGAGTCCGCACGACCGCCGGCCGGGCGATCTCCGGCACTGCGGCCGCCCGCCGCACGACCGCCGGAGGCCGGTTCGTCGTCGAGCCTGAGGGTGAGCGAGATGCGCTTCCGCTCCGGATCCGCCTCCAGCACCTTGACCCGGACCACCTGCCCGGACTTCACCACCTCACGGGGATCGGAGACAAAGCGGTTGGCCAGGGCCGAGACATGCACAAGCCCGTCCTGGTGCACCCCGACGTCGACGAACGCGCCGAACGCGGCCACGTTGGTCACCGTTCCCTCCAGCACCATGCCGGGCCTGAGGTCCGAGATCTTCTCGATGCCTTCAGAAAACGCTGCCGCCGCGAAGGCCGGACGCGGGTCACGGCCGGGCTTCTCGAGCTCGGCGATGATGTCCTGCACGGTGGGCAGGCCGAAGGAGCCGTCCACGAAGTCCTGCGGGTTCAGCGCCGCAAAGCTTCCCGCAGCGGGCGCTTTACCGGCGGCCGCCTTGATTTTCCGGGCCACGGGGTAGGCCTCCGGGTGCACGCTGGAGGCGTCCAGCGGCTCCGCTCCCCCGGTGATCCGCAGGAAGCCGGCGCACTGCTCAAACGCCTTGGCGCCCAGCCGCGGGACCTTCTTCAGCTCGCTGCGCTTGGCGAAGGGCCCGTGCTCGTTCCGGTACGCCACAATGTTCTCGCTCAGCAGCGGCCCGACCCCGGCCACCCGGCTCAACAGTGCGGGCGAGGCGGTGTTGACGTCCACGCCCACCGCGTTCACGCAGTCCTCGACCACCGCGTCCAGGCTGCGGTCCAGCTTCGCGGCCGTGACGTCGTGCTGGTACTGCCCGACGCCGATCGACTTCGGCTCAATCTTCACCAGCTCCGCGAGCGGGTCCTGCAGCCGCCGGGCGATCGAGACGGCGCCGCGCAGGGACACATCCATGCCGGGCAGCTCCGCCGCGGCGAGCGCCGAGGCCGAATACACCGACGCCCCGGCCTCGGACACCACAATTTTCTGCGGCTTGTTTTCCGGCCCGGAGGAGAGCTGCTTGAGCAGTTCGGCGGCTAGCTTGTCCGTCTCCCTCGACGCGGTGCCGTTGCCGATCGCGACGAGTTCGACCCCGTGCTTCGTGGCGAGGCCCACGAGGGTCCGCAGCGCCTCGTCCCATTTCCGGGCCGGGGCGTGCGGGTAGACGGTGTCCGTCGCGACCACCTTGCCGGTGCCATCCACCACGGCGACCTTGACGCCGGTGCGCAGTCCCGGGTCCAGGCCCAGGGTGGCGCGGTTCCCGGCCGGCGCGGCGAGCAGCACATCGCGCAGGTTCGCGGCGAACACACGCACGGCCTCGTCCTCGGCGGCGGCGAACATCCGGCTGCGCAGGTCTGCCGTCAGCCGCGCCAGGACGCGCGAGCGCCAGGCCAGCTGGGCGGTCTGCAGCAGCCAGGCATCGGCGGGCCGGCCGCGGTCGGCAACCCCGAGGAACCTGGCCACGGCAGCCTCGTACCGGCCGCGGGCGGCGGTGAGGGCGGCGTCGTCGTTCGGATCAGCCTCGGCGAGGTCCAGCTCCAGCGCGCCGTCCTTTTCTCCGCGCAGCAGCGCCAGGACACGGTGCGAGGGCATTCCGGCCGGCTGCTGGGAGAACTCGAAGTAGTCCTTGAATTTCTGGCCTTCGGCTTCCTTGCCTTTCTTCACCCGGGACACCATCCGGCCCTGGGTCCACAGCCGTTCCCGGAGCGTGGCGGCCAGGTCGGCGTCCTGCGCTACGCGTTCCACCAGGATGGAGCGGGCACCGGCGAGCGCCGCGGCCGCGTCCCCGATCGAGTGTTCGGCGTTGAGGTACTTGGCCGCCTCGCTCTCCGGGTCCAGTTCGGGGCGCTTGAGCAGGGCGTCGGCGAGCGGCTCCAGCCCGGCTTCGCGGGCGATCTGCGCCTTGGTGCGCCGCTTGGTTTTGAACGGGAGGTAGATGTCCTCCAGCCGCGACTTAGTGTCCGCGCCGACGACGGCGGCCTGCAGTTCCGGGGTCAGCGCGCCCTGGGCGGCAATCGCCTCGAGGATACTCCGGCGGCGGTCCTCGAGCTCGCGCAGGTAGCGCAGCCGCTCCTCCAGCTCGCGGAGCTGGGTATCGTCCAGGGTGCCGGTCGCTTCCTTCCGGTAGCGGGCGATGAAGGGCACGGTGGACCCGGCATCGAGCAGATCCACGGCGGCCTTGACCTGCCACGGCAGGACGCCGAGCTCGCCGGCGATCTGGGCGGCGATGCCGGACTCCTGGGTGTGCGGCGTGCCGGTCTGTGGTGAGCCGGTCTTCGCGGACGGGCCGGGGGCGGGCGAGGCGGGTGAGGCGGGGCGCTGCGGGTGTTGGGTCACCAAACCATTTTGCCTTACCCCGGTCAGCGGCCGGGCTCGCCCGGAGGAGTCAAGGGCTCCTGCACGTCCTGAACAACCTCGTTGCGGCGCAGGAACCACGGCTTGAACGGCGGATCAAAACGGGCGAATCGTGGCGGCCCCACAGCCTTCAGCCCGGCTAGCTTCAGTGCCTCCTGGAGGCCATCGTTTCGCCGTACAAAGGCCGCCTCCGACCCGCTGCCGGAGAACCGAAGGGCGGCTGCCAGGGAACCTGGCTGGGCCCGGACTCTAACGTCTGGGTTCGCCGGGACCGGCGCCGTCTCCGCCGTCACCCCAGCGGGGAGCACAAAGGCCACGATGAAATCAGCGGGCTCTGCACTTCCCGGCAGCGGGCCGCTTTGCAGAACCGGCGCGGTCATCGCCAGCTTTTGCGACGGCCCGGGCCCCTGGATCACCGGGGCCGTCATCGCCAGCTTCCGTTGCGCCGTGTTGCTGCCGCTGATGTAGTTGAACAGGTGCCGGAAGGCAGCATTCCCGGCGCGGTCGAAGGTCGCTTTGACCTCTATTTCCGCCACAGCGTACGCGGGATAGCGGCGCAGCTCGAAGTGCGCGTAGCGCTGGACCAGCTCATACGGTTGCTGTTCGGTCATAGTCCTCAGACCCTACGCCGGTCCTGCGACAGGAACCAGAGGACATTGCCTGGTTCCGGTCCCGTGTTTGACTGTCAGAGGGCTTTGATAGCTTGAATAGCGGAGGCACCAACAACGGGGCACCAGCAACGGGGGCACAGTGTTTTTTCTTGAACCTGAGGTACCGGGCTCATCACCGGATCTGGTCTACTCCGCGAGCGACCTCGTGGTGGCAGCGAGTTGCGAGTATCAGCTGCTGCGCAAACTCGACGAGAAGCTGGGCCGGTCCCCCAGGGCTACCTTCGAAGACGACGAGATGCTCAAGCATGCAGCGGTGTTGGGTGACCTCCACGAGCGCAAGGTCCTCGGCGGTTTCGTGGCGAAGTTTGGCGACTGGGATCCGGCCACCGGGCACGGCGTGTACGACGTCGTCCCGGCCGAGGCCATGGACCGCGCCACGCTGGCGGCCAAGCACGCCGAGTCCATTGGGGCGCTGCGCGCGGGAGCCGACGTCGTCTTCCAGGCCGCCTTCTTCGACGGCCAGTTCCACGGCCGCTCCGACTTCCTCGTGCGGCAGTCCGACGGCAGCTACGCCGTGTTCGACACCAAGCTCGCCCGCCACGCAAAGGTGACGGCTCTGCTCCAGCTGGCCGCCTACGGCGACCAGCTGCTGAAGGCCGGGATCCCGGTGGACCCGGCGGTGACACTCGTCCTTGGCTCGACGGTGCAGCTGCCCGGTGGCGGATTCGACTACGTGCGAAGCCACCACAAACTCTCCGAGATCCTGCCGGTTTTCCGCGAGCGCCGCGAGCGTTTCCTCGCGCTGACCGCCGCGCACATCGCACAGCCGGGAACAGTGGGCTGGGGCGCGCCCGGGCTCACCGCCTGTGGCCGCTGCGATTACTGCCAGGAGCAAGTCAAAGCCACCGACGATCTCCTCCTCGTGGCCCGGATGAACTCCGTGCAGCGCAAGAACCTCCACGAACGTGGGATTAGTTCAGTCACTGACCTGGCGCAAGCGACCCTCACCAAGCCCACACCTACGCTCCTGCGCCTGCAGGAACAGGCGCGGATGCAGAGCGGCGTTGGCCCTGCCGACGGCGAAGTCTGCTACCGCAAGGACGGCGAAGAGCACACCATCCGCTACGGCGTCCTGCCCGGGAACACCTTGGCCGAGCTGCCCCCACCGAGCCGGGGCGATATTTTCTTCGACTTCGAAGGCGATCCGCTGTGGCAGGACCGCGCCACGGGAGTGTGGGGGCTCGAGTACCTGTTCGGCGTGATTGAGGCGCCCACCGAGCCCGGCAGTCCGGGGATTTTCCGACCATTCTGGGCCCACAGCCGGGAGGCGGAGAAGCAGGCGTTCCTCGATTTCCTTGACTATGTCGAGAAACGCCGGCGGGACCACCCGGACATGCACGTCTACCACTACGCACCGTATGAAAAAACGGCGCTTCGAAAACTCTCGGTGATGCACGTTGCCGGGGAGGACATCGTGGACGAGTGGCTCCGCGAAGGCCTGCTGGTGGACCTGTACCAAACGGTCCGGAACAGCATCAGGATCTCCGAGAACTCCTACAGCATCAAGAAGCTCGAGCCGCTCTACATGGGGGCGAACCTTCGAACTGGCGAAGTGAAGGATGCCGGCGCCTCCGTGATTGCCTATGCACGGTTCTGCGACGCGAGGGACAATGAGCGGCCCGACGAGGCGGCCAAAATCCTCGCCGGGATCTCCGACTACAACGAATACGACTGCCTCTCCACGCTGGAGCTCCGGAACTGGCTGCTCGGGCTGGCCAAGGAACGCCGGCTGGAGCAGCACGGCGCGGAGGCGGGCGCGGCGTCCGGTGCGGAGGCGGGCTTAGCGTCCGGTGCGGAGGCGGGCTTAGCGTCCGGTGCGGAGGCGGGCTTAGAGGACGGCCCCGACGACGACGGCTCGGCACGAGCCGATGCCGCGCTGGCCCCGGCTGAGCTGGCACTGATGGAATTTGCTGAGCCGGGCAGCGGCTTGTCCGAGGACGACGGTAAGGCCGTCGCCATGCTGGCCGCGGCCGTGAGCTACCACCGCCGGGAGCGCAAGTCGTTCTGGTGGTCGCACTTCGACCGGTGTGAGCACGGTCCGGACACGCACGAACGGGACCGGAACGTTTTCCTCGTCGAATCCGCGGAACTCCTCGACGACTGGCAACAGACGGGGACCAAACTTCCGGAGCGGCGGGTCAAGCTGACCGGCTCCGTGAGTCCCGGGTCGGACCTCCGCGAGGGCAGCAAGTGGTTCCGCATGTACGAGCTGCCTCTTCCCGCCGGGCTGGAGGGTACCGGCAAGAACGGAACCGGGCGGAGCGGATGGTTCGGCACGGAGGTCCTGGAGCTGGGGCGTGAGGACGGCAAGGACACCGTCATCATCCGGGACCGGCTGCACCGGAAGATACCGCCCTACAATGACCTCCCCATTGCGCTGACGGAAGACCAGCCCCTCGCGACCAAGAGCCTCGAGCAAGCACTGGCAGCCCTCGCTGACACGGTGGTCGCCGGCCTGGGGTCCGGTTCCCTCCCCCGCCATCCTGCGCTTGACCTCGTCCGGCGTCAGCCGCCGAGGCTGGCCGCCGGAGCTTCACTGCCGCAGCCTGGTGCCGGACCGGACCGCTTCATTGAAGCCATCACGGCGGCCGTGCTGGCCCTTGACCACTCCTACCTGGCGGTGCAGGGTCCGCCCGGAACGGGCAAGACCCATGTGGGGTCCCACGTCATCGCCCGGCTCGTGGCCCGCGGCTGGAAAGTCGGCGTCGTCGGCCAGTCGCATGCGGTGGTGGAGAACCTGTTGAAGACCGCTGTCACGAAGGCCGGGGTCGAACCGGCGCGGGTGGCCAAAGACGTGAAGCACAACGACGCCCTGCCGTGGGCCCGGCGCACCGGCAAGGACGTTGCGGAGCTGTTGGGTGCGCCTGGAGGCGCCCTCGTCGGTGGCACGGCGTGGACCATGACCGGCGCCACCGTCCCGGCCGGCTCCCTGGACCTCCTGGTGATTGACGAGGCCGGCCAGTTCTCGCTGGCCAACACCCTTGCCGTGGCCCAGGCCAGCAGCCGGCTGCTCTTGCTCGGCGACCCGCAGCAGCTGCCGCAGGTCAGCCAGGGCAGGCACCCCGAGCCGGTCGACGACTCTGCCCTGGGCTGGATTTCCGCAGGCCACGCCACGTTGCCGCCCGAGCGTGGCTACTTCTTGGCCGACTCGTGGCGGATGAACTCAGAGCTGTGCCTGGCCGTCTCGGAGTTGTCCTACGAAGGCCGGTTACGTTCCGCCCCGCCCGCGGATCTGCGCCGTCTGGAGGGTGTGCCCGCGGGGATTGAGACGGTGATGGTGCCGCACAGCGGGAACACGACGTCGTCGGCCGAGGAGGCTGCCGAGGTCGTCGGGCAGGTGCGCCGCCATTTGGGCCTTTCCTGGCACACCGCAGACGGAGCCCGGCCATTGGAGGCGGCCGACATTCTGGTGGTGGCTGCCTACAACGCGCAGGTCAACGTCATCCGCGATGCCCTGGACGCCGCGAATCTCGCCGGCGTGCGGGTGGGGACCGTGGATAAGTTCCAGGGCCAGGAGGCCGCGGTCGTGATTGTGTCCATGGCATGTTCTGCGGTGGCCGAGGCTCCGCGGGGCATGGAGTTCCTGCTCTCGCGGAACCGGATCAATGTGGCGGTGTCCCGCGGCCAATGGCGTGCCGTGATCGTCCGCGCGCCCGAACTGACCAACTACCTCCCCGCCCACCCCGAGGGTCTGGAGCAGCTGGGCGGCTTCATCGGCCTGTGCCAGAGGTCAGTCCGCGCCTAGCTGTCTTTGCCGCACCCTCCGACGAGGGACATGCCCATTCTTCGATGGCCTCAGCCTGGGACATGCCCATTCTTGCCCCCGACCAAGGACATCTAGGCATCATGCCCGTCGCACGCGGCCAAGGCCGGACATGTCCACTCTTCGCTGCCCACCCAACGGAACATGCCCATTCCTCGGTGGCCACAGCATGGGACATGCCCATTCTTGCCCCCGACCAAGGACATCTAGGCATCATGCCCGTCGCACGCGGCCAAGGCCGGACATGTCCACTCTTCGCTGCCCACCCAACGGAACATGCCCATTCCTCGGTGGCCACAGCATGGGACATGCTCATTCTTGCCCTCGACCAAGGGACATCTAGGCATCATGCCCATCGCACGCGGCCAAGGCCGGACATGTCCACTCTTCACTGCCCACTCCACGGAACATGCCCATTCTTCGATGGCCACAGCATGGGACATGCTCATTCTTGCCTTCGACCAAGGGACATCTAGACATCATGCCCGTCGCACGCGGCCAAGGCCGGACATGTCCACTCTTCGCCACCCACCCAACGGAACATGTCCATTCCTCGCCAGCCACCCCACGGGACATGCTCATTCTTGCCCTCGACCAAGGGACATCTAGGCATCATGCCCATCGCACGCGGTCAGGGCTGGACATGTCCCACGGGGGTTGGTTCCGGTGCAGTGAAGCCCTCGGCCAGCAGGAGTGCCTCATCCAGCACGGCGCCGAAATTCACGGGGTCGTGTGCAAACCGGCCCAGGAACAGGCCCGAGAGACCCTCAAGCGTGGGCAGCAGTCCGGGCTTCGCCGATCCGCCGTAAATGACCGGCAACCCTGGCACGCCGGCGGCGGTGAGCTGGTCCCGGAGCCGGCGGACGACGTCGGACACGTACGCGGCGGCGGCCGGCTCGGCCGCGCCGATGGCCCAGACCGGTTCGTAGGCCACCACCAGGCGGCCGGCGAGGTCCCAGTCGCCGTCGACAGCCGACTCGATCTGGCGGAACACAAAGTCCGCCGCGGCCGCCGGCTGCCCGCCGTCGCGCTCCCCCACGCACAGCAGCGGGGTGAGCCCGGCGTCGTCCGCGGCCCGGACCTTGAGGGCCACCATGGCGTCGTCCTCGCCGAAGTGCTGCCGGCGTTCGGCATGGCCGATCTCCACGAGCCGGACGCCGAGTTCCGCGAGCATGGACGGGGCTACTTCCCCGGTCCAGGGCCCGTCCGCCCAGCCGCAGTTCTGCGCACCGAGCAGCAGCGGCGAACCCGCCAGGAGCCGGGCCGCCGCGGGCAGGACGGGGAAGGACGGGATGACAAACGGGACAACCCGCCCGGCCGCGAGGGCCGGGCGGGTGTCCACTTCGTGCTGCAGCCGCTCGAGCCAGTCCAGGCTGTCCCGGTAGCCGAGGTACATCTTCGTGCTGACCCCCACCAGGATGCGGGTGTTGGAGGTCTGGCTGCCGGGGCGCTGCTGCATGTGTTGGTGCTTTCTGCTGGATCCAGTGGATGGGCGCTGGACGTCGCGCTGGAAGTGAGGCCGGGGGGCCTTTACTGCTCCAGCAGCTCGTCGGCCTTGTTCTTGAAGCGGCGGGTCGCGAACATCATGGCCGCTGCCAGGAACGGGAGCACGCCGAGGGCGTAGACGCCCATTGTCCCGGTGTCCGAGGCGGTCATCTGGTTGACCGAGGTGCGCAGGATCGGCGCGACGAAGCCGCCGAGGTTTCCGAGCGAGTTGATCAGGCCGATCCCCGCGGCCGCGGCGGTTCCGGTGAGGAACGCCGTCGGGTAGGACCACGCGATGGGGCCGATGGAGAGGAACGAGCACACGGCGAGGGTGATGAAGATGATGCCGAGCGCCGGAATGTGGTTGGCGCCGGCCCACGCGGAGCCGAAGATGCAGAGTCCGGTGGAGATGAACAGCCCGGTGCCCCAGACCCGGCGGCGGATCACGGTGTTCGCGGCCTTGCCGATGAAGTAGCAGGCGAAGATTCCGAAGAACCACGGGATGGCTGCCATCAGGCCGACGGCGATGCCCACCTTCTGGCCGGTCAGCTGGGCGACCTGCTGCGGCAGGTAGAACGTGACGCCGTAGACGGCGATCTGCAGGCAGAAGTAGATGACGGTGAAGTACCAGACCTTGCCGTTCTTCATGGCCGCCAGGACGCCGCGCGGCCCGGACTCTTCCTTGACGGTGTCCTCGAGCGCCATGACCTCCAGGAGCGCGTTCTTCTCGTCCTTGTCCAGGAACTTGGCGTCCTGCGGGCTGTTGATCAGGAAGAAGTACGCGGCGACGCCGGCGACGACCGCCAGCATTCCCTCGACGAAGAACATGACCTGCCAGCCCTGGACGCCGGGGACCTGGTCGCCGATGTTGATCAGCCAGCCGGAGAGCGGGGCGCCCAGCATCTGGGAGAACGGCTGGGCCAGGTAGAAGATGGCGAACATTTTGACGCGGACCTTGTTGGGGAACCACGCGGCCAGGAACATGATGACGCCGGGGAACAGCCCGGCTTCGGTGACACCCAGCAGGAACCGCAGGATGATGAAGGACGTCTCACCCTGCACGAACGCGAAGCAGGCCGAGACGATGCCCCACGTGATGGCGATGCGGGCCAGCCATACCTTGGCGCCGAATTTGGTCAGGAGCAGGTTGCTCGGGATCTCGAACAGGGCGTAGCCGATGAAGAAGATCCCGGCGCCCAGGGCGAAGGCGCCGGCGCTAATGCCCTTGTCCACGCCCAGGGCAGCTTCGGAGAAGCCGACGTTGGTGCGGTCCAGGAAGGCGACCACATACAGGATCACCAGCATGGGCATGAGCCGGCGGGAGGCCTTGGAGATGGCCGATTTTAGGACCGGTGTCTCCAGTAGGTCCCGGGTGGACGTTGTTGTTACGGTCATCAAAAAACTCCTCGTCGAGCAATCAGTGGTGTAACTCAGGGGGGTGAATCAGTTGCATGAAAGTGGCCGGATGAGGCCAGTCCAAAACGAGCCAGGCCGGCTCCGGCTGGAGAAAACTAGCGCGAAAAAACCATCATCAGGACGCCGGCCACGCAGGCCAGGATCCCGACGGCGAGGTAGATCTTCCGTCCTTTGCTCCAGGCTGCGAATCCGGACGCGGGGGTTTGGCTGTGTTGTGCCACGAGGCTTCTTCCTTAGTGCATGTAGAGTCCGCCATCCACATTCAGCGTCTGGCCGGAGATGTAGCCGGCGTCCTCGCTGATGAGGAAGGCGATGGCTGCTGCGATGTCCCGGGTGGAGCCGACCCGGTTGACCACGAGGTCTTTGGTGAGTTCGTCCTTGCGTTCCTCGCTGAGGGTGCCGCCCATGATGTCGGTGTCGATGGGCCCGGGTGAGATGGCGTTGACCGTGATGTCGTATTCGCCCAGTTCACGGGCCGTGGCCCGGGTCAGGCCGATCACGCCGGCTTTCGCCACGGAGTACGGCGTCTTGGAGAAGGTGCCGCCGCCACGCTGCGCGGAGACAGAGGAGATGTTCACGATGCGCCCGATCCTGTTCTTCACCATGGATTCCGCGACGCGGCGGGTGGCGTAGTGGACGCCGTTGAGGTTGATGTTCAGCACCCGGTCCCATTCGGCGGCGTCGAGTTCCAGGTAGGGCACCGGAGAGCTGACGCCGGCCACGTTGGCGAGCGCAACGATCTGCGGCAGTTCCGCCTCGATGGCGTCGATTGCCGCGCGGACCGAGCCTTCGTCGGAAACGTTGGCGCCGGCGCCGAAGGCCTTGACGCCGTGCTCGGCTGCCAGTTCCTTGGCCGCCGCCTTGCAGAGTGCGTCATCGAGGTCGATGATGCCGATGTTCCAGCCCTGTGCGGCCAGGTAGCTGGCGGTGGCGCGGCCGATGCCGCGCTCGGACACGGCGCCGGTGATGATGGCGGTGCGTTCTGTTGGGAAAGTGCTCATGGGAAGGCTCCTGAAGTGAAAGAGGAAGATGCGGAATCAGCTGATGGGGGCGGGGCCGAGCTCGTCGATGAGCTTCTGCATGGCCACGTACGCCTTGTTCCGGTAGGCGATCAGTTCCGGCGTGCGCTCCGCCGGGACGTTCAGGAAGCCCGCGCCGGTCTTGGTGCCCAGCTTTCCGGCCTCCACCAGGTCGGTGAGGATCTTCGGCGTCGCGAACCGTTCCGGGAAATCGGTCTGGAGGGACTTGTAGCAGAAGTTGTAGACGTCCAGCCCGGCCATGTCGGCTATGGCGAAGGGCCCGAAGAACGGCAGCCGGAAGCCGAAGGTGGTGCGGACCAGGGTGTCGACGTCCTCCGCGGTCGCGATCTCCTGCTCCACCAGCTGGGCGGCCTCGTGGAACAGCGCGTACTGGAGCCGGTTGAGCACGAAGCCGGTGACGTCCTTGACGACGGCGGTCTGCTTGTTGGCCGCGTGCACGAGGTCGCGGACGGTGCCGACCGTCGCGGCCGAGGTGCCGGCATGGGGGATGATTTCCACGCCCGGGATGAACGGGGACGGGTTGGAGAAGTGCACGCCCAGGAAGCGTTCCGGGTTGGTGACCGGCTCGGACAGGTCCGCGATGGAAATCGTGGACGTGTTGGACCCGATGATGGCGTCCGGGCGGGCGGCCGCGCTGATGCGGGCGAGAGTCTGGTGCTTGATCTCGATGACCTCGGGGACGGCTTCTTCGATGAAGTCGGCGTCCGCCACGGCCTCCTCGATGTCCTTGGCGGGCCAGAGGTTTTCCTTCAGGATTGCGGTGGCGCCTTCCGGGAAGAGCCCGGCGGCAACGAATTCGTCGGATTCGGCCAGGAGCCGCTCGTAATTCTTCTGGGCCACTTCCGCGGACACATCCGCGAGCGCCACCCGGGCGCCACCGAGTGCCAGGACCTGTGCGATCCCGCCACCCATGTAGCCGGAGCCGACGACGGCGATCTTGCGGGCGGCGTTGATGGCGGCTGCGGTTGCTGTTGATTCGGTCATGTTCAGACTGCCTTCGTGTATTCGGGTTCGTACGAGCAGATGGCGTCCACCTTCGCGGCGGAGGAGGAGTTTTCGTCGAAGCGGTGGCTCAGCCATTCGCCCACGAGCTTCTTGGCCAGTTCCAGCCCGATGACGCGCTGCCCCAGCGTGAGCACCTGGGCGTTGTTGCTCAGGACGGACCGCTCCACGGAGTAGCTGTCGTGGGCCGTGACGGCGCGGATGCCGGGGACCTTGTTGGCCGCGATCGCCACGCCCAGGCCGGTGCCGCAGATCAGCAGCGCCCGGTCGGCGTCGCCGTCGGCGATCTTGCGGGCCGCGTCGACGGCGACGTGCGGATAGGCGGTGGAGTCATTGGCGCCGACTCCCACGTCCTGCACGGACGCCACGCGGGGGTCGGCTTCCAGGAGCGCCTTCAGCGCGTTCTTGTATTCGACGCCGGCCTCATCGTTGCCGATGACCACCCGCCAGCCTGTTGCTGTGCTCATGCTTGTGCTCCTTGTTCCGCCGGCTCGGGGGTGCCGGGCCGGGATCCTGTGTCTGTGGTGTGGGTGGATATCCGGGTCGCGATGAGGGCGAAGGACACCGCTCCGGGGTCGGGGTGGCCGAGGCTCTTCTCGGCGAGCGGGCGGGCCCGGCCTTTGAGCGGACGCAGCCCGGCGGTCCGCTCTGCGGCGGCTGTGGCGGCGGCCGCCGCCGCCGCGAGGGAACCGGCCACTGGTGTGCCGGCGTCGAACGCGGTGAGGAACGCGTCCTGGAACGGCAAGAGTGCGTCCACCATGGTCTTGTCCCCCGGCTCGGCCTTGCCGAGCGCGGTGATCGCATCCACGAAGGCCGTGACCGCGGCGGCCGCGTCCTCGCCGCTGTAGCTGTCCTGGTTGCCCAGGGCCTGTCCGGCGGCGATGATCGCCGAGCCCCAGAGCGCACCCGAGGTGCCGCCGGCGCGTTCGCTCCAGGCCTCCCCCGCAGCGGTCAGGACCCGCGACGGCGAGGCGCCGCCGTCGTTCGAGGCAGCCTGTTCGGCCGCGGCGACCGCCGCGTCCACGCCGCGGCGCATGCCGATCCCGTGGTCGCCGTCGCCGGCGACGGCGTCCAGACGGCCCAGTTCTTCCTCATGCTCGACCACCACGTCCCGCGCCTGGCCGAGGAAGTCGGCGGCCAGCCGGCCGAGGGCTGCCGCCGCGGCGGTGGGCCGTTCGACGTCGGCGGTCTCTTCGGCGTCCGGACCGGCGAGTTCGCGGCGGGCACGGGGTGCCAGGTTTCCCTTGCGGAACGCCGGGGTGTCGGCCGGGGCGGCCCAGTACTGCTCGAGTTCCTCGTCCAGCCACAGCAGGGTCAGGGACAGCCCGGACATGTCCAGGCTCGTGACGAGCTCGCCGCATTCGGGTTCGACGACGGTGAGCCCGGCCGCGGTGAGGAGTTTCTCGATCTTGCCGAACAGCAGGAAGAGTTCGTCGTACTTGACCGTGCCAAGGCCGTTGACGATTGCGACCACGCGGGTGCCGGCGTCGTCCGGTTTGTCGGCCAGGAGCCGGCTGACCAGGAGTTCGGCCAGTTCGGAGGCGGTGGGCATGGGGTGGTCGGAGATGCCCGGTTCGCCGTGGATGCCCAGGCCCAGGGACATGTGCCCCGCGGGGACAGAGAACAGCGGGGCCTCCGCGCCGGGCAGCGTGCAGCCGTCGAAGGCCACGCCGAGGGACCGGGTGCGGTAGTTGGTCCGGATGGCCAGCCGTTCGACGTCGTCCAGGCTCAGTCCCGCCTCTGCGGCGGCGCCGGCGATCTTGAAGACCGTCAGGTCCCCGGCGATGCCGCGGCGCTTCTCGATCTGCTCCAGCGGGGCGCTGGCGATGTCGTCGGTGACCAGGACAGTGCGGGTTTCGATGCCTTCGGCGTTGAGGCGCAGCTGGGCCTGGCCGAAGTGCAGGACGTCGCCGGCATAGTTGCCGTAGCTCAGCAGCACGCCGCCGCCGGCGTTGGCTGCCTTGGCCACGCGGTAGACCTGGCCGGCCGCGGGCGAGGCGAACATGTTGCCGCAGGCCGAGGCGGTGGCCAGGCCGGGCCCGACGAGGCCGGCGAAGGCCGGGTAGTGCCCGGAGCCGCCGCCGACCACCAGGGCCACCTGCCCGGAGGGGACTTCGGTGGAGCGGACGACGCCGCCGTCGACTCGGGCCACGTAGCCGCGGTTGGCCGCAACGAAGCCGTCCAGTGCCTCATCCGCGAAATCAGCGGGATTGTCGAAGATCTGGGTCATGGTTCCTCATTGAATCCGTGTTGGAGAACTAATGCTGTGGGTAGAGGTGGGTGGTGCGGCCGCCCCCCAAGTGGCTTGACGGCCGCACCACGCGCCGGTGTCGGCGCCCGTTCAGGCGCTGGCGAGTACCGTGGCTGCCGGCAGCTGTCGGCCCTGGGCCACCTGGCTCCTGCCGAGGGCGTAGCCGTCGGTCTTCGGCAGGACCTGGCGGCGGAGGTAGTCCTGGTTGCTGGCCGTGACGCTGAGGCCGTCGCCGCCGTAGTGCTCGGTGCACAGGATGCCCTGGAAGCCGACGGAGAGCGCGGTCTTGAACGCCTCGCGGTAGTTGATGAGGCCGCTTTCCATCGGGGCCGGCATCGCCACGTAGGTGTCCCGGGCGACGTCCTCGTCGCGGATGTAGTTCTTCATGTGCCAGTAGTTGGAGTACGGGAGAGTCTTGGCGACCATCTCGCGCCAGTCCTCGATCGGGCGGTGCAGCCGGATGAGGTTGCCGATGTCCGGGTTGATGCCGACGTTGGCCAGGCCGATGTCCTGGACCAGCTGAACGGAGGAATCCGCGGTGCCGAGGTACGTGTCCTCGTACATTTCGAGCGAGAGCAGGACGCCGACCTCGGCCGCGTGCTGGCCGAGTTCGCGCAGGCGGCTCACAGCCTTGCCCCACGTTTCCTTGTCCCCTACCGGGTCCTTGTACCCTTCGACGGTCCAGAACCAGAGCTGCTTCTGCTGCTCGGCGGTGATGGCCTGGTGCAGTCCGAACGAGACGACCTCGCAGCCCAGCTCGGCGGCGGCGTCGATGGTGCGGTGGCTGTACGCCAGGTTGGCTTCCCAGTTGCCTTCCTCGATCACGCTGCGGCGGATGGCCGAGATGACGGGGATGCCGATGCCGACGTTGTCCGCGGTCTGCTTGAACTCGGCAAGCCGCGGAGAGCTCAGGTCGCCGGGGCGGACCCAGCTGTCCGTGAGGTCGGCATTGGCAAAGCCGGCGTCCTTGACCTCACTGAGGACCTCGGCCCAGGCGGAGGCGTCGGCGTCGTTGATGTGGCTGCCCTGCGCGTCGGCCCCCGGGAACTGCAGGAGCGCTGCGGTGATGGGCCAGTTTTCGGCTGTATAGGCCATGGGTTCACTCCTTCGTGGAATCCTGTTTCCTATAGGATTTACTATCTATGGGGATGTTGTCAAGGTCACACCCCCGGGTTACGGGCGCTTCGCGGCGAAGGCCGCGGTCGCGAAGACCTCCGGATTCAGGACGTTGGCAGGGCGCTCCCCTGCCGCGACCGCCAGGATTGACCCAATGGCGCTGGCAGCGACGTCCCGCGTGAAGTCCTCGGTCCAGCACAGGGAATGCGGGGAAAGCACCACGTTGTCCAAGGTCAGGAGCTCGTCGTCGGGAAGCAGGGGTTCCGGCTCAAAGACGTCCAGGCCGGCACCGGCGATCCGGGCGTCCCGCAGGGCGTCCCGGAGGGCATCCGTGTCCACGAGCTTTCCGCGGCCGATATTGATCAAGTAGGCGCTTGGCTTCATCCGCGCAACGCGGCCGCGCCGATCAATTTTTCGGTCGCCGGTGTCAGCGCGGCGCAGAGCACAACGTAATCCGAGCGCTCCAGGAGCTCGTTCAGGCCCAGCAGCTCAACGCCGAGTCCGGCGGCCTCCGCGTGGCGGCCGCTGCGGTTGTTGCCCACGACCTTCACCCCGAGCGGGGCCAGGAGGCGGGCGAGCTCAGCGCCCACGCTGCCGAAGCCCACGATGCCGACCGTCTGGCCCACCAGCGGCGCGCCGCGGTAATGCTCGCGCTGCGCCCAGTCAGAGGTCCGGGTCAGCCTGTCCTTGGCCAGGAGCTTGTGCGAGAGCGCCAGGAGCAGCGTCAGTCCCGCCACCGCCAACGGCCGCCGGATGGCATCCGGGGTGTTGGTGACAACGATGCCGGCGCGGGTGCAGGCGTCCAAGTCGATGGTTTCGTAGCCGGCCCCGAACCGGGCAATCAGCCTCAGGTCCGGGGCGTGGTCCACGGTGCGTGAATCGAAGGCGATGTGCCCCAGGGACAGCACGGCCCGGACCCCGGCGAGGTCGGCCAGCGGAACCGGGTCTGTGTAACTGGGCAGGACGCTCCAGCTGATGCCATGCTCGCTGAGCCGCTGCAGCCCCAGATCCCCGTGAATGGAGCTTCCGTCCGGCCGCGCGGCGTCGGCCGTGACGGCCACGGTGAACGGCGAGCGGGCGGTGCCCGCAGAGGTGGTTCCCGCCGCCGGGGCGGCCGCCGTGGGGGCGACCGCCGTCGTCGTCAATGCATTTGTTGCTGTGCTCATGCGTCGGTTCGGCTTTCTGTCTGCGTTGCTGCGGCCTTGTCCTTGATGGGTTCGCGGACCAGCACGGTGTATGCCACTGCGGCCAGGGCGGCGATGACGCCGCCGATCACGAACGACGGCGCGTAGGAGCCGGTGGCATCGGCGATCACACCGGTCAGCAGAGGGGCAAAGGCGCCGCCGAAGTAGCCGCCGAAGTTCTGGATGGCACCGACGGAGGCAACCTGTGAGTTGTCCACGATGTCGCCGGGCATGGCCCACGCGGCCGCCTGCATGGTGGCGACGAAGCCCAGTGCCACGGTCATGACAGCGATGGCGAGCGGGAGGGAATCTACGAACGGGATGAGGCAGATCAAGATGCCGGCGGCAATCGCTGCAATGGACATCACGTGGCGCTTGGCCAGCAACGGATCGCGGCCGGCCTTCTTCGCGTAGCGCGTCATGACCCAGCCGCCGGTGATGCCGAGGATGGCTGCGCCGAGGTACGGAACAGCCGCAAGCCAGCCGGAGCTGGCGATGCTGGCACCGCGTTCTTCCTGCAGGTAGAGCGGCAGGAAGACGATGAAGATGTTCCAGATCCAGATGACGCAGAAGAATCCGGCCATCATGCCCCAGATTTGGCGGTGCTTAAAGAGTCCGAGCCACGATACCTTCTTGGCAGTCAGGAGCTGGGTGGTGCGCTGGCTTTCAATGTAATCCAGTTCCTTCGCGCTGATGCGCTTGTGCTCTTCGGGAGCGCGGTAGTAAAGGAAGAAGGCCAATGCCAGCACGATGCCTGCGACGCCGAGGAAGAGGAAGATGGCCTGCCAGCCGAACGCGAGCATGATGGCGGTCAGGACGGGCGGCGCGATGGCGGGTCCCCACTTGGAACCGCTGTCCCAGATGGCGGTGGCCTGTCCGCGCTCGGCCCGGGGGAACCAGTCAGCGGTGAGCTTTGCCGACGCCGGCCCGTTGGGGGCCTCGGTGATGCCGAGCAGGACGCGGAAGGTGACGAATTGCCACATCTTGGTGCCGACGGCCATCAGCGCGGTTGCGATGCTCCAGCCCGCGATTGCGAGGAAGTACATCCGTCGGGCGCCCAGCTTGTCCACGAGCCAGCCAGCGGGCAGCTGGGCAAAAGCGTAGGTCCAGGAGAACACGGTGCCCAGGAGGCCAATGTCCGTCCGGGTCATGCCGAAGTCTTTGATCAGTTGCGGCGCGGCGATGGAGATTGCACTGCGGTCCATGTAGTTGATGATGCCGGCGGCCAGCGCCCAGCCGAGAATCCACCACCGCAGATTCTTGATGGTGCGGCGTGTTGCGGACTCCTTGGGCCCTGCGGCCAAAGTTTCTGTTTGCACTCTTCACTCCCTTGTGACTCCCCATGCCGGCACCGTAGCCGTCACAATCGAAGATCCTATAGGGTCTTCGATCAGCTGTGAAGGGGGTCACAAAAAGAGGGCTCAGAAGCCGGGCGCGGCGCGCTGTTACGCGGTGTTGGGCCCGCGTGCGTCAGCCTGGGAAGTGAGCCTCATTCCGCGGGAGCGTCCGCGATGGCGCGGCCGCGCACCTTTTGCACGTGCTCGGCCATGGCGGCTGCGGCCTTCTCCGGATCGCCCGTCGCCAAGGCATCCAGGACGGCCTGATGTTCGGCGATCGCGTGGTCGGCGTCGGTGATCCCCACTCCCCCGAACAGGCGGAAGCGCTGAATCTGTCCGCCGAGGGCGGCGTAGGCGGCCACCATGAACTGGTTGCCCGTCTGCTCCGCGATCAGCCGGTGGAACCGCTCGTCGGCCTCGAGGTAGCCGCGGAACTCGGCGAAGGAAGGCCCGCGCGGCGCGTCCTTGAGATCGGCGACTGCCCGTTCCAGTTCGGCCAGGTGGCCGGGCGTCAGCCGTGCACACGCCAGGCGGGCGTTCACGGGCTCGATCGCGAGCCGGGCTTCCATGAGCTCGGCGAAGTCTTCCCGGGTGAACACCGGAGCAACCCGGTAGCCCTTGAGGGCCACGCGGCGCACCATCCCGGTGTGTTCCAGCCTGGCGAGCGCCTCCCGCACGGGGGTGGGCGAGACGTCGAGTTCACGGGCGGTCCCGTCGATGCTGACCGCGGTTCCGGGTTCCAGCCGGCCATCCATCAGCGACGCCAGAAGTTCTTCATAAACGTGGTCCGCCAGGACCTGCCGGCTGACTGCGCGGCCGGCGGGGCGCCCCTCAGAATGGCTGCCGGTGGAAGCTAATTGCATCTTCAGATCCTATAGGACTAGGCACGGCGAGGCCCCCTCCGGGACATGCCCATTTGCCGCCCCCACCGCTGGACATGCACCTCGCTCCGCACCATGGGCCCACGGGGGACAGGCCCAATCCCGGCGCCAGCCACGGGACATGTCCAGTGGCCAATTCGTAGAGGGAACATGTCCCGGCGGCTCCGATGTGCAGGACGGGACATGCCCAGCCACACATGTCACCGCGGAGCATGTTCAGTGTCGGACCTGCCCTGCGAGGGACATGCTCATTGTTAGATGCGACCAGTGGGCAGAATGGCATTCTGCCCACTTGTCGTGGCGGCCGCTGGGCATGTCCCATGGCATGATGCGCCACGTGGAACATGCTCTCTCGTGCAGATCATCGCGGCACATGTCCGGCAGCGGGTGCGGCCCTGTGACTCGCGCATTCAGTCTCGGACCTGCCCGCGAGGGACATGCTCATTGTTAAATGCGACCAGTGGGCAGGATGGCATTCTGCCCACTGATCGTGGCTGCGGCTGAGCATGTCCAACCGAGCGTGTCCTGCGCGGCGCGTGCGGCGCCGCCGGAGTCACCGCGCCCGCAGTTGGCCCTAGTTCTGGTAGGCCGGGTAGTCGGTGTAGCCCTCGGCGCCGTCGGTGTAGAACGTGGCCGGATTAGCCTCGTTGACCGGCAGGCCTTCGCGCCAGCGGCGGACCAGGTCCGGGTTGGCGATGGCGGGGCGTCCGACGACGACGGCGTCAGCGTGGCCGTCCGCGACCAGCGCCTTGGCTTCGTCGCGCGTGGTGACGATGCCGAAGCCCGTGTTGATCAGGAATGTCCCGTTGAACCGTGCGCGCAGGTCCTGGACAAGCTCGCTGGTGGGGTCCTTGTGCAGGATGCTGAGGTAGGCCAGCTTCAGCGGAGCCAGCGCGTCCACGAGGTGGGCGTAGGTGGCCCGGACGTCAGCCGCATCGAGTTCGAGGGCACCCTGGACATTGTGCTCCGGCGAGATGCGGATGCCAACACGGTCCGCGCCGACGGCGTCCACCACTGCCTGGGTAACTTCAATCACGAAACGAGCCCGGTTCTCCGGAGAGCCGCCGTAGACGTCGTCGCGCTGGTTGGCGGCCGGAGTGAGGAACTCGTGCAGCAGGTAACCGTTGGCCGAGTGAAGTTCGACGCCGTCGAATCCTGCCTCAACCGCCTTGCGGGATGCCGTCACGAATTCGTCGACAATGCCCGGCAGTTCCTCTGTGGTCAGGGCGCGCGGGACGGGGAACGCCTGCTTGCCCTCGTACGTGCGGGTCTCGCCGTCGATGGCAATGGCGCTGGGTGCGACTACTTCGTAGCCACCGGTAGTGTCCTGGTGAGTGACGCGGCCGGCGTGCATGACCTGGGCGAAAATGCGGCCGCCCTCGGCGTGCACGGCGGCTGTGACGTTGGCCCAGCCCGCGAGCTGCTCGTCGGTCACGAGGCCGGGCTGGCCCGGGAAGCCGCGGCCTGTGTGGCTGGGGTATGTGCCTTCACTGACGATCAGGCCGAGCGAGGCGCGCTGACGGTAGTGTTCGACCACCAACGGGCCGGGGATTCCTTCTTTGCCGGAGCGGACGCGGGTAAGCGGCGCCATGACGAGCCGGTTGGGTAGTTCCAGCTCGCCGAGGGTCATCGGGGAAAACAGCATGCGCAGTTCCTTTCGCAAGGGGTTGGTTCATTGGCGGCAACTGCGAGGCGTCTGCAACTATTCCCGCGTGAGACTCGGATCACTACGGGTGGACGATGATCTTCACCGCGGTGTCGTTGTGGTTGATCAGCGTGTCAAACCCCTTGTCCACCAAGTCGTCCAAGGCGATCCGCCCCGTGATGAAGGGTTTCAGGTCCACTTTTCCTTCCTGGACGAGCTTGATCGCGGCTTCGTGGTCGCCGCAGTAGGCGATGGTGCCGCGCAGGTCAATTTCCTTCAGCACCACTTTCTGCATGTCGACCGTGGCCGGGTGCCCCCAGATCGAGACGTTGACGACGACGCCGGCGGGCCTCACTACGTCGAGCATGGTGTCCAGCACCGCATTCACACCGGCACATTCAAACGCCGCATCGGCCCCCGTACCGTTGGTCAGTTCCAGCACGCGCGCCTTGACGTCCTCGGCACTCGGATCGAGCACGTGATCCGCGACCCCGGACGAAGTCGCCTTGTCTTTGCGGGCGGCCGACAGCTCGGTAACGATAGTGGTGACGCCGATGCCTTTGAGGACCGCGGCGGTCAGCAGGCCGATGGGTCCGGCACCCCCGACGACGGCGACGTCCCCGGCTTTGACGCCGCTCCGGCCGACGGCGTGATACGCCACCGCAAGGGGTTCGATCAGTGCGGCCTCGTCCAGGGGGATGTCGCCGACAGGGTGCACCCACCGGGTGTCGACGACGATCTTCTCGCTCAAGCCGCCACCGCCGCCCGCCAGGCCGATGAAGCCCAACCTGGTGCACAGGTTGTAGTGGCCGCTGAGGCAGGGACCGCATTCATTGCACACATAGTACGGCTCCACGACGACGTTGTCTCCGACAGCCAGACCGCTGACGCCTTCCCCCAGCTCCTCGACGGTGCCGGAGAACTCGTGGCCGAGGGTGACCGGGGCGGCCTCGTGGGTGAGCCCGTGGGGGTGGCCGGGCGGCGGGGTGAAAATGGGTCCTTCCAGGAATTCATGGAGGTCGGTGCCGCAGATACCGCACCAGGCCACGGCTATCTTCACCGTTCCCGGTCGCAGCTCCGGCTCTTGAATGTCTTCGATCCGGAGATCCTCGCGGGCGTGGAATCGTGCTGCTTTCATGGTGTTTCACCTTCGCAGTCCAGGACCGTGGATGCGCCCGGTCAGGCGCATCCACGGAATAAAAGTTGGATTTTCACAGCGGGGCCGTAGCCCCAGTCTGGTGGCCGTGCCTGAGATTGTCACGACCCCGTGAGTCAGCGCGTGCGGTTAGCGCGCGTGATGCGTGGGCTGCAGCTCGAAGACCGGCGTCGGCAGTCCTTCCATCCTGGCCTTGAGCTGCAGGGCAAGATAGTTCGAATAGTGCCGGCTCTGGTGCAGGTTGCCGCCGTGGATCCACAGGTTCTCCACGTTGGTGGGCTTCCACATGTTGCGCAGTTCCCCCTCCCACGGCCCCGGATCCTTCGGCGTCTCCGATCCGAACCCCCAGCACTTGCCGACGGCGTCCGCCACCTCGGGCGAGACCAGATCAGCCAGCCAGCCGTTCATCGACCCATACCCGGTGGCGTAAATAATGACGTCGGCATCCAGCTCCGTTCCGTTGGCCATCACGACGGAGTTGCCGGTGATCTTGCTGACCTGGCCATTGGCCAGCTTGACCCGGCCGTCGATGATCAGCTGCGAGGCGCCGACGTCGATGTAGTAGCCGGAGCCGCGCCTCAGGTACTTCAGGAACAAGCCGGAGCCGTCAACGCCGAAGTCCAGGTCAAAGCCGGCAGCCTCGAGCTGGGAGTAGAACTCCGCGTCCCGGCGGGCCATCTCCGCATAAACCGGGATCTGGGCTTCGGGCAGAATCCGGTACGGCAAGGAGGCAAACAGCAGGTCGGCTTTCTCCGTGGTGACGCCGTTGGCTAGTGCCTCTTCGGAGTACAGCCCGCCGAGAGCGAGGTCCATGAGGGATTCACTGCGGGCAATATGCGTCGAGGACCGCTGGACCATGGTGACGTCCGCGCCGTGTTCCCAAAGGTCGGCGCAGATATCGTGGGCCGAATTGTTGGAGCCGATGACCACGGCTTTCTTGCCGGTCCAGTCGCCACCGCCCGGGTGCTTGGACGAGTGGTACTGCTCCCCCAGGAAGGAATCGGCGCCGTCGAACGTGGGGACGCTCGGGTACCCCGATACACCCAGGGCGAAGACGAGCTGCTTCGGGCGCAGGGTGACCGGTTCGCCGTCGCGCATCACCTCCACCACCCACTCCTGGGACGTTTCGTCGAAGCGGGCGTTGGTGCACTCGGTCTTGGACCAGTAGTTCAGTTCCATGATCCGTGTGTAGTTTTCCAGCCAGTCGCCGATCTTGTCCTTGGCCGCGAAAACCGGCCAGTCGTCGGGGAACTTCATGTAGGGCAGGTGGTCGTACCAGACCGGATCGTGCAGGTGGAGGGACTTGTAGCGGTTCCGCCAAGAGTCACCCGCGCGCTCATTCTTTTCGATGATGATGGTGGGCACTCCGAGCCTCCGCAGCCGCGCGCCCAGCCCGATCCCGCCCTGGCCGCCGCCGATGATGACGGTGTAGGGCTGGTCTTCGTAGCCGAGCCTCGCCTCCTGCTCCTCCTTCAGTTCCAGCCAGGATTTGCGTCCTTTGGTGATCTCGTGGGCCACCCCCTTGTCCCGGTTGGGGCCCTTCTTTTCCTCAAAGCCCTTCAGTTCCTGCATGGTGGTGAGCAGGGTCCAGCATTTGCCGTTCCGGAGGCGCAGATGGGCGTAGCCCCGGGCCTGGGCGGTCTCGAAGTTCACCCAGGCCTCGGCATTGGCGGCGTCCCCGGTGGCGTCCTCGGCGAGGGTCCAGTTGCTGGGCTGCACGTCGCCCAGGGTCGCATCGAGCATGCGCCGGATGTCCTCTTTGCCCTCCAGCGTCTTGAGGTTCCAGGTGAAGGAGACGAAATCGCGCCAGTACGAGTCGTCGTCAAAAAGTTCCAGTGCGGCGTCCGTGTTGTGGCTGCGCAGTGCCTCATCGAACTGCGCCAGCCACGCCCCGACGACGCCGTTTGGTGTCTCAGGCATGTTTCCTCTTTCCATTGCTGACAGGGGGCCGCTCCCGTTGCGTGGCGCATAGACCACGCAGTGACCCGCATCACAAGTAAAAGTCGCAGGGGGTTACAATCGGGTTACACGGAGCTCTCAAGCTGTCGGCGGGCGCGCAGGTTGGCCGACGGCGGCAGGGACCCAGCCGGGTGCGACGATTCGAGGGCGAGTTGAGAGAATGAGCATGCGGCAGGGCAACGGCCCCATCACGCATCCCTCGGACCTCAGGTTTTCTGCACCGTCGGAATACGCCCGAATTCTCCGGGCGGCGCACGAAACCACGATTTCTGGCACTCCGGATCCGCACCTCTCGCCGTCGCTTATCAAGTCCTGGCAGCGTTCCCTGGCTCTGGGCATCAATCCGGACCAGCACCGGCCCCTGCACCGGCATGAAGTCTCCGAAGCGCGATCCCTCAGCGCCAGCCATCGGCTGGCTGCGGTGATGCCGGCGCTGTCACAGCTTCTGGCCGATGAGACCGCGACCGGACGCCATCTGCTGATCGTCACCGACCACGAGGGCGAAGTGCTGTGGCGCGTCGGCAGCAAGCAGGCCTTGCGGCTCGCGGACTCGCTGGAGTTCGTGGAGGGCGCCGACTGGTCCGAATCAGGGGTGGGCACGAACGCCATCAGCGAGGCCTTGGTGACCGGTGCGCCGGCGCAACTTTTCTCGGCCGAGCACCTCGTGCGGACACACCACGACTGGGCTTGCACCGCATCCCCCATTCGCGACCCTTTGACCGGCGACATCGTCGGCGTCCTGGACGTCTCCGGCCCGTTCGAATCGGTCACGCCGGACAGCCTGCGGCTGGTGCGTTGCGGAGTGCGGCTCGCAGAGGAGCTGCTGAAGTCGGCCCCGTTTCCCGACGGCGGCGTCGGCCGCTCGGGGCAGCGGTCCCCGGGTGGCGAGCGGGCAGTGCGCGACGGCGGCGCCCGACCCCAGCTCGTGCTGCGGCTCCTGGGGGACGCGCCATCCGCGGCGGTCGACGGCGGCATCAGCCGTCCGCTGACTGTGCGCCGCGCCGAGATCCTGGCCCTGCTGGCCTCGCGTGATCAGGGCTGGAGTGCCGAAGAATTGGCGTACGAGATCCATGGCGATGCGGGCACCGGCGCGGCGATCCGGACCGAGATGCACCGGATCCGCGCCATTCTGGGCGATGTCCTGGAAGCGAACCCCTACCGATTCTCTTCAACCCTCAACGTCGTGACCGACGTTTCCGTTGTGGCCGGTCATCTGCGGGACGGTCGGGTTGCCGAGGCGTTCGCGGCGTACCCTTCAAAACTGCTCACCCGTTCGGTCAATCTGGCGATCGGGTTCATGCGCGACGAGCTCAACACGGCCGTGGGAGCTTCCATCCGGTCAAGCGGTGATGCCCGGCTGATGCTGCAGTGGTGCACGAGCGACATGGGGTCCTTCGATACGGCGACTGCGGCTGCCGTGGCTGCTCTTATGGGGCCGGACGACCCGCGTTGCCAGCTCGTGAATGCCCGGATGGAACGGGTGGACCGGGAATTGCGAGCCTAGCCACGGACTAGGGCGGCGGCGGGGCGACCCCCGGGCAGCCTTGGCCTCGGGGATTCTGCAGACACGTGTCTGCGTAGTTCCTGGTGATAGTCCGCCAGACACTGACGGTCTGTGGCGGCGAGCTGAATTGCCCTTGGCCGGGGATGGGCAGCGGCGGTCCGCCATTGACGGAGTAGGTTCCCTGGAAATGCGTCGTCAAAACCACCGGGAAGTCGCCGGTCTGGGTGTACACGTGACTCGTCAGGGTCTTCTCGCCCCAGCGATCCTGTGGAAGCGGTCCGCCGGCCACCGCTTGCGGGCCGAGAGAGGTGCTGTCGCCATAGCTCCAGGAGTACTGCACGGGCTTAGCCACAATAGCGACACTTTGGCCCAGCATATCGACGCCAAATGTTTGCTCGATGGCCTCGGCATAGAAATTTGTCTCGGCACCCCTGAGAGTGTGTGGGCTCGGCTGCATGACGCTGCGGCCGGCATTGATTGGTAGTTGCTGAAATTTGGTCTGAATCTGGGTGGCAATCTGGCCCAGCACGTCTACGGGTTTCTCGAGATAGACACACCGATCTGGACGAATCGTTGACCATATGGGTGGGTCAAATACTCGCAGGGAAGTGTACCAACGCACGGGCCGCCCATCGCGACCTTGATCGCACCGAACCGCTCCTGCAAGGCAATCAACGTCGAAGTTGTTCTTTGTGGCGTCGAGACAGAGATACTCGAATTTGTAGATGTTGGGGTTTTCTGCAACTGCACCTGGCGCATCCACCCATACGCCAGCGCCTGCATCATAGCGCCAGACTCCGAGTCCAGAGGTGCTCCAAGAAACTTCTGAGTCGTCAGCCACCGCGGAAATTGGAATCACAAGCAGGGCGACTAATCCAAGGAAAGCCGTCACGAACGATCGCCATGCAATACGTCCCGGCATTGCCTAGCTCCCGAGCCGATCGACGTTCTGAACGGCCCAACTTCCTTTCTCGTATCTCGCCACCATCAAGTCCCCCAGCATGGCGGACTCGGAAATCGTCTGCGCATCAGTTCCGTCGGCGTTTTTCAGCGATCCAGCCTGTTGTTGCGACTGGATGGCAACTTGGAAATCTCCATTCGGCGTCTTCACGAAAGTCGATTGAACTGCATGGACCGTAACCGTCCCACCGACTATCCACCTTCCCTCACCGTTCCATTTCTGGATCCCAGGAAAGACTTTTCCGCATAGGGCGCATGAAGGGCTGGAGATCGAGTTGATACCAGATAGGTCACCGGTCTCGTACGAATAGTTCAGGAGCGCGTACCAGTACCGCGCAAACGCCTCCAGTCCTTCCTTCGTCTCCGCCTTCGCAGCTTCCGGCAACTCGGGTACTGGCACGTTCTGCGCCTTGCCGGTCGCGTCGGCGGGCTTGTAGCTGGCAGTAGGTGTCGGAGTTGCGCTCGGGGTGGCCGGCCCTGAGGGACTCTGCGAAGCAGCCGGTGCAGATCCGGGAGGCGGCGTTCCACCCCCGCTGCACGCTGTGGCCGATATCAGGGAGATCGACACCCAAGCGACCGCACAGGCTCGCCAGGGACCGGAAAGCGAAGTGCGAGAGGTCATGGTCAGCTACTCCCCCGATAGAAAATCAAGACGATTGAAGCCAATTTGTGGCTTAAGGGTAACCGAGATCACATTTTGCCGGTCAAAATTATCCACAGGCAGCATGTGCCCGCCCCTCGGACCGGCAGAACACCCCGGCTGTCCCTTGCCAGTCCTTTAGCCCCTAGCCAGCGACGGCCTGATTCAGAACAATGAACCCATGATGTTCGAACACGAAGACGGCAATCCGATCCTTACACTTGACGACGACCAAGCCTGGACATTGATTGAGGGCACAAAGCACGGCAGGCTCGTGGTCACCGTGGCCGGAGAACCCGACATTTTCCCGGTGAACTACGCGGCCAGCGGCCGGAAACTGTTCCTCCGCACCGCCCCGGGAAACAAACTGGCCGAGCTCACCATCAACTCGAAGGTACTCTTCGAAACCGACGGAATCCTGTCCGACGAAGCATGGTCAGTAGTCCTGCGCGGCACTGCGCGCGTGCTCGACCAATCGGCGGATATCGCCGACGCCGAGGCCCTCGGGCTGAAACCGTGGGTTCCAACGTTGAAGGACTTCTACGTCGAAATTACGCCGACGTCGCTCAGCGGACGCCACTTCCAGTTCGGCGAACACCCGGAGCGCGAAATCTAACGCCCGACGGCGGCTGCCGGCCCGCCGTTCCCCGGCCCGCCGTTCCCCGGCCCGCCGTTCTCCGGCCCGCCGCCCCCGGTCCGCTTCAGACCCGCGCCCCGAGGCTGCTGCCCGACGGCTGTTGCCCGGCGCCAAGACTTGGCACCCGCCTAGACTTAAACAATGGCGGACAAGCTGACTCCGGAGCGGCGCAGCTGGAATATGTCCAGGATCCGGGGCAAGAACACCAAGCCGGAAATGCTGGTCCGCAGGCTGCTGCACGCGAAGGGATACCGCTACCGCCTGCACGGCACCGCGGGCGGCGGCAAACTTCCGGGCAACCCCGATCTCGTCTTCGCCGGCCGCCGCAAAGTCATCTTCGTCAACGGCTGCTTCTGGCATTTCCACGACTGCCGGGTGGGCCAGCACGCACCCCAGGCAAACGCCGAGTTCTGGGAAACCAAGCGCACGCGCACCCGGAACCGCGACGCCGCCCAGCGGCTTCAGCTCGAACTCGATGGCTGGGAAGTCCTCACCGTGTGGGAGTGCGAACTGAAGGACCGATCGGCGTTGGAGCTCCGCCTCGATGCCTTCCTCCAGGGCCCTCCCCTCCACAGTCCTTTCCTGCACAGCCCGGCCCGGGACGAGCCCTCCTGAGGATCTTCGCTGAGCAGCAACGCCCCGCGTGTCGCGCGGCCCACCTCCGGTGCAGGCTGAACGACCTCAGCTAATATTCGACTCCGGGGGCGATAGGCATTATTCGGTCAGTACCAACGCGTACTGCAAACACGGGAGAGCGCACGATGCCGCACTTGCTGATGTCCAACGACCAGCCCGAAACGGCTGCTGCGCCAACAGATTCCAGTCCCACAGATTCCAGCCCCACAGATTCAGACCCCACAGTTCTGCCGTTCCGTCGCCTCGGCCACACGAGGCTCCACGGCTTCCGGCCCCGCCCGCTCCGCGGAGCGAACCCGGATCTGGAGCCGCTGCGCCGGCAGGCGGCCTCGATCATTGATGAGGTTCTGGCTGGCACCAGCCCGGAAGAGGCTGAGGTGCGGGAGAAACTCCAGTGGCACGTCGACAACAACCCGGGCCAGCCGGAAAAGGCGCTCCTGGAACATTTGCGGACAGTGGCCGACCAGCAGGAATCCGCCTAGCCGGCGGACCTGTCGATACTGGCCTGCCGGAGCACTTCGCCCCACGACTGCTGGGCAAGATCTGCCACGGCGGCCAGGATTTCCGACGGCGGTAGCGACAGATCCAGCGGGAACTCAACAATGTCGATGTCGGTATTGAGAATTCGGCGCAGCTTGATTTCCCCGGCTCCCGGGTAAACGATCCACGCCGTCGGCACCCGCAAGGATGTGCAGTAGGCCAGCATCCGATAGTGGTCGCCCGAAAGGGACGCGCCGATGTCGGCCGCGGCCTTGTACTTGGCGTCGTACACCATCACGGGCCGGCCGCCGAGGAAGTGGACGGCACCGGGCTGCACCACAATGCGGTCCGAGTCGCGGACGGCCTCGTTCAGCAGGGCGTTGTAGCGCAACCGCATTTCTCCGGGGTAGGCGGCCATGGCTTCGCGCAGGGCTGTTCCCACGAAGTCCTCGAACACCTTTGCCATGTCCACCACGAACGACGCCGACTGCTGCTTGCCGTCGCCGGCCTCCGCCGACGCGTTCCGCAGGATCAATTCGGCGAGCCGAAGAGCGGCGTGGTAGCGGGTGTTCATCCGGCTGGGCCGCCACTGCGGCAGTGGCGCGCCGGACTGAAGGCGCGTCACGGCGTCGAGCTTTCCCTTGAGCTGGCGCAGGCGGCTCAGGACTTCCGGCCGAACCCGCGGCACCTGGGACATCCGTTCCAGTGCGGCGCGCAGAATCCGGTTCTCCGCGATGTCCTCGGTGAACTCGTCGTAGGAGACTTCCAGCGGTACCAGCATGCCGGGCCGGCGGGAAATCTGGTCTGACATCCGGATCCGGCCCTTGACGGTACGGAGGGATTCTTCGACCATGAGATACCCCTGCAGCACGCCGCGGCTCAGCGCCCGGTCAGCGAGCTGCGCCAGGGATTCGGCCAGGGCGCTCCAAAGGTCAGAGTGCTCCACCGCGGCGACAGAATCGTCCCGGAACCCCTGGTCCCCCGCGTAGCCGAGCAGGAACAGCAAACGGCTCAGCCCGAGCCGACCTTTCGGTCGCACCTCCAGCTGCACGGCGGGAGTGCGCACCGAGCCCACGGTCCCCACCGGTTCGACCCGGTACAGGCCCATGCCCATCGGCGAGGCCTTCGCCAGGCCGCTGGCGTTGACGTAGGCGGCAGTGTCCGGATCAAGCCGCTCCACGACGCCGACGGAGAGTTCGTCGAGGACAATGTGCCGGCAGGCCTCCGCCGCGCCGCGTCCGGATGAACCGCGACCTGATGAACCGCGCCCGGCCGGACCGGCTCCGGATGAACCCCGGTGGTCCGAGGCCTCCCGGTCCGACGAACCGCGGTCAGCTCCCCGTTCCGACGAACTGCGGTCCAGCGCTATGGCGTCTCCGGCCAGCCTAGGCATGCGCCAGGCGGCCCAGGAGTTGTTCCAGTCCGAACCGTTCCTCGAGCTGGGCGCGGTTGAGTTGCCCGTGATAGTGCTCCTCCAGCAGCGGCATGAGCTCGTATTTCCAAATTCTGCGCAGGCCCTTAGGCGTCTGCGCGGACTTCTTCATGAAGTACGAGGGACCGATCATGAGGTCGCGGTCCCACTCGTCGATCGCGTCGTTTAAAGCGTCAAGCAGCAGGGCCGGGGTCGTGTCCAGGTCACGGGCTTGGAGGAAGCGCAGCAGCGAGCCCTTCACCGGTTCCGTCTTCGGGTGCAGCTCGATGAAGGAGAAGCGCCGCCGGATGGCCGCGTCCATCATCGCGATGGAGCGGTCCGCGGTGTTCATGGTGCCGATGATGTAAAGATTGTCCGGCAGGGTGAACGGCTCGTTGGGGCTGTACTGAAGGTAGATCCGGTCGTCGCGGTATTCGAGCAGGAAGTACAGCTCGCCGAACACCTTTGCCAGGTTGGCCCGGTTCATCTCGTCGATGATCAGGAAGTACGGTTTGCTCTCGTTGCCGGGCTTGGCCGCTTCCTCGGCGAGCCGGCGCAGCGGTCCTGCCACGAGCTTGAAGGACACCTGTCCCTCGTCCGTCTTGTCCGGGCGGAAGCCCTCGAAGAAATCCTCATAGGCGTACGACGGGTGGAACTGGACCAGCTTGACCCGCTCGTCCGTGGTGTCGCCGGCGAGCTCGGCGGCGAGGTGTTTGGCGAGGTACGTCTTGCCGGTTCCCGGCGGACCGTAGAGCACCAGCTGCCGGTTCTCCTCGAGGAGTTCGGCGATTTCCTGCAGCGGCTCCAGGTCCATGTGCAGGGACGCGGCGAACTCCGGCGTCAGCGGCCGGAACCCGTCACAGGCCGGTTCGACGGCGGCATCCGGCGCGGCGCCGTCGCCGTCCTCGGCTTCCGCTTCAGCCGGCAGCAGCGCCTCGAGCGCCTGGATCACGCGGGTGATGTCCACGATGTTGCCGGAGGTGGTCAGCTGGCGCTGCACGTGGCGGGGCAGGCCGGTGGCGTCGTGTTCCTCATCGAACCAGCGGACCTTGCGGCGGAGCTGGCGGTTGTCTTTGGCATGCTCCGGTTCGCCGAGGACCACGCCGATCCGGACCTTGCCCGAGCTCTGGTAGAGCGCAAGGTCACCCGGCTTCATGACGGTCAGGAAGGCGAAGACTGCGGTCTTGGTGTCCTCACGCTCCACGTAGCCGAGGTGCTTGTAGTCCTCGTCAACGGCATTCTGGACCAGCCCCGCGGAGACGCCGGGGTCCAGCAGGCGGAGGTGTTCGACGTCGAGCGTCACCGCTTCCTCGTCCCGCCACTCGCCCAGCAGCTCGGCGTTGTCGTGGTGGGTGCGCAGGAGCCAGGCGCGGCGGCCGGGGTCGCCGACCTTCCGCCACTGGCTCACCAGCTGGCGTGAGTACCAGTCGATCCGCTGCCCGGCCTGCTGGTCCAGGTGCAGGCGGATCCGGTGGATGTCCGCCGAAATGTCCTCGTCGCTGTCCCCCTTGGCCCCACCCACGAGGGAAGCGAAAGCGTCACGGATCTCCTGCCGTTCGACATCGGCCACCACGGGTTCGAAATAGCTGGGCCAGACCAGGAACTCAATGCTGCGGCGGATGGCCGGCTGGTCATCCGGGGTGCCGGCGACCAGCCGGTGGAAGGCCAGCGGATCCTTGACCGCGGCCTGGACGACGTGGGCCGGCCGCCGTGCGACATGCTGCACGAAGCGGCAGAGCCATTTCAGGTGGTCCCAGATGGTCCAGTTGAATTCCGCGGTGCGGTCCCGGATCACGCCGTGGTCCGTCATGCCCGCGTAGAGCTCGTCGGGGAGCTCCAGGGCAGGCTCCAGCCAGGATGCCGCCTCGGCGACGCGGGCCCGTTTGACCTTCAGCGACTTGACCTCGTGGGCCAGCGGCAGGGACTGGAGGAAGAGTAGCTCCACGGCCAGTTGCTTCGCCCCGCGGGTGGCGTCTTCCAGGTTCTGGCGCAGGTTAGTCATCATCGGCGCCTTGGGATCCGGAACGCCCCGTTCGAGGCGTTCCAGCAACTCCGCGGCAGCCTGGACGGACCACGTTTTGGTGCGGCCGTCCAGGGGGGACGCCTTGCCGAGCAACCCCGGGCCCAGCACAAACCACGCCGCGTCTTCAATCTCCTTGGAGATACCGAGGGCGCGGTGCAGGGCAGGCTTCTTGGTTGGGGTCATACGTTCAATTTACAGGCTTAAACTGAACGCGCCCATTTAACGCCGCCCCTAAACTACCGGCCAGTAGATTATGGACGGGCGGGCAGCAGACCCGGTTTCGCGCCGGGCCGGCGCTTCACGCCGAAGGTGAAATACGTGGCCGGACCGATGAAATTCACCAGCGTGGCGAGCCGCCACATGGCCTTGCTGCCACGGATCTGCGCAGCCGGGCGTCGGCTGATGTCCGTCTGGGCTGCGACCAGCAGCGAGAGTTGGACGATGCCAGCCGAGATGGTTCCGAACCGTGCCATCGGCGAGAGTTCGTTCCACTTCTTCTTGCGGGTGTGCTGCTTGTGGATGTTCTGGTGCAAGGTGTTGCCTAGGTTGTGATGCATGTTCTTGTGCATGTCTTTGCCCATGTTCACGGCGACCACGCCTCCTTATGCGTCGGGATTGTTCATTCTAGGAGCCGTGCCGGGAACCGGAACAGAGGCTATGGGACCGGGTGGGCGCGGGTGTGGGGAGCCAGCCGGTCCTTCTGCTCCGGCGTCAGCCGCAACACCCGGCCGGTTGCCTCGTCCACAAAGGCAAGATGGCTCGTGGCCCGGACACAGTCCTCCCGCGTGACGGGATCCTGCACCAGGTAGTGGATGTCGAAACTGGCGCCCTTAACCGCCCCGATCCACAACTGGACGACGGCGGGCACGTTCCGGTACTCAAGGGTCCTGACGTACCTGATCTTGTGCTCGACGACGAGCGCCAGCGTCCCTTCCGGAATTTCATTGAAGAGCGGCACCAGCGGTTCGGTTCCCGGCAGCCCGGGACCCCGGGGCGGCCCGAAAGCCGCGATCCGTGCTTCTTCGAGGATCCGGACAATCTGGACGTTGTTGATGTGCCCGTAGGCATCCATGTCGCTCCAGCGCATCGGCACCTCCACCTCGAGGCGCCAGGGCTCCGTGGATGTGTTCTCCTCAGCGGGTCCACCCTTCCCGGCGGGGCCCGCGGCTGTGCCTGCGCTCTCCCTGCCGGGCCCGTTCCCGCCGGCTGCGCCGTTCCCGGCGGGGCCTGCGGCGCTCAGCTGTGCACCGCCGTCGCGTCCTCCGCGGAATCCGCCACGGCAGACTCTGCGTCCTCACCGGCGAACTGGGACATGTACAGCCTGTAGTACGCGCCCTGCAGGGCCAGCAGTTCGGCGTGCCGGCCCTGCTCGACGATCTGCCCGTCCTCCATGACAAGGATGGTGTCCGCGTCCCGGATGGTGGAAAGGCGGTGGGCGATGACGAAGCTGGTGCGCTCCGTCCGCAGCGCCGCCATGGCCTTCTGGACCAGGGCTTCGGTGCGGGTATCCACGGAACTCGTGGCCTCGTCCAGGATCAGCAGCGACGGGTTCGCCACAAAGGCCCGGGCGATGGTGATCAGCTGCTTTTCGCCGGCACTGACGTTGTTGCCCTCTTCGTCGATCACCGTGTTGTAGCCGTCCGGCAGCGCCCGGACGAAGCGGTCCACGAACGTGGCCTTGGCCGCCGCCATGATCTGTTCTTCGGTGGCGTCCAGCTTGCCGTAGCGGATGTTCTCGTAGATGGTGCCGCCGAACAGCCAGGCGTCCTGCAGCACCATACCGACCTTGGCGCGCAGCTCCGAACGGCTCAGCCGGGTGATGTCCACCCCGTCCAGGGTGATGCTGCCGGAGTTGAGCTCGTAGAAGCGCATCACGAGGTTGACCAGGGTGGTCTTGCCCGCCCCGGTCGGTCCCACGATCGCCACCGTGTGACCGGGCTCGGCCGTGAAGGACAGGTCCTCGATCAGCGGCTTGTCCGGCGTGTAGCTGAAGGTGACGTGCTTGAACTCGACGTGCCCGTCGGTCTTCGCCGGGAGGTGCTCGGTGGCGGTCTCGGCGTCCTGTTCGTCGGCGTCGAGGAATTCAAAAACCCGCTCGGCGGAGGCGACACCGGACTGCAGCATGTTGGCCATGCCGGCCATCTGGCCCAGCGGCTGGGTGAATTCGCGCGAGTACTGGATGAACGCCGTGGCGTCGCCCAGGCTCATGCTGCCCGAAGCCACGCGCAGCCCGCCGACGACGGCGATCCCGACATAGCTGAGGTAGGAGACAAACTGCATGACCGGCATGATCATGCCGGAGACGAACTGGGCTCCGAAGCTGGCCTTGTAGAGTTCCTCGTTGCGCTCGTCGAAGCGGGCCAGCATGTCAGCGTCGCGGCCGAACACGCGGACGAGGTCGTGGCCGGAGAACGATTCCTCGATCTGGCCGTTGAGCTCGCCGGTGTTCTTCCACTGGGCGGCGAAGAGTTTCTGGCTGCGGGCGCCGATGATGCCGGCGGCCACGCCGGAGAGCGGCAGGGCGACGAGGGCGATCAGGGCCAGCTGCCAGGACACGATGAACATCATGATCACGATCCCGATGACCGTCAGGGCCGAGTTCACGAGCTGGGCGAAGGCCTGCTGGAGCGCCTGCTGGATGTTGTCGACGTCGTTCGTGACACGGGAAAGGATGTCGCCGCGCTGGCGGGTATCGAAGTAGTTCAGCGGCAGCTTGTTGAGTTTCTTCTCGGTGTCATCGCGCAGCGTGCGCACCACGCGCATAACCAGCACGTTGAGGACATAGCCCTGGAGCCACAGAAAGATGTTGGCGACGAAATACATCACCAGCACCACGCTGATGAGGAACGCGAGCTTCTGAAAATCGATGCCGGCGCCCGGCACGACGTCCATCTTGGCCAGCATGTCGGCAAAGTTGTCCTGGCCCTGGGAGCGGAGTCCTTCGATGAACTGTTCTTTGGTGGCCCCGGCCGGGAGCTGCTTGCCGACCACTCCGGCGAAGATCACGTCCATCGCCTGGCCCAGGATCCTCGGGGCAATGACGTTGAGGACGACGGCGACCGTCACCATGGCGAGCACGGCGGTGATGCCGGCGCGCTCGGGTTTCAGCAGTCCCATGAGCCGTTTGGCCGAGGGCCAGAAGTGCTGGGCCTTCTTGGCCGGCACGGCGCCGAACATGCCGCCGTCGGCCTCGCCGGGCGTGTACTCCTCCTCGATGAAGTCATCTTCGATCAGGTCGGTGGCGTCCGTATCGGCAGCGGCCTGGCCGGCTGCGGTGGCCGGCGTGGTGGAGACTTTCTCGTTGGTGCTCATGCCACTGCCTCCGCGCTCAGCTGGGATTCGACGATTTCCTGGTAAGTGCTGGAGCTTTCCAACAGCTCCTCATGTGTTCCGCGGTCCACGATCCTGCCGTTGTCCAGCACGAGGATCTGGTCCGCATCGGCGATGGTAGACACCCGCTGGCCGACGATGATCACCGTGGCATCGGCCGTCTTGGCCTTGAGCGCCCGGCGGAGCCTGGCGTCGGTGGCGACGTCAAGGGCCGAGAACGAGTCGTCGAACAGGAAGACCTTGGGTTCGGTGACGAGCGCGCGGGCGATGCACAGCCGCTGCCGCTGGCCGCCGGAGACGTTGGTGCCGCCCTGGGCGATCCGCGCTGCGAGGCCACCCTTCTTTTCGCGCACGAACTCCGCGGCCTGGGCGACCGTCAGCGCCTCCCACAGGTCCGAGTCCGTGGCCTCGGGCTTGCCGAAGCGAAGGTTGTGCTCAATGGTTCCGGAGAACAGGTAGGGCCGTTGCGGCACCATGGCCACGCGCTGCGTGATCTCGGCGCGGTCCAGCTGGGTGACGGGGACGCCGTCGAGCAGGACCTCGCCCGACTCGGCGTCGTAGAGCCGCGGGAGCAGGGCCAGCAGGCTGGACTTGCCGGCGCCGGTGGAGCCGATGATCGCCACGGTCTGTCCGGGCTCGGCCGTAAAGCTGATGTTGCTGAGCACGGGAGCCTCGGCGCCGGGGTAGGCGAAGGTCACGTTGCGGAATTCGACGCGGCCGGCCTTTGCCGCAGGCGCCACCGGGGTGAGCGATTCGTGGATGGAGGGTTCGACGTCGAGCACTTCACCGATCCGGTCGGCGCAGACCGAGGCGCGGGGAATCATCATGGCCATGAAGGTGCCCATCATGACGGCCATGAGGATCTGCAGGAGGTACTGGAGGAAGGCTGTCAGGGAGCCGACCTGCATCTCGCCGGCATCGACGCGCTGGCCACCGAACCAGAGCACGGCGGCCGTGGAGATGTGCAGGATCATGCCGATGGCGGGGAACATCAGGACAAACAGGGAACCGATCTTCAGCGAGACGTCGGTGAGGTCCTGGTTGGCCGCGCCGAAGCGCTCGGCCTCGTGGGGTTCGCGCACGAAGGCCCGGACCACGCGGATGCCGATGATCTGCTCGCGGAGGACACCGTTGAGCCGGTCGATCTTCTCCTGCATGGAACGGAAGAGCGGCATGAGGCGGACCACGAGGTAGCCCACCACGACCACGAGCAGGGGCACGGACACCCAGACGAGCCAGGACAGGTTGAGGTCCTCGCGCAGGGCCATGAAGATCCCGCCGATGCACATGATAGGTGTGGCCACCATGAAGTTCAGCGCCATGAGCATGAGCATCTGGACCTGCTGCACATCGTTGGTGCCCCGGGTGATCAGGGTGGGGGCACCGAAGAGGTTGACGTCCCGCGCCGAGAAGCTGCTCACCTTGCGGAACACGCCGCGGCGCAGGTCCCGGCCGAACGCCATCGCCGCCTTCGAGCCGAAGTAGACGCCGGCGATCGCGGTGGCCACCTGGATCAGCGCGACGCCGAGCATGACGCCGCCGGTGCGCCAGATGTAGTCCGTGTCGCCGCGGGAGACGCCCTCGTCGATGATCTGGGCATTGAGGCTGGGGAGGTACAGAGCCGCGATGGTCGAGGCCAGCTGGAAGATGACCACAGCCGCGATGTATGGCAGATACGGCTTGGAATAGCGCCGCATGAGGGTAACGAGCATGCCCACGAGTCCTTACGAAGACTGAATTATAGGGAGACCAAATTATGGGGAGAGCAAAGTATGGGAGAGCTAAATAGTGAAGATTATTGGAAGGCTGATTGGAGACTAGCCCATGGGACCGACAGCCTTAGCCACCCAACTCTACGAAAACCCTCGCCCGGGAGGAACATCGGGAGCTCAATATCATCCAAACGGCGTACTTAAGCGGCTGCTGTGGTCTCCCCCGCAACCGTCTCGCCGCACGAAGGCCCCGCAGCCGCCCCTCGGGCGGCCGCGGAGCCTCTGCGGTCCGGTACTGTGAGCCGGCGCTACTCGGTCCGGTGCCGGCCGTGGGTGGCGATGTAGTCGGCAGCCGCGCGCTGCATCTTGCGCTGCTTGGCGAGCTGCCGGCGCAGGGCCGTGAGCTCCTCGGCAACCCGGGCCTGTTCCGCGGCGATCGCACGCTGCTCGGCGGCCTGCTCGTGCACCGCGCGCAGGGCGTCCGCCAGCAGCAGCTGCTGCTCCGCGAGGAGCCTCTGGGTCTGGAGCATCACAGGTACGACGTCGGCGGCTTCGGGCCGGTCCTCGGCCACCAAGGTCCGGGTCCGCTGGCGGGCGGCATCGGGGAAGCGGGATTCGGCGCGCTCCCGGCTGAGCACCTCGATGAATTCCCGGTCCAGGTCAACGATGCCGGTTCCGGCGGGCGAAGCTTCCTCGGCGGCGTCGTTCCCTGTGTAACCCGTGTTCCCCAGAGCCGGGGCCGTGGCACCGGCCATCGCGGCCATCCCGGCATCCGGGGCGTCCCCTGCGAGTTCGGCGGGTTCCGGCCGGACGTCGACGGTGCGGCGCAGCGGGCGTTCCTTGATGAACAGGATGGCCACCAGCGCCACGAGTCCGACGACTGCGGAGATCAGGAAGACCTCGGCGATCGCGTCGCCGTAGGCGGCACGCATGATGTCGCGGATCGGTGCCGGCATGTCCTTGAGGTCCATGCTGGCCCCCGCGGATCCGGCGGGAACCTGGATGCCGGCCGAAGCCAGCCCCTCCACGACGAGCTCCTTGACCCGGTTGCCCAGCACGGCGCCGAGGACCGATACGCCGATCGCACCGCCGACGGACCGGAAGAAGGCCACAGAGGCGCTGGCCGTGCCGATGTCCTTGGCCTGGACCGTGTTCTGGACGGCGAGGACGAGGTTCTGCATCAGCAGGCCCAGGCCGACGCCGAGGATGGCGGTGTAGATACCGGTCATCCACAGGTCAGTGGTGTGGTCCATGCTGCCGGCCAGGCCCAGGCCGCCGATCAGCAGGATGGCGCCGGCCACGAGGTACCGCTTCCACTTGCCGGTGCGGCTGATCAGCATGCCGGAGGCGACCGACCCGATGAGGTTGCCGGCGATCATGGGCAGCGTGAGCAGGCCGGCCTCGGTGGGGGTGGCGCCGCGTGCCACCTGGAAGTACTGGCCAAGGAAGGTCGAGGAGCCGAACATGCCCACTCCGACGGCCACCGAGGCGAGGATTGCGAGGGCGGTGGTCCGCTCAGAGATGATCTTGAGCGGGATGATGGGCTGGGCGACCTTGGATTCCACCAGCACGAGCAGGCCAAGGAGCACGATGCCGCCGCCCACCATGGCGACCGTCTGCCACGACCACCAGTCGTAGTAGTCGGGATTGCCGGCGAAGGAGACCCAGATGAGCAGCAGGCTGACGCCGGAGGTCAACAGGATGGAGCCGAGCCAGTCGATCTTGGCGGGGCGCTTGACGTGCTGGATCTTGAGGGTGACCTGCAGCAGGATGAGCGCGACCACGGCGAGCGGGACGCAGACGAAGAAGGTCCAGCGCCACCCCAGCGGGCTGTCGACAATGAAGCCGCCGAGCAGCGGGCCGCCTGCCGTGCCCACGGCCATGACGCCGCCCATGTAGCCGGAGTACTTTCCGCGGTCGCGCGGCGGAATCATGGAGCCGATGATGGCCTGGGCCAGGGCGGTGAGGCCGCCCATGGCGATGCCCTGGATGACACGGGCGGTCAGCAGCAGCGGGATGGTCTCGGACAGGCCGGCCATAACGGAGCCCGCCACGAAGATCACGATGCTCAGCTGGACGAGGACCTTCTTGTTGAAGAGGTCCGCGAGCTTGCCCCAGATCGGGGTGGTTGCCGCGTTGGCCAGGAGCGCGGCGGTGATCACCCAGGCGAAGTCCGTCTGGGTGCCCTTGAGTTCGGACATGATGGTGGGCAGCGCGTTGGCGACGATCGTGCTGCTCAGGATGGCGGTGAAGAACGCCGCCAGCAGCCCGGTGAGGGCCTCCATGATCTGGCGGTGGGTCATCGCCACAGGTTCTGCGGCGGTCTGGGATGCGCGGGATGCCCCCTGCGGAACGTCCGACGGGGCCGGGGACGGCCCTGTGGCGGCGGCGTGGCTAGCCATATATCTACTCCTCAACAATTTCGGTCGTATTCGTGGGTCCGGCCGTCGTTGCCCGGGCTGAGGTCCTGAGGGACTCAGCAAGTTTTTCGAGGGTGCGCGCCGTCAGTTCGACGTCGTCCTGGCTCCAGTCCTGCAGCAGGTCCTGGATGGTGGCCGTCCGCTGGTCCTCGATGAGACGCAGTTTCTCCGTGCCGGCGGCAGACAGGGCGATCAGCTGCGCGCGGCCGTCTTCCGGGTCCGGCCGGCGGACCACATAGCCGTGCTCTTCGAGGTCGGCGATGTGCCGGCTGAGGACCGGGGCGCTGACGCCGAGCCGCTCCGCAAGATGCGTGGCCCGGGATTCGCCCTCCCCCACAAAGCGCAGAACGCCTTGAAGCGCCACTCCGGTGTCCTGCCCGCGCAGGCTGGCGGCGGCAACGCAACGGACCGCGCGCTGCAGATCGAAGATCTGGTAAACGAGTCTGGCTGCAGCGTTGGATTCAACTGACATGATGGACACCCCTCTTTTGTTTGCCCTAGGCAACTATATACGAAAATGGTTACTTCGGGAAACTAACTCTCTCGTGGGAGGTGCCGCGCGGCCTCGGAAGACCCTTAAATAGCAAACGCGGACCGGCCGGGTCTGCCCCTCGCGGTGAGGGGCAGACCCGTCCGCGGCGAAGCCCGCCTTCAGGGCGTCCCCGACGTCCTCCGGGGCAACCCGGACGGCCGGGACGCCGAAGGACTCTGCCAGCTTGACGAAGTCGGGGCGGGCGAGCTCAGTGGCCGTGGCCTTGCCGAAGGCGCCGACCATGTATTCGCGCAGGATGCCGTAGCCGCCGTCGTCCACAATGAGCCAGGTGACCGGGACGTTGTGCTGCTTGGCGGTGGCGAGCTCGGAGATGGAGTACATCGCCGAGCCGTCGCCGGAGACGGCCAGCACTCTGGCGTGTCCGGCAGGTGCGCCGGCGGATGCGCCGGTGGTTTCGAGCCCGACGGCGCCGCCGATCGCCGCGGGGAAGCCGAAGCCCAGCCCGCCGGCGCCCTGCGCGGAGTGGAACTGGCCGTCGCGGGCATCCCAGCAGCTCCAGCCCCAGTAGGCCGAGATGGTCATGTCCCAGAACGTCTGCATGGCCGCGGGAACGGCCTCGCGGATGTCGGCCATGAACTTCAGTTCCTTGCCGAGGTCCTGGGACTCGAGCCGGGCCTTGACCTTGGCCAGGGTGTCCTTGACGAGTACCTCGGGAGCCGTGCCGTGCCAGTCGGCACGTTCGCCGTGCGGTTCAGTCAGGGCGGCGTCGAGGGCGRCCAGGGCCTGGCCGGCGTCCGCCCGGATGCCCAGTCCCGGGCGGTTGGACTCCAGGACGCGGGGCTCGGCGTCGATCTGGATGATCCGGCCGCGCGGTTCAAAGGTGAAGTAGTTGGAGGTGACCTCGCCCAGGGAGGAGCCGATGACGATCAACACGTCGGCGTCCTCGAGCACCTCCGTCATGTACTGGTCCTCGATCCAGGACTGCAGGGAGAGCTCATGGTTCCACGGGAACGCGCCGTTGCCGCCCGGGGTGCAGATGACCGGCGCCCGCAGCTTCTCCGCAATCGAGAGCAGCGACTTTTCGGCATGGCCCCGGCGGGTGCCGCCGCCGGCGATGATGGCGGGACGTTCCGCCGTCGATAGCCATTTCACGGCTTCGCGAACCAGCTCCACGCGGGGCGGGTTGTCAGCCGCTTCGGCGAGGGCGTCCTCCACGGGAGGCACCATGATGGGGTCCAGCAGGACGTTCTGCGGGATTTCGAGCCACACGGGGCCCTGCGGCGAGGAGATCGCCTCGGTCCAGGCATCCTGGATGGCCGAGGGGATGCCGGAGGCGTGCTGGATCAGCCGCTGGGACTTGGTGACGTTCGCGGCCGAGGCCTTCTGGTCATCGAGCTGGTGCAGCATGCCCTTGCGCCGGGCGCCAAGGCCCTCGAGCGGGATCTGGCTGGCCACGACCACCATGGGAACGCCGGTAGCGTAGGCCTCCTGCAGCCCGGCCAGGGACGTCAGCGCGCCCGGGCCGGTGGACAGGAACAGCACGCCGACTTCGCCGGTGGCGCGGGAGTAGCCGTCGGCGGCGAAGGCCGAGTTGTTCTCGACCCGGGAGGAGACGAAGTGCAGGTTCCCGCGGCCCATCGCGTCGAACAGGCCCAGGGCGTGCTGGCCCGGGATGCCGAAGACCGTCTTGGCGCCGAGTGCCTCAAGGGTTTCGACGACGAGGTCCCCGCCGTTGCGCACGCCGGTCATCGCGAAGCCACCGGCGAAGCCACAAAGGAGCTGAAGCCGGCGGGTCGGCGGGATTCCTGGCCGAGGGCCTGGGCAGCGTAGCCGTTCGGGGCGCCGAAGCGGTCCCCTTCGACGGCGCGGTCCGCCATCAGTGTTACGAGTTCGTAGGCGACGTGGCTTGCCGCCACGCCTGTGATCTCGGCGTGGTCGTAGGCCGGGGCGACCTCGACGACGTCGGCACCGACGAGGTTCATGCCGCGGAACCCGCGGATGATTTCCAGCAGCTCGCGGCTCGTGATGCCGCCGGCTTCCGGCGTGCCGGTGCCCGGGGCGTGCGCGGGGTCAAGGACGTCGATGTCCACTGAGATATAGAGCGGGCGGTTGCCGATCCGGTCCCGGACCTTGGCGACCGTCTCCAGGACGCCCTGGTAGTAGACGTCGGCGGAGGTGACGATGCCGAAGCCGAAGCGGTGGTCGTCGTCGAGGTCCTTCTTGCCGTAGAGCGGACCGCGGGTTCCGATGTGGCTGATGGCCTCGGTGTCCAGGATGCCTTCCTCGACGGCGCGGCGGAAGGGTGTGCCGTGGGTGTACTCGGCGCCGAAGTAGGTGTCCCAGGTGTCCAGGTGCGCGTCGAAGTGCAGCATGGCTATGGGGCCGCCGGCGCGCTCGGCGGCGGCGCGCAACAGCGGCAAGGCGATGGTGTGGTCGCCGCCGAGGGTGACGAGCTTGCTGCCGGACGCCGTCAGGTCCAAGGCGTTCTGCTGGATGGTTTCGATGGCGTCGTTGATGTTGAAGGGGTTGACCGCCATGTCGCCGGCGTCGGCAACCTGGATGTTCTCGAAGGGGCTGACGTCCCAGGCCGGGTTGTACGGCCGCAGCAGGCGGCTGGCCTCGCGGATGTGGTTGGCCCCGAAGCGGGCGCCGGGGCGGTAGGAGACGCCGGTGTCGAACGGCACGCCGACCACCGTGACGTCTGCCTTGGCCACCTGGTCCAGGCGCGGCAGGCGGGCATACGTGGCAGCCCCGGCGTAGCGTGGGACGCGGGATGAATCGATGGGGCCAAGGTTGCCATTGGCCTCGATGCGCAGCTCTTCCAAAAGAAGCCTCTCCTTCGAGGATTGACCGACGGTTGTGACAGCCATCATACACTCGAAGTTTCGTATTGCGCATCAGTTGTTTACCAACCTCAGGCGATGGCCGACGCGCCCCGCTCCCCCGTGCGGACGCGGACGGCGTCGCGCACCTCGATAATCCAGATCTTGCCATCGCCGAAGCGGCCCGTGCGCCCGCCCTCTTCAATGGCAGCCATGACGGCGCCGAGGGCGCCCTCGTCGACCAGGACTTCGAGCCGCACCTTGGGCAGCAGGTCCGAGCTGTATTCAGCGCCCCGGTACACCTCGGTATGGCCCCGCTGCCGGCCGTAGCCGCTGGCCTGGCTCACGGTCAGGCCGTTGACCCCGGCCCGCTCCAGGGCCGCGCTAACGGCCGCGACCCGCTCCGGCCGCACAATCGCCGTGACGAGCTTCATGACGACACCCTGCCGCGGACGGCCTCACCCTCGGCCTCGGCTTTGGTCCCGGCTGGGGCTTCGGCCGGGGTCCCGGCGTGGGCCGTCGCGTGGGCCTCGGCCGCATCAGTCCGGGCATGCGGGTCACCGGGGTGGAAGCTGCCGCCGACCATGAGGAGCTCATACGCCGTTTCGGCGTGCTCCGTCACGTCAATGCCGGAGAGCTCGTCGGCTTCGGAAACGCGCATGCCTATGCTCTTGTGGATCGCGAAGCCAATCAGTGTGGTCATGGCGGCGCTCCATGCCGTGACGATCAGGGCGGTGAGAATCTGTGGCCAGAACTGCGCCAGGCCGCCGCCGTAGAACAGGCCGCCGGCCGTCTTGGTGGACGGAAGCGCGAAAAATCCGAGGGCCAGGGTCCCCCACAGGCCGCCGACGAAGTGCACGGCCACGACGTCCAGGGAGTCGTCGAGTCCGATCTTGAATTTCAGCCCGACGGCGAGCGCGCAGACGGCCCCGGCGATCGCGCCGATCAGGATGGCGCCGATGGGGTCGATGAATCCGCAGGCCGGGGTGACTGCCACGAGTCCCGCGACGGCTCCCGAGGCGGCGCCGAGCGAGGTGGCATGCCCGTCGCGCAGCCGCTCCACGAGCAGCCAGCCCAGCAGGGCGGCGCTGGTGGCGAGCAGCGTGTTGGTCCAGGCCAGGGCGGCCGTGGCGTCGGCGGCGAGTTCCGAGCCGGCGTTGAAGCCGAACCAGCCGAACCAGAGCAGCCCTGCGCCGAGCATCACGAACGGCAGGTTGTGCGGGCGGATGTTGGGGTCTTTCATGAAGCCGAGCCGCTTGCCCAGAACCACGGCAAGCATCAGTCCGGCAATGCCGGCGTTCATGTGGACCACCGTGCCGCCGGCGAAGTCGAGGGCCGAGATCTTGCTGCCGATGATGCCGTTAGGTCCGAAAATGCCGCCGCCCCAGACCCAGTGCGCGATCGGCGCGTAAACGAGCGTGACCCAAAGGGCGGCAAAGAGGAGCCAGGGGCCGAACCTGACGCGCTCGGCCACCGCGCCGCTGATCAGTGCGACGGTGATGATGGCGAACGTGGCCTGGAAGCCGACGAAGATCATGTCCGGCAGGCCTGCCGCCTTGGAGCCGATGCTGGTGGTCAGCCCGCTCAGGCCGAAGTTGGTGAAGGGATCCCCGACGAAGCCGCCCAGCGCATCCGGACCGAAGGCCAGGCCATAGCCCCACAGGGCCCAGACGACGGCCACCACGCCCATGGCGCCGAAGCTCATCATCATGATGTTGAGGACGGACTTCATTCTGACGAGCCCGCCGTAGAAGAACGCAAGCCCGGGGGTCATCAGGAGGACCAGAGCGGACGCCGTGAGCATCCACGCGGTCGATCCGGGGTCAAGGACCTGCGGATCTGTTGCCATTCCTACTGCAAGCACAGAGAACTTCATAGCGGGAGCCTTCCTCGAGTGCCGGCGCTGCGAGGGCGCCGATGCGGCGAGACCATGTGATGTTTGGGACTGACGAGCGTCCCCCCGCCGTTGACGCTACTCACGGCGTGTTTCGGGAAGGCTTTCCCATTCTTGCGGGCACGTTACGTGCCGGCTCCGGGCATTAAATTGCCGTTTCCGGCAGATTGCCGGGATGTGACGTACATCTCACCGCGCCCGATCTCACCAAGGAAAGGGAGGTCAGCTGTACTTGAGGGTGAGCAGCAGGCGCTTGAGCTGGCTGTACTGCTCCGTGGTCATCCAGGCTTTGGCGGCGTCGACGGAGGCAAACGCCGGGCTGCCGAAGAGCACCCTGGCTTCCGCCCCGCCGTTGGCGAAGCTGACGTAGGCGGAGCCGGAGTCAGAGACCGCGGGCGCGAAGTCGCGTTGCTTGCGCACGCTCATGTGGAAATCGGACTGGTCGGCAAGGGAATCGAACGCGAAGCCGAAGGCCAGCTGTTCGCCGTCCACATCTTTCAGCCCCGGCACCGGAGCGGTGTCCAGCACGGTGCGGGCCACCGGGCCGGAGGCGTTGCTGGCGCTGGTGCTGCTGGTGATGGAAGCCAGTTCGTTGCCGGTGGCGTCGGCGATGACCGCCTGCAGGCCCCGCAGCTTGGCCGCATTCTCGGGCGAGCCCACCAACCGGACGGACCAGCCGCTCGGATAGGAGAAGGAGAGGTGCCCGTCCGGGAAGGTGAAGGTTTTCACGCCGGCCACCGCGCTGGCCGTGGCCGTGGGCGCGGCCGGGACGGGGGTAGCGGAGGCGCTCGGGGCAGCCGAGGGCAGCGCCGAAGCGGCAGAGGAGGCGGTCGGGGCGGCCGCACCGGGTTCCTGCTGCGCCGGGGCCGCGGATTCACTGGCGGGACCGCTTGCCGTTTCGCCGGCCCGCTGGCCCGCGGCGGCGCACGAGCTCAGGCCTAGGGCGGCCGCGAGCGCGGCGGCCACGGCCAGGGACAGAAAGACGTTGTTGCGGTTCATGGATCCCCCAGTTGATGACGCGAGCGGATTCCGCTCGTCCTGTGTATCTCCGGCGTGCGCCGTGCGGATACTTTTGCGGTGGTTACGGATGCGTTCATGCCTTCAGCGGCTGGCGGCGGGCACGAGCACCCACAGCACCTCGACGGCGTCGTCCGTGGGATTGACCCAGGTGTGGGGTTCCCGGCCGGGGAACGTTACGGTGTCTCCGGTGCTGAGCTCGAATTCCTCATTCGTGAGGATCAGGCGGATGCTTCCCTTGACCACATGCAGGACGTCGACGTCGCAGTCCACGGCATAGAGTTCGGACTCGCCGCGCCCGCGCGGCTCGATCACGGCCTGGATGATCTGGACGCGGCGCTCGGAGCGCGCGGTCAGCAGCCGCTCGACGATCCCCTCGCCGCCGAGGGAGATTCGAGGGCCCTCACTCTGCTTCGTGAGGTGCGTTTCGGGGGCGGCGAAGAGGTCGCCGATAGAGATGGACAAGACCTGGCACAGCGTTACCAGGGAGGCAACCGAGGGCGAGGTCAGGTCCCGCTCGACCCGGCTCAGGAATCCCTTGGTGAGCCCGGTGGCGTCTGCGACCTGTTCAATGGTGAGCCGCTGGGACTGCCTGGCGGCGCGGATCCGCGAACCGATGGCAACGGGAACATTGCTCGGTTCAACTGGTAGTGCCTTCATTTAGGAACCTTTCACGGCCGGCCGCTTGGCCCCATCATTGGAGCAATCCTAGCGGGAGCGGGCCTTCGTGACGCGGAGGCGGCGGCACCACGCCCGGCGTCTTGACTGTTACCGGAGTCACAGCATACTCTTCTGGGCAACATGTGTTGCCTATAAGGCAAAACTGGGGGTTCCGACGGAAATCCTCCTCTAACCACTTCCCGCAGCAGCGGCCTTGCCGAACATACTGTTGAGGCCCGGCAGGCCCGCATCCGCTGTCAACCAGCTCCAAGGAGCCTTTATATGGACGCAACTTTCGTCAACATCGCAATCGTGGTGGTGTACCTGGCCGCCATGCTGGCGTTCGGATGGTGGGGCAAGTCCCGCACCAAGAACAATAGCGACTTCCTCGTGGCCGGCCGCCGCCTCGGTCCGTTCCTCTACACCGGCACCATGGCCGCCGTCGTCCTGGGCGGCGCCTCGACCGTCGGCGGCGTGGGCCTGGGCTACAAGTTCGGCATCTCCGGCATGTGGCTCGTCGTCGCAATCGGCGCCGGCGTCCTGCTGTTGAGCCTGCTCTTCGCCAGCACCATCCAGAAGCTGAAGATCTATACCGTCTCCCAGATGCTGACCCTGCGCTACGGCAGCAACGCCACGCAGACCTCGGGCATCGTCATGCTTGCCTACACGCTGATGCTCTGCGCCACCTCCACGGGCGCCTACGCCACCATCTTCGTGGTGCTCTTCGGCTGGGACCGCGCCCTCGCGATCGCCGTCGGCGGGGCAATCGTGCTGGTGTACTCGACCATCGGCGGCATGTGGTCCATCACGCTGGCCGACCAGGTCCAGTTCGTTATCAAGACGGTCGGCATCTTCTTCCTGATGCTGCCGTTCACGCTCAACGCCGCCGGCGGCCTCGACGGGATCCGCAGCCGGGTGGACGCCACCTTCTTCCAGATCGACGGCATCGGCGCCCAGACGATCATCACGTACTTTGTGGTGTACACCCTCGGCCTGCTGATCGGCCAGGACATCTGGCAGCGTGTGTTCACCGCCAAGACGCCTGAAGTTGCCCGCTGGGGCGGCGCCACGGCCGGCATCTACTGCATCCTCTACGGCGCAGCCGGCGCACTGATCGGCCTCGGCGCACGGGTGGCCCTGCCGCAGATCGACGTCAAGGCCCTGGGCAAGGACGTCGTCTACGCAGAGGTCGCCACCCACCTGCTGCCCATCGGCATCGGCGGCCTCGTGCTGGCCGCCGCCGTCGCCGCCATGATGTCCACCGCCTCCGGCGCCCTGATCGCGGCCGCCACCGTGGCCCGCGCCGATGTGCTGCCGTTCGTTGCCGGCTGGTTCGGCAAGACGGTCAACACCGATGACACCGACAACCCGGAACACGACGTCAAGGCCAACCGCATGTGGGTCCTGGGCCTGGGCATCGTGGCAATCGTGATCGCCATCGTCACCAAGGACGTTGTCGCGGCCCTGACCATTGCGTACGACATCCTGGTTGGCGGCCTGCTCGTGGCCATCCTTGGCGGCCTGGTCTGGAAGCGCGGCACCGGCGTCGCCGCCGCGGCGTCCATGGCGGTGGGCTCGGTCATCACGCTCGGCACCATGATCATCCTGGAAATCAACGCCGAGGTTCCGCTGGACGGCATCTACGCCAACGAGCCGATCTACTACGGCCTGGCGGCCTCCGCGGTCGTCTACATCGCGGTGTCGCTGCTGACCAAGCCGACGGATCCCGCGGTCATGCAGAACTGGCGCCGGCGTGTCGCCGGCCGCGCGGCCGAGGAAGAAAAGGCCCCGGCCCTCACGCACTAGGGCCCAGGCCCGGCAGGGTCTTGACCGCAAGTTAAAGGTCGACGGCGGCGCTCCCCATTCGGGGGCGCCGCCGTCGGCCTTCAGGCAACTTAACGGGCCGCGGGAGGATCACTCATTTTCCTCCGGCGCAAGGAATTCTTCACCTTCCACGGGCACCACCGGCTTCTCGTCGCCCAGGAAGTCTTCCGCGTCCAGGGGAACGAGCCGGTCGGCCTCTTCGAGAAGCTCCTCGTCCTCGGTCTCCGCGGCATCACTGACGGGCGCGTCCTCGGCGTAGTCGTAGGCGGGATCGGACTCGAGTGACTCCCGGGCCGGCTGGATGGGATGTGATGCGGTGCTATCCATGATGCAACCTCCATGCGGCTTCGGTGGCGGCAAGGCCCCGGGGAGCCCGCCCTGGGTTTCATTCGAACACCGCGGACCCGGGCGGTCAAGGGCTCACAATTGCTGCCGGAAAGCGGCTGCGGGCGGGCCCGCCGGAGCAGGGCAGTTACGGCCTCCCTAAACTTTCCACTGAGGATTGCCAGCCGGAAAAGCGCGGAAATACGGGGTAGTCTGGAGTCGCAATGGGGCCGGACCATGCCCGACCAAACCCAGGAGTTTTTCGTGTCTCAGCACACCGAATCGGACCGCAACGATTCTTCGCAGCACCACCCGACACAGCCCTCTTCGGTCCGCGATACGGACCCGCGCCCCGCCTCGCCGCACGCCTCTGCTGGCCCCGGGGCGGCTCCCTCCACTGCCGCTCCCGTCAGCGCACCGAGCCCGTCGCCCGCAACAGACGCGAGCGCAGCGCCCAGCGCAGCGGACATCAAGCGCTGGCGACAGTATCTCGCCGACGAACGTGCCGAGGCGGCCGTCTACCGGGACCTGGCGCAGAACCGCGCCGGGGAGGAACGCGCCATCCTGCTGGCGCTGGCCGAGGCCGAGGGACGCCATGAAGCGCACTGGCTCCAGTTGCTGGGCGATCACGCCGGCAAGGACCGGCATGCCTCCCTCCGGAGCCGGTTCCTGGGCTTCCTGGCCCGGCACTTCGGCTCGGTCTTCGTCCTGGCCCTGGCCCAGCGGGCGGAGAGCCGCTCCCCGTACGCCACCGAATCGTTCGCCACCCCGGCCATGGTCGCCGACGAGCAGATCCACGAAGAAGTGGTCCGCGGGCTGGCCACCCGGGGCCGCAACCGGCTGGCCGGAACGTTCCGCGCCGCCGTCTTCGGCGCCAACGACGGGCTGGTCAGCAACCTGTCCCTCGTCATGGGCATGGCGGCCTCGGGCGTGGGCAGCCAGGTGGTACTCCTCAGCGGCGTCGCCGGGCTGCTGGCCGGCGCACTGTCCATGGGGGCCGGCGAGTTCATTTCCGTGCGGTCGCAGCGGGAGCTCCTCGCCGCGACCCGACCCACCCAGATCACGTTGGCGGCGGCGCCGCTGCTCGATATCGAGCACAACGAACTCCTCCTCGTCTATCTGGCCCGCGGCATGTCCCGGGAGGCCGCCGAGCACCGCGTCGCGGAGCGGATGGGCCTGTTGGACTGCGACTGCGATCCCAGCCTGTCCCTGCGTCCGGAACTGCCCGAAAGCGAGGACCAGCACGAGGCGGTCGGCACCGCCTGGGGCGCGGCGGCGTCGAGCTTCTGCTTCTTCGCCTCGGGCGCGATCGTGCCCATCATTCCCTTCCTGCTGGGCATGACAGGACTCGCCGCACTGGTGGTTTCCGCGTCCCTCGTCGGCTTGGCGCTGCTGCTTACCGGCGGCGTCGTGGGCCTGCTCTCCGGTACCTCGCCCGCCACCCGCGGCCTGCGCCAGCTGGCCATCGGCATGGGTGCCGCGGGCGTGACGTACCTGCTGGGCATGGCCTTCGGCGCCGTGGTTGGCTAGTGGACGGCCCTGAATTTCGGGACCGCGGACCTCGGCACAGCCGGCCAGCCACCGCTCTGCGGATCATCAGGAACCTCGCCGCCGCTGCGGTGATCGCCGCCGGCGCCTTCCTCACCGCCGGACTCGTCTACGGCGATCCGAGGTTCACGGGCCTCTTCGAGGTCTCCCGAGGAACGGGGAACAACGCAGGGCACAGTGCAGAAAACAAAGCAGGCAGTGACCTGCAGGCACAGCCCCAGGCTGGCCAGAAATCCGGCCAGCCTGCCGTGCCGGCCGGCGAAGACCGGACGGACACTCCCCCGCCCGGGCTCGAGGAGCAGGACCACCCCCTCGGCGCGGCCCGGAAACCGGAGGCCGCCAGCACCTCGTACAAGTTCCTCGCAACGAATGACGACGGCACTCCGGTGGGTTACTCGCCGTGCCGCCCGCTGCACTACGTCATCAATGCCACCCTGGCCCCGCCGGGTGCCGAGCGGCTCGTGGACGACTCGATCAGGACGATCTCGGAGGCCACCGGAATCACCTTCATCAATGACGGCCCCACGTCCGAGGCCCCCTCGTCCACACGTGCGCCCTACCAAAAGGATCTCTACGGGGACCGGTGGGCGCCGCTGCTGATCGCCTGGACCACCCCGGAGCAGGCGCCGCAGCTCAAAGGCCCGGTGATCGGCACAGGCGGAAGCACACACTTCAGTTTCGGCGACGGCCCCAAGAGCTTCGTCACCGGCAGCCTGGAGCTGGATGCCCCGCAAATCGCGGAAGACCTGGACCGCTCCGAGGGAGCGGCCTATGCCACGGCCGTGATCCTGCACGAGCTCGGCCATGTGATGGGCCTGGAGCATGTCGATGACCCGGCCCAGCTGATGTACCCCGAGATCGGAGCCCCGGACGGGCTTGCCGCCGGCGACCTGAACGGACTCTACGAGCTTGGCCACGCCCAGTGCCGCAAGGATCTCTGACCCCCTAGCGCTCCAGCGCCTCAAGGGCTTCTTCGACCGTATCGACCAGGAAGATCCTTCCCTCCATCCGGCGCCCTGACGCCAGGCTCTGTAAGAGGGGCCAGGCCGGGAATCGCCGCAGCCAGTGTTCGTGCCCCACCAGGACCATGGGAGTGACGGTTTCCGGAGCGGCGTAGTAGTTCTCGCAGGCGTCCTGGAAGATCTCCTGGACCGTGCCGCCCGAACCCGGCAAAAAGACAATGCCGCCGTTGCACAGTTCAAGCAGGATGGCTTCCCGGATGGCATTCGCGAAGTATTTGGCCACATGCGTGGCGAAGAAGTTCGGTGGTTCATGGCCGTAAAACCATGTGGGAATCCCCAGCGACGGCACACCCTCCGGGTGGCGTTGGGCGACCGCCGCGGCCGTCCGCGCCCAGGCGGCCACCGAGGGGCGGAAGGACGGCACCGCCGAGAGGTCGGCCAGGGCCCGCCGGAAGTCCGGTTCGGGGGCCTCGCTGAGGAAGGCGCCAAGATTCGCGGCCTCCATGGCCCCGGGGCCGCCGCCCGTGGCTACCACCCGGCCGCTGCGGGCCAGCAGCCGGCCCAGCAGCGCGGCTCCCTCAAAGACGGCGGTGCCGCGACGGGCAATGTGTCCGCCCATGACCCCCACCATCGTGCGGCCGGCGCGGAGATAGGTGCCGGCCAGTTCGTCGAGGGCCACGCCGATCGAGTGGTCATGCAGGGCGGCGGCCAGTGTCGCATCAAGCCGGCGTCGCTGGCCCGGCCGGATGCTCCACTGGTACACCCGAGCGTCGAGCGTGTCCTCGTAGGGTGAGGTGGCGATCCCGGAATAGAGTTCCTGCGGCGTGTACAGCTGCCCGCGGTAGGGGTTGAACGGCACGGCCGTGAGCCGGGGAAAGATGAGGGCGCCCCGGCCGCGCAGCAAGTCCTCCACACCGTCGTCGAACCTGCAGCCCAGGAAGACCGCGCCCTGGGCCTCAAGCGCCCCCAGCTGTGCCCGGCGGCCCCGCAGGTCCAGCGACTGGACATGCCAGCCGTGCATGCTGCGCGCCCCCGCCGCGACCAGCCGGTCGAAACCGGCAAGGCTCTCGACCTCCAACGTGCGGGGGCTGGGGTGAAGGCTGCGGGCGGCGTTCATGGAGCCAGCCTAGACCGTGGCCAAGCTCCCCCGTTGCGCTATCACTCTTGGTGGCCATTCCGGGATCTGAAGGCCCAAAAGTGATAGCGCAACGGGGGTGCGTGCGGGTTAGGAGACCTGGAGGCCGCCGTTGATGTCATAGGTGGCCGCGGTGATGTAACCGGCGTCCGGGCCGAGCAGGAAGGCGATCAGGGCCGCCACTTCCTCGCGGCTGCCGACCCGACCCATCATGATGCCCTCCGACATCTGCGCCTTGCGTTCCTCGCTCAGGGTGCCGCCCATGATGTCGGTGTCGATGGGGCCTGGGGCGATGGCGTTGACCGTGACCCCGAACTCGCCCACCTCGCGGGCCAGGGCGCGGGTGAATCCGATGATCCCGGCCTTGGAGGCGCTGTAGGCGACCTTTGAGTAGGTGCCGCCGCCCCGCTGTGCCGAAATCGAGGAGATGCTCACGATCCGGCCGAGCTTGCGCTCGATCATGCCCTTGAGCACGCGCTGGGAAACGATGAAAGATCCGCGCATGTTGATGGCGAAGACCTTGTCCCATTCCTCGACCGTGGTGTCCATGAACGGCGTCGGGGAACTGATGCCGGCCAGGTTGGCCAGCGCGACGATCGGGGGCAGCGAGCCCTCGATCTCGGTGATGGCCCGGTCAACCGACGCGGCGTCGGAGACGTCCGCACCGACGCCGATGGCCTTGACCGCACGGTTGGAACCGATTTCGGCCGCAGCGGCGCTGGCGTCCTCGGCATTGATGTCCAGGATTGCGATGGACCAGCCCTCGCTGGCCAGGCGGTCGGCGGCGGCACGGCCGATGCCGCGGGCTGACGCGGCTCCGGTCAGGACCACGGTGCGTTCAGTGGGGAATGTGGTAATTGATGTCATGACGAAGATTCCTTCGGGGGGTTCGGATCAGGATACTTTGGCCGGGTCGACGGCGGCAGCCGCTGCGACCGCGGGGTCAAGGCTGGCGTCGCCTTCGGGGCGCCGGTGAGCGTACAGGTAGGTGGCCACGGCCGTGAGGCACAGGCACAGGGACAGGAACAGGAGCCCGCTCTGGTTGCTTCCGGTGGCGTCCTTGAGGAGGCCGACCGCGTACGGGGAGATGAAGCCGCCGAGGTTTCCGAGGGAGTTCACCAGGGCCAGCCCGGAAGCGGCAGCCGCACCGGTCAGCGCCGCGGAGGGCATCGAGAGGAAGGGGGCGATCGCCCCGTAGATCCCCATGGCGGAGAGCGTCAGACCGACCATCGCGAGAATCGGGTTGACCGGGAGCAGGTAGCCGGCGGCCACGAGCCCGACGCCCGCAAGCACCATGCTGACCGAGGCGTGCCAGGCACGCTTGCCGGTCCGGTCCGCGCGCTTGCTCCAGAAGTAGACGAATACTGCGGCCACGGCATAGGGGATGAAGACGATGAAGCCGACCTCTGCCGTGGAGAACTTGCCCAGGGCCGCGACGATGGTGGGCATCCACAGGCCCAGGCCGTAAATCCCGCACACCAGGCCGAAGTACAGGGCGGAGTAGACCAGGGTGCGCTTGTCCTTGAGCCCGGCCATGAAGTTGTGCTTGCCCGACTGGGACTTGGCGGCCAGTTCGGCGTCCATGGTGGCGGTGAGCCAGTTGCGCTCGTCGGCTTCGAGCCATTTGGCGTCCCGCGGACGGTCCGTCATGAGGATGGGTGTCAGCAGGCCGAGGGCGATCGCCGGGATGCCTTCGATGATGTAGAGCCACTGCCAGCCCTGGAGGCCCATGACGCCGTCCATCTGCAGCAGGAGCCCGGACACCGGGGCGCCGAGCGCGTTGGATACGGGCTGGGCAAGGATGAAGATGCCCAGCACGGTGACGCGCTGCGCGGCAGGGAACCACAGCGTCAGGTAGAACAGGATCGCCGGGAAGAACCCGGCCTCGGCGGCACCGAGCAGGAACCGGACAATGTAATACGTGGTTTCACCGTTCACCAGGCACATGGCGGTGGCGAAGATGCCCCACGTGATCAGGATGCGGGCCAGCCATTTCCGGGCTCCGAACCGGTACATGCCGGCGTTGCTGGGAACCTCCAGGAGGGCGTAGCCAAGGAAGAAGATGCCGGCGCCCAGACCGTAGGCAGCGGAGTTCAGGCCGATGTCCTCGCTCATGGTGAGTTTGGCGAATCCGACGTTGTTGCGGTCCAGGTAGGCAACGAAGTAGAGCAGGACAATCAGGGGCATGACGCGGCGGCGGACCTTGCGGAGCGTGCGGTCGCCCAGTTCGCCGAGTCCGAAGGACTTGGGGGTTAATGAAGTCATCATCGACCTTCTTAAATGTTTTCCTGCCCTGCGGCTGTGCCGGGTGAGGAAAGCGGTGGATTGGGGTGGTCATCCTGCCCGCCTGGAAGCGTGTGCTGCAGGATACTTGTTGAGTCAGATGTCAGACATCTGATTCACGAACTAGCCAAAATCTTAGAATGTGATTCGGATTACGTCAAGAGTCCGGAGGCGGACGTCAGGACTTGGCGCCCCGGACGTAGCGCTCGTAGTCCGCATTGGTCTGGTCCATGTGCTCATCCATCGCCTGCCGCGAGCGCTCGGCGTCGCCGCTCAGAATGCTGTCCAGGACCCGCTGGTGGTAATCGATGGCGTGCTGCTGGATCACCTCGACGGCCGACGTTTCGCGCCGGGTCACGTACAGCAGCTGGCCCAGCTGGGCGAACAGGGCCCGGACAAAGGGGTTGCCGGACGCCTTCAGGACGGCGTCGTGGAAACCAATGTCCGCCTCCACGAAGCGGTCCAGGTCGCCGGAGTCGTGGAAGCGCTTCATGTCCGCGATGCACTCGCGCATGCGCTCGGCCTGCTCCGGGGTATAGCGTTTGGCGGCGAGCGCCGCGGCCCCGGTCTCCACCATGCGGCGCATCTCAATCAGCCCCACCGAGACCTGGTCGGCCGCATTGCCATGGGAGGCTGCCTTGAAGATCGCGTCCAGACCGGTCCAGTTGTCCGTGGGATTGACGAAGGTTCCCCGGCCGGCCTTCACATAGAGGATGTTTTGCGCCCGGAGGGCTTTGAGGGCCTCACGCACGGTGAGCCGGCTAACGCCGTAGGCCTTGGCGATGTCGGCCTCGGGCGGAATCGGGTTGTGGGGCAGGAGCTTTCCGTCAAGGATTTCGGTCAGCAGGCCGTCGACGAGATCGTCGACCAGTGTCCTGCGGCCCATCCCAGTTCCCACCTTCAGTCTCGTTTCGTGCTGCCATCCACATTACCCATGTCCGGGTGCGCAGCCATGTAGGCGTCGAGCTTGGCAAGCGTCTGTTCCAAATTGACCGGATGGCGGCGCAGGTAGCCGGCCAGCCGGAGAAAGCTCTTTCCACGGACCCGCCGCGCGTCCCATTGCTCGGTCACCAGCGTGCCGGGGGTACCGTCCGGGCCCGTGGCCGGATCCAGCAGGTAGCGCCACACGTGGCCGTAGAAGTGCCGCCACGCGATCCGGTGGCCTTCCTCGAACTCGCAGACCCTGTTCAGGATCTTGTAGTTCACCCGCATGCGCATTTGCATGCCGAACCTGGCGCCGAGGTACAGCCGTCCGGGCCCGCGCGGCTGGACGCCCTTGACCGTGTCCGAGCCGTCGATCACGCTGTGCAGGGCAGGCGTGGCGAGCACCTCGAAGATGGCTTCGGGGGCGGCGGCGATGTACCGGCTGCGGGACACGAGATAGCGGGGATTCATCTAGTAATCCTAGTCCGCGATCGTGTTGCAGAATGAGGCATGCAGACTTCCCGCAACCCCCTTCGCGGCCGGCCGCGCATCGGCGTTCCCGTCCGCCTCAGCAGTTCCTCCGATCCCGACCCGCGCGTGGCGGAAGCCAACGCATTGTTCGAGTACATCGTGGGGCTGCTGCGCGAGGGCGGCGGCGAACCGGTGCTGCTCGACGCTTCGGGGCCCGACGACGGCGGCCTCGCCGCGGCGATGGCCTGCCTTGACGGCGTCGTCCTTCCCGGCGGCGGGGACCTCGACCCCGCCCTCTACGGCGAGCTGCGCGGTGACGTCTGCTACGACGTCAGCCCTGCCCAGGACGCGCTGGATCTCGCCGTGGCGCGTCTTGCGATCGACGCCGGGCTGCCTGTGTTCGGCATCTGCCGCGGGCATCAGCTGCTCAATGTGCTTTACGGCGGGACGCTCATCCAGGACATGGCGCCGGGGACGGTGGCGCACCGCGAGCCCGCGCCGGTGCACGGGGCCGGCCCGTGGGCCTGGCATGAGGTGGCGGTGCGGGCCGGCTCCAGGGTGGCCGCGCTCTACGGCGGCGGTTCCGGTGCCGTGAACGTGAAGATCGCCTCCGGCCACCATCAGGCCGTGGCCCGGGTGGCCGGAGGGTTGCAGGTGACGGCCGTGGCCGAGGACGGGACCGTCGAGGCGCTGGAGGATCCGGAGCGCTGGGTGGCCTCGGTCCAGTGGCACCCCGAGGCCCTGGAGCTCCCGGCCGGGGAGCGGCTCGCGCCGTTCCGGGCCTTCGTCGAGGCGTGCCGCACCCGGCCCTGAGCCGGACGCCCCGGTCCGTAATCAGCTGCCGACGCTCACCGTCACCTTGACCGGGGCACCGGTGGCCAGCGATTCCTGGGCGGCATCGGCAACCCGGGAGGCCGCGACGGCGTCTTCCGGAGTACATGGATTCTCCCGGCGGCCAAGGATGAGTTCGACGAACGCCTCCATTTCGGAACGGTACGCCGTCTCGAACCGCTCGGCAAACGTCAGATGCGGCTTCCCCGCGGGGAAAGCGATCCCCGCTTCGGCGGAGGCCAATGCCGTCTTGTCGTCCAGGCCCACCATCAGCGAGCCGCGGGAGCCCTGGATTTCCAGCCGGACATCATGGCCCGCCCCGTTGTAGCGGGTCGCCGAAACCGTTCCCACGGTGCCGTCGTCGAACGTCACCAGCGCGAGGGCCGTGTCCACATCGCCGGCCTCACCGATGGCCGGATCCCCGTTGTTGGAGCCCTTGGCGTAGACCTCGACGATTTCGCGGCCTGTGAGCCAGCGCAGGATGTCGAAATCGTGGACCGAGCAGTCCCGGAAGAGCCCGCCGGAGCTGGCCAGGAACTCGACCGGGGGCGGCGTCATGTCGCACGTGACGGCACGCAGGGAATGGATCCAGCCCAGCTCGCCGGCCTGGTAAGCGCGGCGGGCCTCCAGGTAGCCGGCGTCGAACCGGCGCTGATGCCCGATCTGCACCACGCCGTTCCGGTCCCGGATGTAGTCGAGCACCGGCAGGGCGTCGGCCACGTTCAGGGCCACGGGCTTTTCGCAAAACACCGGGATCCCGGCGTCCACGCCGGCCTTGATGAGCTCGGGGTGGGTTCCGGTTCCGGTGGCGATGACCAGGCCGTCCAGCCCCGAGGCCAGCAGCGTCTGGACCGAGGGCAGGAATTCGGCACCGAGACCGCTTGCCACCGTCCGGGCGTGCTCTTCGGCGACGTCGGTGAGGCGGAGGCGGACACGGATCCCTTGTGGGTTCAGGACCTCGTTGAGTGCGGCGATGTTGTTGGCGTGCATGACCCCGATCCGCCCAACGCCGGCGAGTCCAAGGATTACGTCTTTCATACTTCTACTCTCATGTTTGGTGCGGGCACGGTGAACGCCGCACGGAAGGCCTCCAGGGCCGCATAACTGTCGCCACTGGCCCACGCTTCCATGCCCACGGTTCCTTCGTAGCCTGCGTCCGCGAGCGCCCTGGCGACGGCCGCGTAGTTGATTTCCCCGGTTCCGGGTTCGCAGCGGCCGGGAACGTCTGCCACCTGGATTTCGCCGAGGTATGGCAGGGCGCTCCGGACGAGCTCGACCAGGTTCCCCTCCCCCATTTGGGCGTGATAGAGATCCAGCATGAGCCTGGCGTTCGGGTGCCCGGCCGCCTGCACGAGCGCCAGGGTGTCCTTGGCCCGTGCCAGCGGGATGCCGGGGTGGTCCCGGATGGTGTTGAGGTTCTCGAGGCAGAACGTCACCCCGTGCTTCTCACCGAGCTTCCCGAGCCGTTCCAGGGTCCGGGCGCCGGTGGCCCACATGTGTCCGCTGGAGCGGTAGACAGGCCGGGCCGCGTGGCCGTCGACGAGTTCCGCCGGGTGGACCACCAGCCGGCTGACGCCAAGTTCCAGGGCAGTGGGGATCAGGGACTCGGCGGTCCGCACCACCTCGTCCGCCGTGTCCGGATCCACGAGGCTGCCGGAGCTGTATCCGGTCATGGAGGAGAACACCGCCCCGGTGGCCTTGAGCGCGCCGATGTCCTTGGGCCGCGAGTCCCAGAGTTCGACGTCGAAGCCGGCCTCGTGGAGCCGGCGCACCCGCTCCGTGAACGGCAAGTCCGTAAAGACCATCTCAGCGCACACGGCGAGCCGCATCAGAGGACCACGTTCTCGTTGACGGCCACTGTGTTGACCGTTGCCGGGGTCCCCCGCTTGACGGACTCGATGCAGGCCAGCGCCACGGCCAGTGCGCGCCGGGCGTCGCTGGCTCCCGGAGTGAGAGTGAAGGGCTTCGACTCCGGAGCGGTACCGTCACGCCGGGCGCGCACGGCGTCGGCGAAGTCCGCCAGCTCGTCTGTGTAGGCCTGCCGGAAGAGCTCGACGTTCAGCCGTGGGGTGTCGGCGGACATCCCCTCGGCTGTGAACCGGCGGGCAGCGGTTTCGGTGGCGCGGCCGGCCTGGACCATGCCCTTGGAGCCGAAAACCTCGCCGCGGATGTCGTAACCGTACAGCGCGCTGAAGTTTGCCTCGGCGACGGCGATCGCGCCGTTGCTGTAGCGGATGGTCACGACGGCGGTGTCCAGGAACCCCTGGTCCCGCAGTCCCGGCTCCACAAGCGCGTCGGCAACCGCATAGACCTCCACAGGTTCGGCGCCTTCGTTGAACCAGTTCAGGGTGTCGAAGTCGTGGATCAGGGTTTCGAGGAAGATGGTCCACGCGGGGATCCTTGCGGCGTGGCCGATGCTCCCCGTGCCCGGGTCCCGGGTCAGCGAACGAAGCAGTTGCGGCTGCCCCACGATTCCGGCGGCGAGGTCCTTCTTGGCCGCTTGGAAGTCTGCGGCGTACCTGCGGTTGAAGCCGATCTGGAAGTGCACCCCGGCGGCGTCGACGGCGTCAAGGGCCGCGTCGAGCTCCTCGAGCCCCTGACCGGCGGGCTTCTCGCAGAAGACGTGTTTTCCGGCCGCTGCGGCCTGGCCGATCAGGGCGGAATGGAAACGCGCGGGGCTGGCGATGACGACGGCGTCAATCGCCGGGTCGGCCAGGAGATCGGCAGCGTCGGCGGTCACCTTCGCGGTGCCCAGGGCGCCAGCCAGCGCCCCGGCAGATTCCAGGTTCGGATCCGCGATGGCGGCAAGGACGGCGCCGGGGACCCGGCGGGCAATGCTCTCGGCGTGGAAGGCGCCCATCCAGCCCGAGCCGATAAGTCCGATCCGCACCGGCAGAACGGCGTCGGAGGCGTTGCGGTTGAGATAAGCCAAAGGCTTGTCCTTTCAGGAGTTGGGGCGGCCGTTACCCGTAGGTCTTGCCGGTGGTCTGGGACACGTCGGCGACTTCGCCCTGGACTTCCTTGACGACGTCGCTGTGGCCGCCGAGTTGTTCGAGTTCGTGGGCGAGTTCGGCGAGTTCCGCGCCGCCGGCCATCTGGGCGGTGAGCTCGTCCAGGGTGATGTCCTTCTTGTCGTAATAGCCGATCGACTTGCCCCGTTTGAGCAGCAGGAACCGGTCCCCGACAGGGAAGGCGTGGTGCGGGTTGTGGGTGATGAAGATGACCCCGAGGCCGCGGTCGCGGGCCTGCAGGATGTAGCGGAGCACCACGCCGGACTGCTTCACGCCCAGGGCCGCGGTGGGCTCGTCCAGGATCAGGACCTTCGCGCCGAAGTACACGGCCCGGGCGATCGCGACGCACTGGCGTTCACCGCCGGAGAGCTGGCCGATGGGCTGCTCGACGTCGCGCAGGTCGATGCCCATCGCGGCGAGTTCCTTGAGCGTGATGTCCTTCATCTTCTCGACGTCCATGCTCTTGAACGGGCCGAAGCCGGACGTCAGTTCCGAGCCAAGGAAGAAGTTCCGCCAGATCGGCATCAAAGGCACCACGGCGAGGTCCTGGTAGACCGTGGCGATCCCGACGTCCAGGGCGTCCCGGGGGGAGCTGAACTTCCGCTCCTCCCCCATGATCTTCAGGACCCCGGCGTCGTGCTGGTGCAGGCCGGCGATGATCTTGATCAGCGTGGACTTGCCCGCACCGTTGTCGCCCAGCACGCAGGTGACGCGGCCGTTGTCCACCGCCATGGTGACCTCGGAGAGGGCGATGATGTTCCCGTAGTGCTTCCCGACCCCGTCGAGGGAGAGCAGGTGCACCGGGGTGTGGGTGAGGGGATCGTTTTCGTTCTGCAGCAGGGTCTGCTGGTCGATCTCTTTGGCATTCATGGTTCCGGGGCCCTTCTACTTCAGTTCCGCGCGGCGCTTGACGATGAGGTTGACGATGGTGGCCAGCAGCAGCATCAGGCCCAGGAAGAACTTGAACCAGTCCGGGTTCCACTGCGCGTAGACGATGCCCTTGTTGGCCATGCCGAAGATGAACGCGCCGATCGCGCCGCCGATCGCCGAGCCGTACCCGCCGGTGAGCAGGCAGCCGCCGATCACCGCGGCGATGATGTAGAGGAACTCGTTGCCCACGCCCTCACCGGACTGCACGGTGTCGAAGGCGAAGAGGTTGTGCATGCCCAGAATCCAGGCGCAGAACCCCACGGCCATGAACAAACCGATCTTGGTGGCCTTGACCGGCACGCCCACGGCGCGGGCCGCGTTCGCGTCCCCGCCCACGGCGAAGATCCAGTTCCCCACCCGGGTCCGCATCAGCACCCAGGTCGCGACCGCGACGAGCGCGAACCAGTAGAACACGGTGATCTTGATGTCGACGCCGCCGACGCTCACCGAGGAGGCGAACACCGCCCGGGCCGATGCGAAACCGTCCATGGTCGAGATCGAGGGCGAAGACACCGAGCCGCCGATCAGCCGGGTCAGGCCCAGGTTCAGGCCGGTCAGCATCAGGAACGTCGCCAGGGTGACGATGAAGGACGGCAGCTTGGTCTTGATCAGAATCCAGCCGTTGATGAACCCGACGGACAGGGAGACCACCAGGGCCAGCCCGACGCCGACCCAGACGTTCGTGGTGAAGTACCAGCTGAACAGCGACGCCGTCAGCGCCGAGGTGATCACGGCGACACCGGTGGAGAGGTCGAACTCGCCGCCGATCATCAGCAAGGACACCCCCACCGCCATGATCCCGATCGTGGAGGACCCGTACAGGATGGTTGCCAGGGCACCGGGCTGGGTAAAGGTCGGGGACACCAACGCGAAGAAGATGAAGAGGACGATCGCGCCCACCAGGGCACCGACCTCGGGACGTCCGAGCAGTTTCTGGAACGGACTGCGCTTGGCGACGCGCTCATCGGGCGCCGGCGACTTTGTCTTGGTCTGGGTGATGGTCATGATAAGTCTCCTAGCCGCCGGGCCGGCCTGGGCCGGCCCGGCCAGCGGGCTGTTAGCGGACGCCCTGCTGGGCGAAGGTCAGGACATCGGCCGCATTGGATTTGTCGATGACCGCCGGGCCTGTCAGCACAGGCTGGCCGCCGCCGATCTTGAAGCCGCCGCGCTTGTTCTGCCAGATGGCGTCAACGGCTCCGTAGCCCTGCAGCCACGGCTGCTGGTCCACGGTGAACAGAACTGCACCATCCACGATCTTCTGGGCGAGCTCCGCGTTGAGGTCGAAACTGGCAACCTTGGCAGAGCTGCCGGCGTCAGTGACCGACTTGAGGAGAGTCAGGGTGATGGGGGCGCCGAGGCCGATGATGACGTCGGCGTCCTTGGAAGCCTGAAGCTTGGCAGTCGCGGTGGACTGAACGGAGGTCATATCCTTGCCGTCGACGTAAAGGATCTCCGTTCCGGGAACCTTCGCCTTGACGCCCGCGCACCGTGCTTCAAGTCCCACGTGGCCCTGTTCCTGAATCACGCAGACCGGGTGCTTGTAGCCGTCCGCGGCCAGCTTGGTGCCCACGGCTTGACCGGCGAGCTGCTCGTTGGAACCGAAGTGGGTGAATGCTCCGAGCTGGGAGGAGACCGATTCACCGGCGTTGAGGCTCACAATCGGGATGCCGGCGTCGGAGGCCTTCTTCAGGACGTCCTTGAGGGCTTCGGGCTTGGCGAGCGTGACCGCGATGCCGTCGACCTTCTGGTCAATGGCCTGCTGAATGAGCTGGGCCTGGCGCCCGGCTTCGGGATCGGACGTATAGAGGAGCTCAACGTTGTCCTTCGCCGATGCCTCCTCGGCGCCCTTGCGAACAATATCCCAGAAGGTGTCACCGGCTGCGGCGTGCGTGATAAGGGCGACCTTGATGCGGGAGGTGCTGGCTGCCTGGCCTCCGCCAGCCGCATTGCCTGAGTCTGCGGGCTTGCCGCCGGTGCTCGAACACGCGCTCAGGGCCAGCATGGGTACAACGGCCGCCACGAGGGTCGCCTTCCGCCACGAGAACTTGGTCACGATCAATCTCCTTTGATTCCGGGCCACGCCGGCCGCTTCATCGCGTCGGTCCATGAGCCATCTACAACCGATCATGGTGACTCCAATCACAGTTGTCAATAGTTTGTCCTGACATTAGGATGTTTGGACGTAACGAAGTGTGATCGGAATGTCCCATTCGCGGGGCTTGACGGGCCAGCGCCGACAGCCCGACCCCCGCAAACAAGGCCCGTCACAGCAGCCCTTGGCACCTCTTGGCAGCCCTGCTACTATCAGAAAAAGGCAGTATGTCCTATCAAGCGAACATACACTGACATACGCGGGCAGGCCGGCACGACGACCGCCGCGGAGCACAAGGGAGCATGCCCAGTGGCGAATCAACTGAATCTGCGGATCGACCGCTCTTCCCCGGTGCCGCTGTACCACCAAGTGGTCCAGGGCATCGAGGCAGCGATCCACACCGGGCTGCTGGAACCCGGCAGCAGGCTGGAAAACGAGATCGACCTGGCCGCCCAGCTGAACCTGTCCCGGCCCACTATGAGAAAAGCCATGGACGAGCTGGTCCGCTCGGGCCTCCTGGTCCGCAAGCGCGGCGTCGGCACCCAGGTGGTGTCCAGCCAGGTCCGCCGCCCACTGGAACTCTCCAGCCTCTACGACGACCTGAGCAACAACGGCAGCAAGCCCACCACCGACGTGCTCAGCTTCTCGCATGAGGAGGCGGACGGCGCGATCCGGACGGCACTGCAGCTTCCGGCCGGCGCCAAGGTCTACCACTTCACCAGGCTCCGGAAAGTGGGCGGCAAGCCGCTGGCCCTGATGGAGAACTGGGTGCGGGACGACATCACCGCCATCGACGAGGCAAGCCTGGGCTCGCAGGGCCTCTACGCCATCCTCCGCAACGGCGGCGTGAACTTCCGGCTTGCCTCACAGCGGATCGGCGCCATGATCGCCAATGACTACCAGGCGCCGCTGCTCGAGACCACCCCCGGCTCCGCCCTGGTGACCATGGAGCGCACCGCGGTGGACGACACCGGGCGCATGGTGGAAACCGGGCACCATGTCTACCGGGCGGATTCCTACAGCTTTGAGATGACGCTGGTCCAGAGGTAAGCGTCCAGAGTTAGGCGCCAGCGACGGGCGCAACCGGCTCCAACCCGCACACACACGCGCCTGCCTCCGGCGCGACAACGAAAGGGCAGCTTCCATGGCCAACTGGGTCTATCCGCTCGGCACCGCAGCCGAAGGCAAGTGGGACATTTCCATCGGGACGTCCGATTCCGGACTGGAGGTGGACGGCTGGGCGCATACCGGGCTGAAGGTTGCCACGCTCGCTGCCGGCGGCACCGTCAGCCTGGACGCGGCGGCGGAGGAACGCATCGTGATCCCGCTCAACGGCTCTTTCGTGGCGACCGTCGACGGGCAGGACTATCCCCTGCCCGGCCGGGACAGCGTCTTCAGCGGCCCCAGCGATGTGCTCTACACCGGAGCCGGCAAGGCAGTAACCATCACCTCGGCCGAGGGCGGACGGGTGGCCGTGGCCACCGCGCCGGCCAAAGCTTCCTACCCGACCCGCCTCATCACGGCCGCCGAGACGCCGGTGGAACTGCGCGGGGCGGGCAACTGCTCCCGCCAGGTCCACAACTTCGGCACCCCCGCCGCGCTGGAGGCGGACCGCTTCATTGTCTGCGAGGTCCTCACCCCGGCCGGCAACTGGTCCTCCTATCCCCCGCACAAGCACGACGAGGAAAAGGACGGCGAGACCAACCTCGAGGAGATCTACTACTTCGAAACCCGCGTCACGCCAGGGGCGCCGCCGCGGCCCGGCGCCGACGACGCCATTGGCTACCAGCGCGTCTACGCCTCCGACGAGCGGCCCATCGACGTTGCGGCCGAGGTCCGGACCGGCGACGTCGTTCTGGTGCCCTACGGCTGGCACGGACCCGCCATGGCCGCCCCCGGCTACGACATGTATTACCTCAACGTCATGGCCGGCCCTGGCCCGGTCCGCGACTGGCTGATCAGCGATGACCCGCACCACGGCTGGATCCGCCAGACCTGGGAGGGCCAGGACCTGGACCCGCGGCTGCCATTCGGCCGCTAGGCCGTTCGGCTGCTCAGGCGCTGACAGCTAGCCATTGAACGTGGCCGGGTGCGGTCCGGTGCGCCCGTTCCGCTCAAGGGCATTCACGGCCGCCAGTTCGCCCGCGGAAAGCTCAAAGCCGAACACCTCCAGGTTTTCCCGGATCCGGGCCGGCGTCACTGACTTCGGGATGACGATCCTCCCCTGCTGCAGGTGCCAGCGCAGAATGACCTGCGCCGGGGTTCTGCCGTGCCGCGCGGCGATCTCCGTGATGGCCGGATCCGCCAGCAGTGCACCCTGGGCCAACGGACTCCAGGCCTCCGTCGCAATGCCCTGCGCCGCGTTGAACACCGTCACTGCGTGCTGCTGAAGGGCCGGGTGCAGTTCCACCTGGTTGACGGCCGGCACCGTTCCGCCCAGGTCGATGAGCCGCTGCAGGTGTCCCGGCTCGAAATTGGAGACGCCGATGGCCCTGACCCGGCCGTCGGCAAGGAGTTTCTCAAGGGCCAACCAGGAGTCGGCGTACCGGTCCGATGCCGGCGCGGGCCAGTGGATCAGGTAAAGATCCAGGTAGTCGAGACCCAGCTTGTCCAGGCTCGCGTCGAAGGCGGCAAGGGCCGGTTCGTAGCCGAGGTCGTCGATCCAGAGCTTGGACGTGATGAAGAGCTCCTCCCGGGCGATCCCGGATTCCGCGATCGCGCGGCCAGTTCCGGTCTCGTTTCCGTAGATGGCGGCCGTGTCGATGCTCCGGTAACCGGCCGCGAGCGCCGCTGCTACCGCCTCGGTGGTCTCGGCGTCGGGAATCTGGAAGACGCCGAAGCCCAGCTGCGGCATCTGCACCCCGTTGTTGAGGACGATATGGGGCATTGAGTTCACGGTGTCTCCTGTTGTTGTGGTCGGGCGGTCTGTTCTGTTCGAGCGGTCAGCGGGCAACGGTTGCAGCCTCGGTGACCGGAAGGTCTGTGCTGGTTTCCGCCGCTGCAACGGCGGGCACGGTTGATGCGCCGGTTCCCGGCAGGTCGGCGTCGTGCTTCTTTGCGTGAGCCGCAGCGAACGCCATCACTGCCAGGCCCAACAGGGTGATCCCGGCGCCGGCCCAGATGGGCGAGGTGTAGCCGAGGCCGTCGGTGATGGTGACGCCGCCCAGCCAGGCGCCCAGGGCATTGCCGACGTTGAATGCGCCGATGTTGGCGCCGGAAGCCAGGGTGGGAGCGCTGCTGGCGTATTTCATGACGCGCATCTGCAGCCCAGGAACCGTGGCGAAGCCGAAGCCGCCCAGCAACACCATGGAGGCGATGGTCAACGGCTGGTTGCCGGCGGTCAGGGCGAAGACCACGAGCACCACCACCAGAATGGCGAGCACTACCAGCAGGGTGCGGTCCACATTCTTGTCGGCTGCCTTGCCGCCCACGGTGTTGCCGATGAAGAGCCCGACGCCAAAGAGGATCAGCAGCCACGGGACCGTGGTGGCGGAGAAGCCGGTGACCTCGGTGAGGGTGAAGGCGATGTAGGTGAAGGCGCCGAACATGCCGCCGTACCCAAGGATGGTGACGAGGATGGAGAGCCAGACCTGTCCGGACCGGAAGGCACGGAGCTCGCCGCGCAGACCGCCGGAGGCAGAACCAGGGGCTGAGTCTCCCGAACCTGTTCTGTGCACAAGGGCGAGGATGCCGGCCAGGGCGAGGACACCGATCACGGTGATCGCCCAGAACGTGGAGCGCCAGCCCGCGGCCTGGCCCAGCATGGTGCCGAACGGGACACCGAGCACATTCGCAGCCGTCAGGCCGGTGAACATGATCGCGATCGCGCCGGCCTTCTTGGTGGGCGCCACCATGCTGGCGGCCACGACGGCGCCGATGCCGAAGAACGCGCCATGTGCGAGGGCGGCAATGATGCGGCCGATCATCATTACCGAGTAATCCGGCGCGAGCGCCGAGACGAGGTTGCCGGCGATAAACAGCACCATCAGCACGGCCAGCACGGGCTTGCGCTCGAAGCGCGTCACGGCGGCGGTGAGACCAAGCGCCCCGACCACGACGGCGAGCGCGTAGCCGGAGATGAGCCAGCCCGCGGTCGCCTCGGTGACGTGGAAGTCTGCGGCCACTTGCGGCAGCAGGCCCATGATGACGAACTCGGTGAGTCCGATGCCGAACCCGCCGAGGGCGAGGGCTATCAGGCCAACAGGCATGGAGGTGCTCCTTACAAAGCTGTACGGGATGGGGTATGGCGCGTAAGCTAGTAGTTGCAGACGCGTTATTTATTCTTGCACAAGCAGATACAGCGCGCAAGCAACTATTATTTGATGTGCCCGTCACCACCCCGCCGGGCACGCGAGTTGAAGGGAAACACGTGATGGGCATCAAGGACGACGCCGTCGAGGTCCGGGCGCAAGGCTGGCGGACCCTGGCGGCCCTGCACGGGCTGATCGAGGCCGAGCTGGAGCGGTCCTTGCAGGCCGAGGCGCAGCTCTCGGTCGTGGAGTACACCGTGCTGGACGCGCTGAGCCGGCAGGACGGCTGGCACATGCGGATGCAGCAGCTGGCCCGTGCCACGGCGTTGAGCGCGAGTGCCACCACGCGCCTGGTCAACCGGCTCGAGGACCGCGGGCTGCTGACCCGGATCCTCTGTGCGGATGACCGCCGCGGAATTTACACCGAGCTCACCCCCAGCGGCATCGCCCTGCTCGAGCAGAGCAGGCCGGTCCACGACGCCACGCTGGAGCGGGCGCTGGCCGAGGCCCAGGAAGTCCCCGAACTGGCGCCGCTGGTCGACGCCCTCCCCCGGCTGCACGCCGCGGCCTAGCGCGGCAACCGCCTCGCGCGAGTACGCAGAAAGAACGCAGAAAGCCCCGCCGGGGACGAATCCCGGGGGGGCTTGTGCGTGCAGGGCTTTCTTGACTGCGGCTAGACGGTGACCGGTTCCCTGGCGGCCGCCTGTTTGAAGAAGTATTCCAGGTCCTCCAGGCTCTTGCCCTTGGTCTCCGGAATGTACTTCGCGGCAAAGGCGATGGCCCCGACGCCGAGCACAGCGAAGACGAAGAAGGTGCTGGACAGTCCGATCGCGGCGAGGAGCTGCGGGAAGCCGAAGCCAACCAGGAAGTTCACGATCCACAGCACGAAGGCCGAGGCGCCCATGCCCAGGCCGCGGATCTTCAGCGGGAAGATCTCTGAGAGCATCAGCCAGGTGACCGGTGAGATTGCACCTTGCTGGAAGGCCAGGAATGTCACGGTCAGGGCCAGGATGACGAAGCCCCGGGCGGGGCCCTCGGGGAGGATGAGAGAGAAGACGCCGATCAGGAACAGCGCCGTCGTGGTGCCGAGCTGGCCAGTGATGAGCATCCTCCGCCGTCCCACTTTGCCCAGCAGCCAGATGCCCAGAAACGTGGCGAGAACGGAGATGACCCCGTTGGCGATGTTGGCCGTGAGGGCCGCTTCGCGGCCGAATCCGGACTCGGCGAGGATCTGCGTGCCGTAGTACATGATCGAGTTGACGCCCGTGATCTGCTGGATGACCGCGAGCCCGATCCCCACCACGAAGATGTGCCGGAGCCACGGAACACTGAGGTCCTTCCAGGAGCCCATCTTGGCCTTGTAGTCCTCCACGGCCATGGCCTTGACTTCTTCAAATTCAGCCCTGGCCTCGGACTGGGAGCGGATCCGCTGCAGCACACTGAGGGTTTCGCCGAAGCTGCCCATCGATGCCAGCCAGCGCGGGCTTTCGGGCATGAAGTTCATCCCGACCCAGAGCGCGATCGCCGGCAGGGTTGCGATGACCAGCATCCAGCGCCAGATCCCGCCGGCCTCGCCGAAGCTGTTGCCGAGGTAGGCGTTGAACATGAAGGCCAGCAGCTGGCCCGTGACGATCATCAGCTCGTTTTGGGTGACAATTCGTCCGCGCCGGGCACTCGGTGAGACCTCGGCCAGGTACACCGGCACCGTCACCGAAGCCCCGCCCACGGCCAGGCCGAGGATCAGGCGTGCCAGGATCATCACCTCCGTGTTCGGCGCGAAGGTACACGCAAGGGTGCCGGCGAGGAACACCACGGCCAGCACCATGATCATTTTGCGCCGGCCGTGGCGGTCCGCCAGGCGCCCGCCGAAGAGGGCGCCAAAGGCCGCCCCGAACAGCAGCGAGGAGGTCACGAGCCCTTCGGTCAGTGGCGTGAGGCCCAGGTCCACCTGCATGTACGGCAAAGCGCCGTTGATCACGCCGGTGTCGTAGCCGAAGAGCAGTCCGCCGAAAGTGGAGACGATCGTCGCGGTCCGGAGGGCCCGTTTGTGGTTGACGGGCCGTGTCACCTCGGCGACGGGCGCCGTCATAGGCTCGCCTTCGCGACGCGCTGTTTCATGGTCTCCAGCTGGTACCGGGAGACGTCCGCGGCGTTGTCGTCCTCGGCGAAGACGCTGGAGACCATCACCGTATCTTCACGGTCCAGGAAGCCGATCTCCTGCAGGCCGCCGAAGAACTCGTCCCAGTTGACGTCGCCGTCGCCGATTTTCAGGTGCTGGTGCACGCGGACGGGGTTGCCGGGCGGGTTGGTGATGTAGCGCAGGCCGTGTGAGGCGTGGTGGTCCATCGTGTCGGCGACGTGGACCAGGCGCAGCTTGTCGCCCGCGGCCCGCATGATCTCCAGCGGTGCGTTCTTCATGTGGAAGCTGTGCGAGGCCACGTAGACCAGGCCAACATTCTTCGAGTTCAGCCCGCGGATCACGCGGATCGCGGCCAGGCCCTCCTCGACGAAGTCGTCCGGGTGCGGATCGATCAGCAGGTCGATCCCCTCCCGCTCGATGATGGGGAGCAGCTCCTCCATGGAGCGGTAGAAGGCCCGCTCGGATTCTTCGGCCTTCTCCGGCCGGCCGCTGAATTCGGTGTTCATGGTGCCAACGCCCAGGTCCACGGTGATCTGGATGGCGCGCTTCCAGTAGCGGACGGCCGCCTCGCGTGCGTCCTCGTCCGGGCCGGACCAGCGCAGCACGGGCAGCACCGACGCGATTTCGATTCCCGCGTCCTTGCAGGCCGTCTTCAGCTTGCCCACGAGCTCGTCGTCGGCCTTCGGGTGGTTGAAGAAGGGGATGAAATCGGCGTGCGGGGTCATCTGCATGTACTTGTAGCCGAGGTCGGCCACCACGCGCGGGAACTCGAGGAGTCCGTGGCTGTGGTGGAACGGCGTGGGATCTAGGGCGATTTTCACGGTGAACACTCCATTGTGGATCTGGCGGGCGTGCGGCCGGCCGGCGCGTTCTTTGCAGTAGAAGGCGCCGGCCGGCGGGGTTTTAGCGGTACAGGGCGGGCTTGGCGTTGAGCTTCACGGCGACCTTTTCGCCGTTCTTCTGCGCCTCGACGCCGGCCTCGCAGCAGGCGGCCGTGGCGTAGCCGTCCCAGGCGGTGGGGCCGCCGATCTCATCGCGCAGGGCGGCGTCCACCCAGGACTGGATTTCGACGTCGTACGCCGCCCCGAAGCGTTCCTCGAAGCCGGGGGTGACGTGGCCGCCCCAGCGGCCGTTGCTGCGGGTGTACGGGCCTTTGTCGCCGCCGATGCTGACGATGCCGTCTTCGAAGGAGGCCTGGGTGGCCACCTCGTAGCCGAACTTCGCGTTGACGTAGATCTCGACGTCGGCCAGGACACCGGACTCGGTCTCGATCAGCACGTGCTGCGGGTCGTGTTGCCCGGCCGGGGCGTTCCGTGTGGCCTTGCCGAGGCGGACCTGGACCGAGGTGATTTCCTCGCCGGTGAAGTAGCGGATGGCGTCGAATTCGTGGACCACGGAGTCGTTGATCAGCATCTCGTTGGTGAAGCCCGCCGGGGTGGTGGGGTTCCGGTGCTGGTGGTGCAGCATGAGCAGCTCACCGAGTTCGGAGTCGCGGATGATTTTGCCGAGGGCGGCGTATTCGGCGTCGAAGCGGCGCATGAAGCCGACCTGGATGCGCTTGTGGCCCAGCTCCTGCTCGGCTTCGACAATCTTCCAGGAGGATTCGGCATCCGGGGTGAGCGGCTTCTCGCAGAGGATCGGGATGTCCTTGGCGATCGCCCTAAGCAGGATGTCCTCGTGCAGGAAGCCGGGGGTGGCGATCAGGACGGCGTTGACGTCGCCGTTGTTGAGGGCCTCCTCGGCGTCGGCGAGGGCGACGGCGCCGGGGATGCCTTCGATGGCGGCCTGGGCACGGGCGAGGTCGACGTCGACGACGGCGGCAACTTCGGCGCCGTGGATGCGGGTGTTGAGCCGCTGGATATGGTCTGCGCCCATACGGCCGGCGCCGATGACAGCTACGCGGAGGGTCTTGGTCATGATCTTGTCCTCAGTTCTAGTTGACGGCGGTGCGGGAGCCGCAGGAGAGCAGGTAGTTCCGGGTGCGCTTGGCGATCGGCATCGGGACGTCGAAGGCCACGGGATACATGTCCTGTTCCACAATGCCAAAGATCGGCCGGTTGAGCGCCTCCACGGCTTCGATGACGGCGCGCAGGTCCGGCAGCCCGTTCGGCGGCTCGGTCATCACGCCGGCCAGGTTGGCGGCGGCCCACGTCATGTTTTCCTCGTTGACCTTTTTGAGGATGTCCGGGTTGATCTGCTTGAGGTGCAGGTAGCCGATCCGGTCCGGATAGTTCTTGATCAGGTCGAGGCTGGAGGCCCCGCAGTATTCGGCGTGGCCGGTATCCAGGCAGAGGTTGAGGTACTTCGGGTCCGTGGCCGCGAGCAGGGTTTCGATGTCCTCCTGCGCGCCGACGTGGGAGTCGGCGTGCGAGTGGAACTGCTGCTTCAGGCCGAAATCCTCCAAGAGGGTCTTGCCCATGCGGTTGTGGCCGGAGAACAGGTCGCTCCACGCCTTCTCGGTGAGCGTGCCGCTCTCGACGGGCTCGCCGGTGACGTCGTCGCGCCACATCGCGGGAATGACCACGATGTGTTCGCCTCCCATGGCTGCCGTGAGTTCGGCGACCTTGCGGGCCGGCTCCCAGGCTTCGTCGTACTGATGGGCCCCGCGGTGGAATGCGGTGAACACGGTGCCGGCTGAGATCTTGAGGTCGCGCTGCTTGAGCTCTTCGGCGAGACGGGCCGGATCGGTGGGGAGGTAGCCATAGGGGCCAAGTTCGATCCACTTGTAGCCGGATTCGGCGACCTCGTCGAGGAAGCGTTCCCACGGGGTCTGCTGGGGGTCATCCGGGAACCAGACGCCCCAGGAGTCCGGCGCGGTGCCGATGATCAGCTTGTTCTCTGTCATTTCCATTCCTTCTCATCGAGTGCTCCGCAGGTGCCGTTTTGGACGCTCAAAACGGGGGTTGCGGAGCAGTCGATCGTGGTTAGTCGAGGCGTCAGTTGGACGGGAAGTTGTAGGAGGCGCCGGAGGCGTGCGTCGGTTCGGGCCAGCGCGAGGTGACCACCTTGCCGCGGGTGTAGAAGGAGACGCCTTCGGGGCCGTAGATGTGCTTGTCGCCGAACAGCGAGGCCTTCCAGCCGCCGAAGGAGTGGTACGCCACCGGCACGGGCAGCGGCACGTTGATGCCGATCATGCCCACGGTGACGGAGCGCTGGAACTTCCGGGCCGCGGCGCCGGAAGAGGTGAAGATCGCGGTGCCGTTGCCGTAGGGGTTGGAGTTGATCAGGGCGATGCCGGCGTCGAGGTCCTCCACCCGGACCACGACCAGGACGGGGCCGAAGATTTCCTCGGTGTAGGCGGTCATCCCGGCCGTGACGTGGTCCAGGACGGTCGGGCCGACCCAGAACCCGTCTTCGTGGCCGGGGACCACGAGGTCGCGGCCGTCCACCACCATCGCGGCGCCGGCGGTTTCGGCTTCGGTGACGATCTTCACGATGCGTTCCTTGGACGCCGGCGTGATGACCGGGCCCATTTCGGCGTCGGGCACGGTGCCGTTGTTGACCTTGACGGCCAGGGCGCGCTCCTCGACCTTCTTGACCAGCAGGTCGGCGGCTTCGYCGACGGCGACGGCGACCGAGATGGCCATGCAACGTTCCCCGGCGGAGCCGAAGGCGGCGGCGGCCAGGTGGTCGGCAGCGTTGTCGAGGTCGGCGTCGGGCAGGATGATCGCGTGGTTCTTCGCCCCGCCCAGGGCCTGGACGCGCTTGCCGTGGGCGGTGGCGGTCTCGTGGACGTACTTCGCGATCGGGGTGGAACCGACGAAGGAGATGCCGTCCACGTCCGGGTGGGTCAGGAGGCCGTCGACCGTTTCCTTGTCGCCGTGCAGGACCTGGAAGACGCCGTCGGGCAGCCCGGCCTGCTTCCACAGCTTGGCGAGCAGCATCGAGGCGGAGGGGTCGCGCTCGGAGGGCTTGAGGATGAAGGCGTTGCCGGTGGCGATCGCCATCGGGGCCATCCACAGCGGGACCATGACCGGGAAGTTGAACGGGGTGATGCCGGCGACGACGCCGAGCGGTTCGCGGAAGGAGAAGACGTCGATGCCGGTGGAGACCTGGTCCGAGTAGTCGCCCTTGAGCAGCTGCGGGATGCCGCAGGCGAACTCGATGACCTCGAGTCCGCGGCCGATCTCGCCCTTGGCGTCGGAGAGGACCTTGCCGTGTTCGGCGGTGATCAGTTCGGCGAGCTCGTCCACGTGGGAGGCGACGAGTTCGCGGAACTTGAACAGCACCGCGGTGCGCTTGGCCAGGGAGATGTCGCCCCAGGAATCGGCGGCAGCGCGGGCGGCGGCGACGGTGGTGTCCAGGTCTTCCCGGTTGGCCAGCCGCAGCTCCGCGGAGACGGCGCCGGTGGCCGGGTTGTAGACGGGCTGGGTGCGGGTGCCCTCACCGGCGGTTTCGGCGCCGTTGATGAAGTGGCTGATGGTGGTGACGGTCGTCGTTGACATAGTGGTGGACTTCCTTGGTCTGTGGCTGTTCGTGGTGATGAGGGGGGGTCAGCCGAGCAGCTTGCGCTGGCGGGCCTTATGGTCGGTGTAGGTCTGGAAGGCCTGCTTCGTGGAGTCGAGCTCGGAGACCTGGGAGACCGGAACGTCCCACCATGACTCGGAGCTGGGGGCATCCAGCAGCGGGTCGGATTCAACGTGGATGACGATCGGGCCGCCGCGTTCGGGGGCTGCTTTGGCGTCCCGGATGGCCTGCTCGAGCTCGGCGATGACCTTCTCCCCCGGTTCGATCCGGATCACCTTCACGCCGAGGCTTTCGGCGTTCAGGGCCAGGTCGACCGGGAGCCGGTCGCCGTCGTCGAAGCTGTGGTGTTCCTCATCCAGCGCCCGGTACTGGGTGCCGAAGCGCTGGGAACCGAGGGACTCGGAAAGCGAACCGATCGAGGCGTAGCCGTGGTTCTGGATCAGGACCACGATCAGCTTGATCCGCTCGGCGACGGCGGTGACGAGTTCGGTGTGCATCATCAGATAGGAGCCGTCCCCCACCATGACGACGACGTCGCGCTGCGTGCCGCCCTTGGCGGCTTCGGCCAGGGCGGCGCGCTTGACCCCGAGGCCGCCCGGGATCTCGTAGCCCATGCAGGAGTAGGCGTATTCGACGTGGTAGCCGAACGGGTCCCGGACGCGCCACATCTTGTGCAGGTCACCGGGGAGTGAGCCGGCGGCGCAGATGACGACGTCCTGGGCGTCCATGGCGCGGTTCGTGGCGCCGATGATCTCGTTCTGCGCCGGCAGCGGCGTGAACCGCGTGTTGAATGCCTCGTCCACGGTGGCGTCCCAGCGCTTCTTCTCGGCCGCGATCCGCTGCTCGAGGTCCGCGCCGATGCGGTAGCCGCCGAGGGCCTGGTTCAGCTTGACCAGGGTCTTGCGGGCGTCGGCCACGATCGGCAGTGAGGTGCCGTGCTTGTAGGCGTCGAGGGCGGCGACGTTGATGTTGAGGAATTTCACGTCCGGGTTCTGGAACGCGGTCCGGGAGGCAGTGGTGAAGTCCTCGTAGCGGGTACCGATCCCAATGATGAGGTCGGCCTCGGCGGCGATGGCGTTGGCCGCCGTCGTGCCGGTGGAGCCGATGGCCCCGAGGGAGAACTTGTGGTCCCAGGGCAGCACGCCGACGCCGGCCTGGGTGTTGCCGACCGGTATGCCGGTCAGCTCGGCGAACTTCGCGAGTTCCTCGTTGGCGTAGGCGTAGAGCACGCCGCCGCCGGCGATGATCAGCGGGCGCTTGGCGGCGCGGATCGCCTCGGCGGCGCGGCGGATGTCCTCGTCGTCGGCGTCCGGGCGGCGGATCCGCCATTCGCGTTCGGCCAGGAATTCCTCGGGCACGTCGAAGGCCTCGGCCTGGACGTCCTGGGGCAGCGAGACGGTGACGGCGCCGGTCTCGGCCGGGTCGGTGAGGACACGGAGTCCGTGGTGGAACGCGGAAAACAGCTGCTCTGGCCGGGAGACGCGGTCAAAAAACTTCGACAGCGGCCGGAATGCGTCATTGACGGTGATGTCGTAGGCGTAGGGCTGTTCGAGCTGTTGCAGCACGGGGTCGGCGGCGCGGGTCGCGAACGTGTCACTCGGCAGCAGCAGGACCGGCAGCCGGTTGGTGGTGGCCAGCGCCGCGCCGGTGAGCAGGTTCGAGGACCCCGGACCGATCGAGGTGCTGATCGCGAAGGTCTGGCGGCGGCGGGTGTGGCGGGCGAAGCCGACCGCCTGGTGGGACTGGGCCTGTTCGTTGCGGCCCTGGTAGTACGGCATGATCGTCGGATCGAGCTGCTGGAACTGCTTGAGGGCCTGGCCGACGCCGGCGACATTGCCGTGGCCGAAGATGCCGAACGTGCCCGGAATCAGGCGTTCCCGGAAGTCCTGGCCGCCGACCGAATCGACGGTGTACTGCTTGGACAGGTATTCAACGACGGCCTGCGCGACCGTCATTCTGCGTGTTCCTGATGCCGTGCTCATTCCCATGGGAAGCTACTCCGATACTTCTTTGGTGCGGGTGGATTCGGTGTGGTGCAGCAGCGAGGCCGCGGTTGCCACGGCGCCGGCGACGTCGCCGTCCTGCGGGTAGAGCAGGGTCCGGCCGACGGTGAGGCCCTGAACGCCGGGCAATGCGAGGGCAGTCTGCCAGCTGGCGAACACCTCGTCCTGACCAGCGTCCGGGTCTCCGCCAAGGAGCACGGTGGGCATCGTGGTGGAGGCCATGACGCGTTCCATCTCGGCCACCACGGGGAGCTTCATCCAGGTGTAGGCGCTGCTCGCGCCAAGGCCTTCGGCGATGGCGACTGACTTGATGACGGCATTGGTGGAGAGGTCGTTGCGGACCTTCCCCTTTTCGCGGACGGAGAGGAACGGTTCCACCATGGCGATCAGCCTGCGTTCGGCGAGGGAGTCGATGGCCCTCGCGGTCGCTTCGAGGGTGGCGACAGTGTCCGGGTCGCCGAGGCAGATGCGGGTCAGCATCTTGCCGCCGTCGGCGCCCAGGGCCTCGAGCGCGGCCGCGGTGTGGCCGGTAAAGCGGTCATCGAATTCGTTCACCAGGCCGGACAGTCCGCCACGGTTCATCGAGCCGAAGAGCAGCTTGCCCTCGAGCGCGCCGAGCAGGAGCAGATCGTCCATGATGTCCGGCGAGGCGAGGACACCGTCCACGTCCGGGTTGGCCAGGGCGATCTGCAGGCGGTCCAAGAGCTGGCGGCGGTCGGCCATGGCCACCGGATCGTTTCCGACGGCGAGCGCGCCGCGGGCCGGGTGGTCGGCGGCGACAATGAAGTTCTGCCGGTGGGCCCTGACACCGGGGTGGCGGCGCCGTGCCTTGGCGGCGCGGGCAATCGCTTCCGGGTCTTCGAGCCGGATAATGCTCAGGTGCTCGTAGCGGCGGGGATTATCGTTCACCCCACGGGTGGCGACGGCTGGGTTTGCACTCAAAGTGCTGCTCCTTCGGTGGCGTAGGTACCCGGCAGCAGCCGGCCGCGTTCGGCGAGCAGGCCGGTGACTTCGTCCGGCGTCGGCATCGCGTCGGCGCAGGACAGGCGGGAGGCGACGAGGGCGCCGGCGGCGTTGGCGAAATCGAGGACCTGGGCCAGGGGCCAGCCGGAGAGCAGGCCGTGGCAGAAGGCCCCGCCGAAGGAGTCGCCGGCGCCGAGGCCGTTGACGGTTTCCACGGGCACCGGGGCGGAGACCACACGCTCGGTGCGGGTCTTGGCCATGACCCCTTCAGGGCCCAGCTTCACGACGGCGATTTCGACGCCGGCCGCGAGCAGCCGGTCCGCCTGTTCGTCCGGGGTGCCCTCCCCGACGGCGACGGCGCATTCCTTGTCGTTGCCGATCGCGACGGTGACGTGCGGCAGGATCCTGGCGACCTGTTCCCGGGCTTCCTCCTCGGAGGCCCAGAACATCGGCCGGTAGTCGAGGTCCAGGATGGTGAACTGGCCTTCCTTGAGCCCGGTGCGGGGCCGTGCCTCGTGGGCCGTGAGCTGGGCGGTGCGGCTGGGCTCCTGGCAGAGTCCGGTGACGGTGGACCAGAAGATCCCGGCGTCCCTGATGGCGTCCAGGTCCAGTTCCTCGGCCTTGATCTGCAGGTCTGGTGCCGTGGGGAAGCGTCCATAGAAGTAGAGCGGGAAGTCCTCCGGCGGCTTGATGGCGCAGAACGTGACGGCGGTGGGCCATTCCTTGACCGCCGTGACGAAGGAGTCGTCCACGTTGAATTTGCGCAGTTCGCGGTGCAGGTACTTGCCGAAGGCGTCGTCGCCGGTGCGGGTGATGACGGCGGTGCGGCGGCCATGGCGGGCAGCGGCGACCGCTACGTTGGATGGGGATCCGCCAAGGTACTTTCCGAAGGACGTGACATCCTCCAGATCCACCCCGATGTCGTTCGGGTAGATATCAACACTGATGCGCCCGATCGTGAGCAGTTCGTGGGTCACGGTGATCGTGGACCTTTCTGGTGTGGACTCGATACCTTTGCGCAGCCTGAGCTTCGGCGTTTCTGCGGTGCTTATTCGGTGCTTTGGGGCCTGGCGTGAGCCGGGCCACAACCACTACTTTGCCTTAGAATCCATGTACTGTCAAAGGTTTGTACTGACATATTTACAACATGACACAGGGACTTCAAATGACGCCCCGCGCGGCGCCGCGGCGGCGGGGCAGGCGCCAGAAATACCGGGTGTTTACCTGGCAGGAACGCCGAGTTCGCCGGTGACGTACTGGGCCTGCCCGAAACCGAACGACCAGTCCCCCGCGGTGTTCTCGACATATCCGATGAAAACGTCCTCGCCGGCGACCCCCGCGGCGGCCAGCCTGTCCGCAATGGCGGCAAACAAGGACTGCTTGGCGGACTGGCTTCGCCCGGCCTGGGTGAAGATCTGGATCATCACCACGTCCGGCGTCCGCTCGAAGCCGAGCCCGGCATCCTGGGCGACAATTTGCCCCTCGGGATGCTCGGTCAGCACGTGGAAGTAGTCCCGCTCCGGAATGCCAAATGCGGCCACGATCGCATTGTGGATGCCCTGGCTGAGCCCGCGGAGCTGCTCCGCGCCGCGGCCCTGGTTGACGTCAATTCGTACGAGAGGCACTCGCATCTCCTTCGTTAGTTTGTCCTGACATACTAACAAAGTAATTTGGAGCTGCGCAAGGATTCCGTGACAGCACACAGCAACGCGGGGTCACTTAGCGCCCATCCTCGGGTGCGGTATGGGCGCTAAGTGACCCCGCGTTGGGGTATTGCGCAGGCCGGAGCCCAGGGATAGCGTTAACAACCTAGAGATTGATCAACAAGGCGGTTGATTATCCATGGTCGGGACGGGAGGTGGGGACACCAAGTGGATTCCAGCGACGACAGCGAGCTCGACGCGGCCTTCCTGGCCCTCGCCGATCCGGTCCGCCGCCGCATCATTGCCCGGCTCAGCCGGGGCCCGGCCACCGTCAATGAACTGGCGGAGCCCTTCGCGATCACCAAGCAGGCGATCTCGAAACACATCCAGGTCCTCGAGCAGGCGCAACTTGTCACGCGCACCCGTGACGCCCAGCGCCGGCCCGTGCACCTGAACCCTGCACGGCTGGAAGCGCTCACCGCCTGGATCGACCAGTACCGGCTGGTCCGCGAGGGGCAGTTCCGCAGCCTTGACGCCGTGCTTGAAATCCGCGCCGCCCAGAGCGGCACACAGGCAAAGGATGCATCATGAGCAACGCACTGAAATTGACGGTCCCTGAGGGTCTGCCGTTCATCGATTTCGAGCGTGAATTCGATTTTCCGGTGTCCGAGGTGTTCCGGGCGCATAAGGATCCCGAGCTCGTCGCCCAATGGCTTGGCCCGCGGCGGCTGACTATGGCTGTTGACCACTACGACTTCAGGACCGGCGGCAGCTACCGCTACACCCACACCGCGCCGGACGGCAGCGCCTATGGTTTCACCGGTGTCTTCCACACTGTCCGCGAGAATCATTTCGCCATCCAGACCTTCGAATTCGATGGCTACCCGGACGTGGTGAGCATTGAGTCCCTGACCTTCGAGGACCTGGGCGGCGGCCGTTCGCGGCTCAGCGGCCACGCGGTCTACCCCAGCATGGAGGCCCGCGACGGCATGGCTCAGTCCGGAATGGAGGGCGGCATGACCGAAGCCTACGAACAGCTCGAGGAAGTCCTCAGCGGGGCCAAGGTCTAGGACCTCGGGGTCTTAAAGAGTACGACGGCGACAGGTCACCTCCCGGGGAAGATGGCCTGCCGCCGACGTACCTAAAGAAACAACGCGGGGTCACTCCGCGCCCATCCCACCGAGTGGAATGGGCCGTAAATGACCCCGCGTTGCTGTAGTGCAGGTGCTTCGGTGCTTCGGACCTAGAGGGTCGCGAAGACCTCGCGCAGGAGCTTGGCGGTCTCGGACGGCGTCTTGCCGACCTTGACGCCGGCAGCCTCGAGGGCTTCCTTCTTGGCCTGGGCGGTGCCCGCGGAACCCGAGACGATGGCGCCTGCGTGGCCCATGGTCTTGCCTTCCGGAGCGGTGAAGCCGGCCACATAGCCAACAACCGGCTTCGTGACGTGGGCCTTGATGTAGTCGGCGGCACGCTCTTCGGCGTCGCCACCGATTTCGCCGATCATGACGATCGCCTTGGTCTCCGGGTCAGCCTCGAAGGCCTCGAGGGCATCGATGTGGGTGGTGCCGATGACCGGGTCGCCGCCGATGCCGATGGCGGTGGAGAAGCCGAGGTCGCGCAGCTCGTACATCATCTGGTAAGTCAGGGTGCCCGACTTGGAGACAAGGCCGATGGGGCCCTTGCCCGTGATGTTGGCCGGGGTGATGCCGACGAGGGCCTCACCCGGGGTGATGATGCCGGGGCAGTTCGGTCCGATGATGCGGGTGACCTGCTTGCCGTTGGCGTCCGCCTTGGACTGGGCCAGTGCCCAGAATTCGGCGGAGTCCTGGACCGGCACGCCTTCGGTGATCACGACGACGAGGCCGATGCCGGCCTCGATGGCTTCAACGACGGCGTCCTTGGTGAAGGCCGGCGGCACGAAGACGATGGAAACGTCAGCGCCGGTCTCGGCCATGGCTTCCTTGACGGTGCCGAAGACGGTGATCTCGGCGTCGCCGTGCAGGACCGTGGTGCCGGCCTTGCGGGCGTTGACGCCGCCCACAACGTTGGTGCCGGCCTTGAGCATCAGGGCGGTGTGCTTGGTGCCTTCGCCGCCGGTGATGCCCTGGACGATGACCTTGGAGTCCTTGTTCAAATAAATAGACATAGTCGAGTCCCTCTACTTCGCTGCGTTGGCGAGCTCGGCAGCCTTGTCGGCGCCCTCGTCCATGGTGGCGGCCAGGGTAACCAGCGGGTGGTTGGCCTCGGCCAGGATGCGGCGGCCTTCCTCAACGTTGTTGCCGTCGAGGCGGACTACCAGCGGCTTGTTCGCGGAGTGGCCCAGCTCGGCCAGTGCACCGACGATGCCCTTGGCGACGGCGTCACAGGCGGTGATGCCGCCGAAGACGTTGACGAAGACGGACTTGACCTGCGGGTCGCCCAGGATGACGTCGAGGCCTGCTGCCATGACCTCGGCGGAAGCTCCACCGCCGATGTCCAGGAAGTTCGCGGGCTTGACGTTGCCGTGGTTCTCGCCGGCGTAAGCAACGACGTCGAGGGTCGACATGACCAGGCCGGCACCGTTACCGATGATGCCGACTTCGCCGTCCAGCTTGACGTAGTTGAGGTCCTGCGCCTTGGCCTTGGCCTCGAGCGGGTCAGCAGCGTCCTTGTCTTCAAGGTGGGCGTGCTTGGGGTGGCGGAAGTCGGCGTTCTCGTCGAGGGAGACCTTGCCGTCAAGGGCAACGATGTCGCCGGCGCCGGTCAGGACCAGCGGGTTGACCTCCACAAGAGTGGCGTCTTCCTTCTTGAAAACGTCCCAGAGCTTCAGGATTACGCTGGCGACCTTGCCACGCAGTTCCTCGGCGAAGCCTGCCGCGGCGACGATTTCGTCGGCCTTGGCCTGGTCGATGCCCACGGCCGGGTCGATCGAGATCTTGGCCAGGGCCTCGGGGCGCTCAACGGCGAGCTGCTCGATTTCCATGCCGCCTTCAACCGAGCACATGGCCAGGTAGTTGCGGTTGGCCCGGTCCAGAAGGACGGAGAAGTAGTATTCCTCGGCGATGTCTGCACCCTGGGCGATCATCACCCGGTGCACGGTGTGGCCCTTGATGTCCATCCCGAGGATGTTGGTGGAGTGTTCAAACGCTTCGTCAGCGGTCTTCGCGACCTTGACGCCGCCGGCCTTGCCGCGGCCTCCGGCCTTGACCTGCGCCTTTACGACAGTTACGCCGCCGATTTTCTCGGCAGCTGCCTTTGCTTCTTCAGGGGTGTGCGCCACGATGCCAGCAAGCACGGGTACACCGTGCGCCTCGAACATATCGCGCGCCTGATATTCAAACAGGTCCACGGTTTAGTGTCCTTCTACGTCGAAGTAGTTTCTGTACAGCCGGACCCCACGTACTCGCGGTTACCGGGCTGCGGAATAAACGCACCCTGCGACAAGCTTGGAAACGAGCCACACGGCGCAATGCTCCTTTGGGAACTCTAGTCCTTCGATCGGACCAGCCCGTTCCAGAGTACCGGTTATGTGAGTAAGGACACTATTCTATGGAGCGTAGAAAAACCGCTAGATTACGGGGTTTTTGGGGTGTCCGACGGCGCTCCGAAGGCCGGCGCGGCCGTGCCAGACCCGCGTTCGTAAAGTACGGCGAACGCCCGTGCATCCGGCTGCACGGGGTGCTGGCGGACCGGTCTCCGGACTCCCGCCGGGTCTTCAGCCAAACGTCCAGCTACGCGGTCAGTTAGGCGTCCAGCTTGGTCAGCGGCGCGTAGCGCAGCAGCAGCCGCTTCTCGCCGATGTCGAACTTGACCTTGGCGACCGTCTTGTCCCCGGCGCCCTCCACCGCCAGGACGGTGCCGTTGCCGAAGCTGGTGTGGTTGACCTTGTCCCCCACGCTGACGGCGACAACTTCCTTCTGCGGCTGGACCCTGTTCTTGGCCACCGCGGCGGGAACGTCGGCGTTGAAGCCGGCGGACGGGCTGGCCGCGGCGCCGCGGGCTGTCCCGGCACCCCAGAACGATCCGCCGTAGCGGCTGGACCCGATCCCGGCACCGCTCCCCCAGCCTCCGCTCTGGCGGCTGGCGCCTTCGCGCTTCCACTCGACGAGCTCGGCCGGGATCTCCTCGATGAACTGGCTCGCGGGGTTGTACTGGCTCTGGCCCCACATGCTGCGGACCTCGGACCTGGTCAGGTAGAGACGCTTACGGGCACGGGTCAGCCCCACGTAGGCCAGCCGGCGTTCCTCGGCCAGTTCCTTGGGATCGGTGGCGGAGCGCTGGTGCGGGAACAGCCCGTGTTCCATGCCGGTCAGGAACACGACCGGGAATTCCAGGCCCTTCGCGGTGTGCAGCGTCATCAGGGTCACGACGCCGAGCCGCTTGGCTTCGGCGACGGCGGCCGCCAGGTTTTCGGCGTCACCGCCGGGGGCGTCCGGGATCTGGTCGGCGTCGGCCACGAGGGAGACCTGCTCCAGGAAGGCTCCGAGCGAGCCTTCGGGATTGTCGCGTTCGTATTCCCGGACGACGGCGACCAGTTCGGCGAGGTTCTCCACCCTGGACTCGTCCTGCGGGTCGGTGCTGGAGCGCAGCCCGGCAAGGTAGCCGGTTTGTTCGAGCACGGCTTCGAGGGCCGCGGCCGCGCCGGAGCCGGAAGCGACCTCGGCGAGGTCGTCGAGGAGTTTCACGAAGCCCAGCACGGCGTTGACCGAACGCGTCGCCATGCCCGGGGCTTCATCGGCGCGCCGCGCGGCGGCCATGAAGGAGGTGCGCTCACGCTCCGCCAGGGCGGCGACGGCACCCTCGGCTCGGTCACCGATCCCGCGCTTGGGTTCGTTGAGGATGCGGCGGAGGTTGACGTCGTCGTCCGGGTTGACCAGGACGCGCAGGTAGGCGAGGGCGTCCTTGATCTCCTTGCGCTCGTAGAAGCGGGTGCCGCCGACCACCTTGTAGGGCAGGCCCACGCGGACCAGGACGTCCTCGATCGAGCGGGACTGGGCGTTGGTGCGGTAGAAAATGGCCACGTCGCCGGGGCGCAGGTTGCCCTCGTCCTGGAGCCGGTCAATTTCCTTGGCGATGAACTGGGCCTCGTCGTGTTCGTTCTCGCCGACGTAGCCGACGATCTTCTCGCCGTCGCCCTCAGCCGTCCAGAGCCGTTTCTCCGGCCGGTTGGGGTTACGGGAGATCACCGAGTTGGCGGCGCTGAGGATGGTCTGGGTGGAGCGGTAGTTCTGCTCGAGCTTGATGGTGCGGGCGTCCGGGTAGTCCTTCTCGAACTCCACGATGTTGCGGATGTCCGCGCCGCGGAAGGCGTAGATGGACTGGTCTGAATCGCCGACGACGGTGAGCTCGGCCGCGTCGGGGCCCTCGCCGACGATCTCGCGCACCAGGGCGTACTGGGCGTGGTTGGTGTCCTGGTATTCGTCTACGAGGACGTGCCGGAAGCGGCGCCGGTAGGAGTCGGCGAGCGCCGGGAAGGCCCGGAACATGTAGACGGTCTCGGCGATCAGGTCATCGAAGTCCATGGCGTTGGCCTGGCGCAGGCGCTGGGTGTAGCCCTTGAAGACCTCTGCGACGGCCTGCTCGAAAGGATCGTTGTAGTTTGCGCTCAAGGAATAGCTGTCTGCGTCGATCAGCTCGTTCTTGAGCGCGGAGATCTTGTGCTGGATGGCCTTGGGCGCGAAGCGCTTGGGGTCAAGGTCCAGGTTCTTGGCCACCAGGGTGATCAGTCGCAGCGAGTCGGCGGAGTCGTAGATCGAGAAGTTGGAGTTGAGCCCGACGTTCTTGGCCTCGCGGCGCAGGATCCGGACGCAGGAGGAGTGGAAGGTGGAGATCCACATGGTCTTGGCCCGGCCGCCGACCAGCGCCTCGATCCGTTCCCGCATTTCGGCCGCGGCCTTGTTGGTGAAGGTGATGGCCAGGATCTCGCCGTGGTGCGCCCGCCTCGTGGCGATCAGGTAGGCGATCCGGTTGCTGAGCACGCGGGTCTTGCCCGACCCGGCGCCGGCGACAATCAGCAGGGCACTGCCGGCGTGCTTGACCGCTTCTTCCTGCTGGGGGTTCAGCCCCTCGAGGAGTTCGCCGGCGTTCGGAAGCTGCGGGCGGTCCCAGCCGCCGTCAGGGCCGTCGCCGTGCGGGGCGGCGCCGTGCGGGCTGCCGCCGTGCGGGCTGCCGCCGTGCGGGCTTCCGCCGTGCGGGGCGGAATCCGGTCCGGAATCCAGGCCCGCCAGGCCGGACCCGGAGCGCGATTTAGTGCCTGCCGCCGCCTTGGAGGCAGCTTGGAAGGGTCCGTCGGCGTAAGGGTCAAACAACATATCCATGGTGTATCTAAGTCTAGGCGGTGGCGCTGACAGCCGTGTCCGCCCGGCGGGACATGCCCTCCCCTGCCCGCGCCCAGTGGACATAATCCCCCTGCGCCCAGTCCTGGCCGCGAAGAATGAGCATGCCCCGCGGAAGCTGTCATGGAGAAGACCCGGGTTGTTCTGAAGACCGCCGAGGTTGTTCTGAACAATGAGCATGCGCTACGGACACAGCTCTGCCCAACGGACATGTCCTCCGCCACCTGTGCCCACTGGACATACTCCCTTTGTACCCGCTCCTGACAGCGAAAACTGAGCATGTCCCCCGGACCCCGCCGCGAACAATGAGCATGTCCCGCGGGGGAGGTCCGGCAGGCGGGAAGCTAGCCGACGCCCCCGGAGCTGAGCGCGGCGCGCAGCTGCTGGACCGCCGTCGTGCCTCCCGCGATGAACCAGTCGAGTCCGTTGACGCGCACGACGTCGGTCGCGCCGCCGGCCGCCTCCACGATCGCCTTCCCGGGCAGCCAGTCCCACTCGGGGCAGCTGTGCTGGAACCAGCAGCCGAGCTCTCCGTCCGCGACCCGGCCGAGGTCGCAGGAGCCGGACCCGAACATGCGCAGCGCGGCCGCCGACGTCGCTGCCGCGTGCCAGGGCATGGCACACATCGGATCGGCAAGCCACGTCGGGTGGATGTAGGTTGCCGCGCCGAGATCAGCCAGCGGCGTGTCGGAACGTCCGGTGCCACCGGACGCGCCGGGCAGGAAGGTGACCAGTTTTTCGCCATTGAGCGTCGCCGCACGGGACGTCCCGCCCAGCCAGAGTTTGTCCTCCTCCGGCTGGAAGATGGCGCCGAGCCCTGCACCGGAGGAATCCTTCAGGGCAATGGCCGAGCACCAGTACGTGGATCCATGCAGGAAGTTGAAGGTCCCGTCGACGGGGTCAATGACCCAGGTCCGGCCGCTGCTGCCCGCCACAGAGGCGCCCTCCTCGCCCAGGACGGCGTCATCGGGGCGGCAGCGCCGAAGCTGTTCCAGCACGTAGGACTCGGCGGCGTGGTCGGCGGCCGTGACCACGTCCGAGACCGACGTCTTCTGCCTGCCTTCAAGCCCGGCCTGCCGCATCAACAGCGCCAGGGTACCGGCCTCGCGGACCAGGGCCTCGGCCAGTTGGTAGTCATCCAGTGAGGGGTCGAGATCTGCGGTGCTGTGCCGGCCGAGCCGGTGTTTTCCTAGTTCGGTCACGCGTCCCAGACTATCGGCGCCCGCTGGCAGTGAACAGCCGGCGCGGGCACCCGGGCAGACGGCGGCGCGGAGGGGCGTGCAGGACGGGCGATAATGGAGCCATGGCCAAGACACCCGCGCAGCGGATCAAAAAGCACGGCGCCAACGCGGCGGTCCCCCAGCACCATCTCCCTCCGGTGATCAATCCGACCACCAGCCGGACACCGCAGAAGGCACAGAGTAACAGCAATCTGATTGTCATCGCCGGGGTCGTGGCCAGCCTGTTCCTGTTCTGGTATCTGCACCTGCTCACCCTCAACCAGCTCACGCAGTTGTCGGGCGGCCAGGCAATGCCCGACTCGTTGATGGGCGGCTTTGACCTGGGGTTCGTGGAGCATTTGCGCGCGGCCATGGACGCCGATGCCCGGGGCCAGCTGAACTATGTCCACAAGACGGCCGGGATGCTCTTCCCGCTGATCTTTGGCTTCACCTGGCTGCTGCTGATCGGAACCAACGTGGCCCGGAAATCCCTGCGCTGGGCGCTGTGGTCGCTGCCGCTGCTCTTTGCTGCGGTCCGGCTGTGGGGCAACACGGTGATCGATGAAATGATGTCCGCCGACACTCTCGACGGCGGTCAGGTCGCCCTGGCCTCCGGGCTCACCGTGGCCGGCTGGGTCCTCTTGGCGCTGAGCATCGTGGCCGGCGTCGCCGCCGTGTTACTCGGACGCAAGGCTGCCGCGGCTTCGGCCACCCCGGGACATGTCCAGTCCTGATTCGCGCGGCAGGGCTAGTTCTCTATTCCCGGCTTAGGACACCGGACATGTCCATTCCTGGTCGCGGCGGCAGGGCTGTTTCCCGATCCGCGGCATAGGACACGGGACATGTCCAGTCTTGGTTGCGGTGGCTGGAGTCGTCCCTCGCACCCGGCCCCGAGCACGGGACATGTCCAGCGTTCGGCCCGGCCGGTGGACATCTTGCCATTATGTCCATCCCTCAAGTCCAGCGGAGAGCATGTCCACTCAGAGCTGGCTCAGGGCGCGGCCGTCAGGAATTCCCGGGCCTGTTCGGCACGTTGCGGGGCGCCAGCCTTCTCAAAGTGGTCGGCTGCTTCCAGCAGGTGCGTCTGCGCCTCGGAAGCGTTCCCCACGGCAGCATGGGACCGGCCCAGCAACAGAGAGGCCTCGCCCAGAATCTGCGGTGACGTCTTTTCCGCGACGGTGCTGATCTCGGTCAGGATGGCGATGGCCGCCTGCGGGTCACCCGCCAGGAAATTCCAGTGACCGCGGTTCAGTTTCAGCAAAATGTGGTCCTCATCGGATCCGCCAATGACGTCCGTGGCCAGTTCAGCGCGTTCGATGCAGCGGAGTGTGTCCGCATCGGCGACCTCGGCGGCCAGGCGCATTGCCGCGGATGCTTTGTTGAATTTGGCCCAAATATCAAGATTTCGAGCCGGCGAAAAAGTTTCCGCCGCGAGCTCGTGATATTCAAGCCCCTCTGCCACTTTATTGCAGAGAAACGCAACATTGCCGATAACCCAGTAGGCCTTGCCGACCAGCTGGTCGTCGACCTCGTTGGATATGTCGTCGGCCAGCATCAGGCTCTCGCTCCAGGCCTCCTCCAACCTGCCGCTTTCGGCGAGAGCAGCGATGAGGGCCTGCCGGGCTTTGACGTTATTTTCCACGTCACCCGCCCCCGAAGATAAACGCGCGGCCATCCGCGCTGCGTCGGCCGCCTGCCCCAACATCCCGGCGCCCTGCCTGGCTTTTGCGAGCAGGATATTTGCCTTGCCGCGGGCATCTTCAGCCGGAGCTCCGAAGGCGCCATCCACCAGTTCGGCGGCAAGCGCGGCGCAGGCCTCAAAATCGCCGGCGTCAAGCAGATTCTCCGCCTGAAAGAGCCGCATGCCCCAGGCAGCCGTCAGGTCACCGTCGTTCGTCGCGATTTCCGAGGCCACCCGGGCGCTGCTGGCCGCACGGCCGAAGTCGTGGCTGCTTCGATGTTCCCGAGCCTGCAACTCTGCAGCGGCGTAGGACGGTGAAACTGAGTTTCGTTGCATGCCTCAATTATCCGTTGCCGCGCGAGCGGAATCGAACCAGCCACGCAAGAAGGACCTGCGCAGGGTTCACGCAAGATTCACACACGAGTGTGAATATCACATCCGGCGACAATTCTTTATAAATTGTTACCTTGTGGCGTGTCGATCTCCCCTATACTAAACCTGCATCACATGAGTCACATCAGCCTCTTACGTATCAGGAGTCCAAATGAAGAAAATCCTTGCAACGCTCCTCGTCGCCGGCGCGCTGGCCGGCGCCGGCCTGTCCGCCTCAGCAGCAGTGTCTGCCTCCAGCGGTTCGAGCCAGGGCTCCGTTGTAGCGGTCGGCTGGTGGCCGAACTCCACTCCGAAGAACTAATCGGAAACGGAACGGCTGCGGCGGGCATCGGACATCAAGTCCGGGCCCGCCGCTTTTCATTTAAGGGACACCATCTAGACCGCATCACGGCGACATGGAGACGAAAGCACAGCACCAACCAGCCCCGCCCCAACAACCAACAACCCGGAGCTACAAGAGCTTTCCACCCCCCGCAAACAACGCCACGATCTCGCCCGCCGGCGCGGGCCGGCCAAAGTAGTAGCCCTGCCCGCTGCCGCAGCCCATCTCGCGCAGGACTTCCGCCTGTTCCGCCGTCTCGATCCCCTCGGCCAGCGCCTTCAGCCCGCAGGCGTGGATGAGGTGCAGCACCGCGGCTACGAAGTCCCGCTGTTGCTCGTCGTCGCCGAGGCCGCTGATCAGGCTTCGGTCGATCTTGACCACGTTCACCGGCAGCTTGCGCAGGTAGCTGATGGAGGAATAGCCGGTCCCGAAGTCATCGATCTCGAGCTGCACGCCGAGCCGGCGAAGGCCGTTGAGCGAATACTGGTCGACGTCGCCGCCGTTGACCGCCATAGACTCGGTCAGTTCCACGATCAGGTTTGATGCATCCACGCCGGTCTCCCTGAGGATGTCCCGCACATGTTCGATCAGCTCGAGGTTTTGCAGTTCGGTGGTGGAAATGTTGACCCGGACGTTAAAGGTGCTGTCCACCTGCAAGTCCTGCTGCCATTTGCGCAATTGGCGCACTGCATTGCGCAGCACCCAGTGGCCCAGGTCCACGATCATGCCGGTTTCCTCGGCCAGGGGAATGAACTGGTCCGGCATGAGCAGACCGCGCTCCGGGTGGTTCCACCGGACCAGCGCCTCCACACCCTCGATCCTGCCGGTCGCGAGGTCCACCACCGGCTGGTAATGCAGGGTCAGCTGGTCCTGCCGGATGGCTTCGCGCATTTCCGTAATCATGACGCTCTGCAGCCGGCGCGCGTACAGCAGGGCCGGCTCGAAGACTTTGATGCTGCTGTGCTGCTGCGCCTTGGCCGCGTACATGGCCGTGTCGGCCTCCATGACCAGGTCATCGACGGACTGGCCGGGTTCCGCGATCCGCAGGCCGATGCTCGTTCCGCAGGTGACTTTCAGGTCCCCGACGTCGAGGCTCTCACTGAGTGCCTTGAGGATCCTGTTCGCCACCCTGCGTGCCCGGACCAGATTGGACTTCGGCAGCATGACGGCGAATTCGTCGCCGCCAAGGCGCGCCACGGTGTCAGTCTCGCGGACGGCGTCCTGGAGCCGGCGTGCGATGGCCCGCAGGACGTCGTCGCCGGCGCTGTGCCCCAGGGTGTCGTTAATGCCCTTGAAGGAATCAAGATCCAGAATCAGGAGGGCCGGCGGCATTTCGCCGCGCGAGGACTCCGCGAGGGCATGGCTCAGGACCGAGTTCAGTGCCGTCCGGTTGGCGAGTTGGGTCAGTGGGTCGGTCAGCGCCATGCGTTCGAGCTCCACCTGTGCCTCGCGCAGCATTGCCGTGCGGCTTTCGACCCGCTCTTCCAGCTCCTGGTAGATGGTCTGCAGGTCATCGGCCATCAGGTTGATGCCGGCGATGACGGCGGCGACGTCGTCGCGGGCTCCCGAATGCGGGATCCGGGTGCTCAGATCGCCGCCTGCGATCCGCACGATGCCTTCCACGAGGGCGTGCAGCCTGGGGTCCGGTGATTCATTCTTCACGGGTGTACTGCCTTAGCCACTCAACGGCCGCGGATTCGGAGGTGAAGAACTGGGCCGGGATCGTCTCGCTTCGGGACCGCAGGAGGTAGTGGGCAATGACCCGGTCCACCGGGCTCTCGCCCACCAGGGCGAACGCTGTCGCCGCTATGGAACCGCTGTAGACCCGGCGGGCCTCCATGCTGACACCGACGACGCCGGTGATCACCAGGAGCACCGGCATCCGCCGTCCCGCGGCGAGCGTGCGGACGATGTCGCCGGCGATGCGCGCCTCCGGACCCTCGATCTCCTGGTTGGCGGGCAACAGGACCTCGATGATTCCGCCGTCGATCATCCGCACCCCGATGCTACGGGCGGCACCGCCGTCGGCGAGCGCACCGTCGGCCGCCCGGGCCGCGGTGACCGCCGACGCCCCCAGAACGACGCCGGCCGCGGCCGCTGCCGTGTCCGGCAGGCCCTCCGGCAGCCGCCCCTCGGGCCCGGCCAGGGCCTCGAGCGTCATCGGACCGCAATTCGACGGCGGCGGTCCGCGGAGCCCCGGAGGTCACGGTTCAGCCGTCGGTCGCCGTGATAGAGAATCGTTTCCCAGTCGACTTCCTCGGCTGTCTTGGCAATCACGGGACTCTCCTTCACTTTCTTGGGCCTGGGACTGACATACAGCCAGTTAACCACCCCGAGGAAGACATCCACCGCGGAGTTGAGGACTCCGATGTAGGCGCGGATCGCGCCGGCAGCGAGGATGGCGTTGACGGAGGCGAAGGCCACATTGCCCCAGTTCCCCACTTGCGCGTCCCGCCATACGGTCAGCAGCGAGAAGGCGACGATCGCGTACGGGGTCAGGACGTAGATCGCCGGGGCGGCGGTGCGGTCCTTGACCTTGGGCGTGCGGGCGAAGGGAATCTTGTCGCCTGTGACGGCCTGCTGCAGCGATTTCAGCACGCCCGCCAGGTTGACCGGCAGCAGCACGAGGTTGAAGCCGTAGATCCGGAGGATGTCGCTGAAGCGGTGGCCGCAGTCGCGCAGGTCGCTGCCCATGGCCAGGAAGTACGGCAGGGCTGCGATGAATACGATCGGGCTCAGCAGCCGGCTGTCATAGGGGTACGCCAGGAGGAAGACGAGGCCAAAGCTGGCCCACGCGATGGAGGCCATGTAGTTCACCCGCAGCAGCACCTCCCGGAACAGGATCGCGCGGCGCTCGGACCGGTGTTGGCGGAGCTGGACCCACAGCTTGGGCAGGATCAGCAGGCCGCCGTTCGCCCAGCGCCGGCGCTGGACTACGAGGGAGCCGAAGTCCGGGGGCGTGGCGCTGTAGCTGAGCCGTTCCGGATAGTTCACCAGGGTCCAGCCGTGCTGGCCGAGATCGATGCTGGATTCGGTATCTTCGATGACGGTTCGGTCCTGGATGTAGGTCCGGATCTCGAAGGCTCCGTTGGTTTCCACCTCGACGATGTCCTCCAGGGCGCGTTTGCGGATGACGGCGTTGGCGCCCACCCAGAACGTCGCACCGTAGTAGGTCATGCCCTGGTGGAGGATGTGCTGGAGGTCGGTGGTGGCTCCGGCGACCCGCTCGATGCGGGTGGGGGCACCACGGAAGGAGGAATACGGCGTCTGGGTGACCGCGACGCGCTCGTTGCCGGCCGATTCCAGGAAGTAGACCAGCCGGAGGCAGTAGTCGCGCAGAAGCAGCGAGTCGGCGTCGAGCGTCAACAGGTAAGTCGTGTCCCGGACGTCCATGATCTCGCAGTCCACTTCCGGGGCGACGCCGGCGCCCACCTTGCGCAGGATCACGCCGTCGGCGGTGGTTTCCTTCTGCCAGGTGTGGCCCATCAGGGAAATGTAGGCATTGAGGTTCATGGCCTTGTTCGCCTCGTGGGAAAGGCTCTCGTATTTTTTGCGTTCGAACGTTTCGGTGGAGACGTTGAAGATCCAGGTCAGCCGGAGGTACAGCTCTTCGATCCGGGTGCGCGGCGGCGAGGTCTGCTGGGCCAGCGCAGCGTTCAGTCCCAGGAGTACGAGCCTCAGCTCGCGGGCCAGGCCCATCAGGACGAGGTCGACGAAGAACTCGTCGACGTGGTCCTCCACCGTTTCGGCAGCAGCCATCGATTCAAGCCATTCGGCGGCTGCCTCATATTCGGCGATCAGCAGGGCCACCTCGGCGGCAGTGCCGCGCCCGTGCGCCTTTTCCCGGTTGCGGAAATCGGCCAGGGCAGCATTGAAGCGCGACGCCGGGACGCTGAGTTCTGCGGCGATCTCCGCGGTCAGTGCGCGGGTCTTGTCCAGCCGGACCCGGTCACCAAGGTCCGAGGGATGCGGCGGGTCATCGAGCAGCAACACCACTTTGAGGTCCGGGAACTCCTGCAGCGCCGCGGACCACAGCGTCGCCCGCACCACCTGGGGTTCTTCGGCGTAGGAGGGCACCAGCACGGTGATGCCCTCGGCGTACTCGGCGAAGTGCCGGTCAAGCTCGCCGCGCGGCACCCTGGCATGGTCCCGGAACCGGTACAGGGCGCCCTGCCGGGCCATCAGGTACATGAGGGCGGAAAACGTCAGGAATGTTACGACGATTAGGTAGGAGACCGTCTCAAACTGAAACCGGAAACCCGCATTGGGGTTGTCCGCGAGCTCTTTCAGAATGGTGGAAATAACGTATGTTACCCAGGCCGCCAGCGTCGTGAGAATTCCCAGGCGGCCAAGGATTATTTTGCGCCTGGACGGTCTCGGATGAACAATTGACAGCGGCTCGGAACGCCGCTCTGCTCCCCATTGACGGCGCCGGACCGCACCTTTTTGTTCGGTGGTCGCGCTTTCCGAATCCAAGCGCGGCAAGACAAGCTGATCTGGCATTAGTCCCCATAAGACTGCAAAGTCGGCATATTGGCGCGCGCCTACGGCAAAACCCGCACGCCGCACCGGAATGTTCCGGTGAGTGCCCTTATGATAATGCAAGGTCAGAGGCTTGCCGGACATCAGACACCCCGGAAATTTCACGAGCTGATGCCGGCTGCCGGCGCGTGCCCGGCTGCCCAACGAAAGACGCACAAGGGGGGGCCCCGTGTCCGAACGATTCCCAGGCCGCAAACTATCTGTGGTCCGGCTGGGTGTACTCATCGGCGCCGTGGTGGCGGCCGCCGGCGGCGGCGTTGCCGCATGGGGCAACTTCCAGGACGTCCGGGCGGCCGAGGCCATCCCGTCCGTTTTCTCGGGATATGTCGATGTCACGGCCACGCCCCGGTACGCATTCGAGGACCCGGCGTCCAAGGAAGCCGAAAAGGTCGTGCTGTCCTTCGTGGTGGCTGATCCCAAGGAGCCGTGCTCACCTTCCTGGGGGGCGGCCTACTCCCTCTCCGACGCCGCGGCCTCACTGGACCTGGACCGGCGGGTGGCCCGGCTTCAGCAGCTCGGCGGCAGCGTGGCGGTGTCCTTCGGCGGGCTGGCCAACCAGGAGTTGGCCGTCACGTGCACCGATCCTGCCCAGCTCAAGTCGGCGTACCGGACCGTCGTCGACCGCTACCAGGTCAGCAGCATCGATCTGGACGTGGAAGGCGAGGCCCTGTCCGACCCCGCGGCCCTTCAGCGGCGCTCAGTGGCCATCGCCGCGCTCCAGCAGGAGCGCCAGCGCGAGGGCAAGTCCCTGAGCGTCTGGCTGACCCTGCCGGCGGATCCCAACGGCCTCACGGCGACCGGCAGCGACGCTGTCCAGAAGATGATCGCTGCGGGGGTCGACCTCACCGGCGTGAACGCCATGACCATGGACTACGGCGGAAGCATGCTGCCGGGCCGGTCGATGTACGAGAACGCGGTATCCGCCGCGGAAGCCACCCATCAGCAACTGACCGGCCTGTACCGGGCCGCCGGCACCGAACTCGGCAGCGGAACGGTGTGGCGCAAAGTCGGGTTGACGCCGATGATCGGCCAGAACGACGTCGCCGGCGAAATTTTCACCCTCAAGGACGCCCAGGAACTCAGCGCCTACGCCAGTGCCCGCGGCATCGGCCGGCTTTCCATGTGGTCCCTGAACCGTGACCGCACCTGCAGCCAGAACTTCCCGGACGTCACAAAGGTTTCCGATGGCTGCAGCGGCGTGGACCAGGGAAGCTCGTCCTTCGCCACGATCCTCGGCGCGGGTGTCATGGCCAGCCCGTCGTCTGCGCCTGCCGCCGCGGCTGCGCCGACGCCGGTCCCGGCCGTCAGCGACAATCCCTCCACCAGCCCGTACCCGGTGTGGTCCGAGAACACCGCCTACACCGCCGGGGAGCGGATCGTATGGCATTCGAACGTCTACGAGGCCAAATGGTGGACCCGCGCCGACACCCCGGATGATCCCGTCCTCCAGGGCACCGCGACCCCCTGGCGCATTATCGGTCCGGTCCTGGCCGCTGACCGGCCTACCCCGCAGCTGACGGCACCGGCCGGGACCGCCCCGGCGTGGCAGCCCGCCACGGTCTACCGCAAGGGCGCACGGGTGCTCTTCGAAGGTCGGGTCTTCGAAGCAAAATGGTGGACCCAGACCGACAGCCCCGAAGCTGCGCTGCAGGGATCGCCGGAATCGCCGTGGTCAAAGCTGCGGGACGAGGAACTGATGAAGCTCATGGCCCCGGCGACGGCGACTGCCACCCCGCTTCCCAGCGCGACGGCGTCCGCGCCGGCGCCCTAAGGGCCCGCTTCACCGGGCCCGGGCCCTCCAGCCCGGGCCTTGTGGCCTGCACGGGCCCGCCTCAACGTGCCTGCCTCAGCGGGCCTGGGCCCGGGCGAGCTTGCGCGCCGTGCGTTCGTGCTGGACCCGCTGGGCGATGACAAGGCCGGCCGCGGCGACGCCGACGGTGATGGGATAGCCCATGAGCCGTTCCAGGGCACCGGGTTCCGGCACGTGCATGCCCGTCAGCCCGCCCGCAATGAGCGCCCCCAAGGACACCGCCCCGCAGCCCAGGATGAACCACCCGAGCGGCGTCTGCCGGAGCCAAAGCCAACCGAGAATCAGGAGCGCCAGGGCGCCGGCGGCGAAGTACATCAGGGCGCCGGCCAGGTGCCAGGCCGATCCCGTGTCCTCGGGCACCAGCCCCACGATGACCGTTCCTGCCCCGGCGGCGCCGGTCAGCAGCCGCGCGGCGGCCGCTGCCACCACCCCTGCGCCCCAGCGCACGCGGCCGTGCGCCTGCCCCGATACCCGGCCGCGCCCAACTGGCACTGCGGTCCGCGCGGCACAGCACAGGAGCGCCGAGCCGAGCAGCAACGCGCCGACCACCATGCCAAGGCCTTGGACCACAAATGACGCGTTCATCAGCAGGTGCGCCGGCGAGCAGACGTCCCGGCCGGAGAACTCTCCGCACGCCACGGCGCCGAGGTCGCTGATGTAGCCCGTGCGGCGGCTGTATGGCTCCGCTCCCGCCCAGGCACCGATCACAGCCGACTCGGCCACGAAATACTGCAGCACGCTCAGCTTCGCCAGGGCCCCGACGTAAAACCTGGTCGCGGCCACATCGGGGTAGTAGAGGGCTCCGGCGGAAAGCTCGGTGGTTCCTGCAGTCATGCCAAGAGCGTAGTACGCGCGCTCACCTTGTATGCTTATATCCGTGTCCGACCGGACCGGCCCCGGCCGCCCGCGGATACCCGCCCTCGTAGCTCAGTGGATAGAGCACGGCTCTCCTAAAGCCGGTGTCGTTGGTTCGATTCCAATCGAGGGCACTTGAACATTCCTGCCCCGGACGAAACCCCGGACACGGGTCCGGGCTTTGACCTCCGCGCCTACCTGCGCGGCTCCTGGTCCGTCGACCGCACCCTGCTGGACCGCAGCACCGACACCAGCGGAACCTTCACCGGCGTCGTACGCTTCACTGCCGACGACGACGGCGGCCTGTGGTGGCGTGAAGAAGGCACCGTGCGCTGGGCACCCTCGGGCGGCGCGCCGTTCTCCGGCCCGGCGAGCCGGGAATATCTGTTGCGGCCGGCGGACACCCCCGATGTCCTGGACGTGTACTTCCCGGATGGCCGCCCCTTCCACCGCATGGGCTTCGCCGGGCAAACCAATCAGGACGAGCACTGGTGCGACCCGGACACGTACCGCGTGACATACACCTTCCGCGGTCCGGACCAATGCGGCTACCGCTGGGACGTCACCGGGCCGGCCAAGGACCAGCTGCTGGAGTCCGTCCTGCGACGGCTGAAAGCAAAACCAGACGCAAGACCAGAGGCACGACCAGGAACAGGCCCGGATCCGGATCCGGAGACAAAGCCACGCGTGATGCCGGATGTGACACCCGATGCGACGCCGGATGCCGCGCCGGATTTAGGGCGCGCCGGGTGAACCCGCGCATCGTCGTCTCCGCTGTCTGCGTTTTCGATCGCTCCGGACGCCTCCTGACCGTCCGCAAACGCGGCACGGACAAGTTCATGCACCCGGGCGGCAAACCCGAGGCCGGCGAAACAGCGGCCCAGGCAGCGGCGCGCGAGCTCGAGGAGGAAGTGGGGATCGTGCTGGCCCCGGACCGCCTGGACCTGCTGGGTTGCTGGCTGGCGGATGCCGCCAACGAGGCGGCCACCCAGATCGAGGCCACGGTCTTCACGGCGCCCGGGGTGTGGAGCGCCCGGCCGTCGGCGGAAATCGCCGAGATCCGTTGGCTGGACCTGTCCGCCGAGCTGCCCGGCGACCTCGCCCCGCTGCTGACGGACCATGTGCTGCCGGCCCTGTCCGCCAAGCCGTCCTGCTAGGACCTCCACCGGCCAGGACCTCCAACGCCGGCTTCCAAACGGCGGCTCAGTAGCCGGGCACGGATTCCTGTGCCACCGCGCTGGCCTCGGAGAACTGCGTCCGGTACAGCTCCGCATAGCGGCCCTCGGCGGCGAGAAGCTCCCGGTGGGTGCCGCGCTCCACGATCGAGCCGTCCTCCACCACCAGGATCGCGTCCGCCGCACGGATCGTCGAGAGACGGTGCGCGATCACGACGGCGGTACGGCCTTCCAGCGCGGCGCCCAGCGCCTCCTGGACGGCGGCCTCGTTGGTCGAATCCAGCGCGGCGGTGGCTTCGTCGAGGATGACCACCCGCGGCTGGGCGATCAGCAGGCGGGCGATCGTCAGGCGTTGCCGCTCGCCGCCGGAGAGCCGGTAGCCGCGCTCCCCCACCACGGTGTCCAGCCCATCGGGCAGGGACCGGATCATGTCTTCGAGCCGGGCACGGCGCAGCGCATCCCACATCTGCTCTTCGGTGGCCTCCGGCCGGGCCAGGCGCAGGTTGGAGGCGATGCTCTCGTGGAACAGGTGACCGTCCTGCGTCACCATGCCGAGGGTCGCGCGCATCGAGTCGAACGTGAGGTCACGGACGTCCACGCCCGCGCCGGGCGTCGTGCCGCCGAAGCGGATGGCGCCGGAGTCGACGTCGTACAGGCGTGACAGGAGCTGCGCAATGGTGGACTTGCCCGCCCCGGAGGAGCCGACGAGGGCCACCGTCTGGCCCGGCTCCACCCGGAAGCTGATGCCGTGCAGCACTTCCTCGCCGCCGCGGGTGTCCAGGGTCAGCACGTCCTCCAGGGAGGCCAGCGAGACTTTGTCAGCCGAGGGGTAGGCGAAGCGGACGTTGTCGAACTCCACCGAGAGCGGACCGGACGGGGAGGCCACCGCGTCCGGCTTCTGCTGGATGAGCGGCTTGAGGTCCAGGATCTCGAAGACGCGTTCGAAGCTGACCAGGGCGCTCATGATCTCGACCCGCGCGTTTGAAAGTGCCGTGAGCGGCGCGTACAGGCGGGTGAGCAGCAGTGCCAGCACGACGACGTCGCCCGCGTTCAACTGCCCGGCGAGCGCGAGCCAGCCGCCCAGGCCGTAGACCAGTGCCAGTGCCAAGGCCGAGACCAGTGTCAGCGCCGTGACGAAGGTGAACTGCAGCATGGCGGTGCGGACGCCGATGTCCCGGACGCGGCCGGCCCGGAGGGCGAACTCGCGGGATTCCTCGTCGGGGCGGCCGAAGAGCTTGACCAGCGTGGCGCCAGGCGCGGAGAAGCGCTCGGTCATCTGGGTGCCCATGGTGGCGTTGTGTTCGGCGGCTTCGCGCCGCAGATCGGCCAGCTTGGAGCCCATCCGGCGGGCCGGGATCAGGAAGATCGGCAGCAGGATCATGGCGAGCACGGTCACAAGCCACGATTTATTCAGCATCACCGCGAGGGTCAGCGCCAGGGCCACGACGTTGCTGACCACGCCGGAGAGCGTGCCGGCGAAGGCTGACTGCGCGCCAATGACATCGTTGTTCAGCCGGCTGACGAGGGCCCCGGTCCGGGTCCGGGTGAAGAACGCGATCGGCATCTTTTGGACGTGGTCGAAGACCTTCGTGCGCAGGTCCACGATCACGCCTTCGCCGATAGTGGAGGACATCCAGCGCGTCACCAAGCCGATTCCGGCCTCGGCGATCGCGACGACGGCGATCAGGACGGCGAGCCAGATCACGGTTCCGGCATCCGCGTGGGCGATGATCGCGTCGACCACCTGCCCGGCGAGGACCGGGGTGGCGACGGCCAGGAAGGCCATCACGATGGACAGCAGCACGAAGGCGATCAGTTTGCCGCGGTGGGGGCGGGCAAAACTGAAGACGCGCTTCAGGGTCTCCTTCGAGAACGGCTTGGACCCGCTGGAGGCGCGGGTGATGTTGTAGAGGGAGCTCCAGGCGACCCGGTCCATGCTCATTTGGTGTTGCCTTTCGGGGCATCGGCGTGCAGTTCGGTGACGACGCCGTTTTCGACGTTCCAGCGCACGTCCAGGCGGACGTTTTCGAGCAGCCGGCGGTCGTGGGTGACCAGCAGCAGCGCGCCGTCATAGCTGTCGAGGGCTTCCTCGAGCTGTTCGATGGCGGGCAGGTCAAGGTGGTTGGTGGGTTCGTCCAGAACGAGCAGGTTCACGCCGCGGGCCTGCAGCAGCGCCAGGGCTGCCCGGGTCCGTTCCCCCGGGGAGAGGGAGTCCACGGCCCGGTTGGTGTGATCGGCTTTGAGGCCGAATTTGGCCAACAGGGTGCGCACCTCGGCCGGGGTCTGCTCCGTCAGGACGGCCTCAACGGCGTCTGCGAGCAACAGTCCGCCGGCCAAGAGCCCGCGCGCCTGGTCGATCTCGCCGACGGCCACGGAAGCGCCCATGGACGCGTCACCGGAGTCGGGCTGCTGGACGCCGAGCAGGAGCCGGAGCAGGGTGGATTTGCCGGCGCCGTTGGGACCCGTGATCCCGATCCGCTCCCCCGCATTCAGCTGCAGGTTCACCGGGCCGAGAGTGAAGTCGCCCTGCACCGCGACGGCGTCGCGCAAGGTGGCCACGACGGCGCTGGAGCGGGGTGCCGCCCCGATGCTGAACTGCAGCTGCCATTCCTTGCGCGGTTCTTCCACTTCTTCGAGCCGGGCGATGCGGGACTCCATCTGCCGGACCTTCTGGCCCTGCTTCTCGGATGACTCGGTGCTGGCGGCCCGGCGGATCTTGTCGTTGTCCGGGTTCTTCTTCATGGCGTTGCGGACGCCCTGGGAGCTCCATTCGCGCTGGGTGCGGGCCCGGGAGACGAGGTCCGCCTTGGTGTTCGCGTACTCCTCGAAACGTTCCCGGGCGTGCCGGCGGGCAACGGCGCGTTCCTCCAGGTAGGCCTCGTAGCCGCCGTCGTATACCGCCACCGAGTTTTGGGCCAGATCCAGTTCCACGATCGTGGTGACGCAGCGCGCCAGGAACTCGCGGTCATGCGAGACCAGGACGGCGCCGCCGCGCAGGCCCTGCACGAAGGCCTCGAGCTTGGCCAGGCCGTTGAGGTCCAGGTCGTTGGTGGGTTCGTCCAGGAGCACGATGTCGAACCGGCTCAGCAGCAGGGCGGCGAGCGCCACGCGGGCCGCCTGGCCACCGGACAGGCCAGTCATTCCGGCGTCCGGGCCCACGTCGAGGCCAAGGTCCGCCAGGACGGACGGGATGCGGTCCTCCAGGTCAGCGGCGCCGGAGGCCATCCAGCGGTCGAAGGCCAGGGAGTAGGCGTCGTCGGAGCCCGGAGCGCCGGAGCCCAGCGCCTCCGCGGTGGATTCCATCTCCAGGGTCGCCTGGGCACAGCCGGTGCGCCGGGCGATGTAGCCCGCGACCGTTTCGCCGGCAATCCGTTCGTGTTCCTGCGGCAGCCAGCCGACAAAGGCGTCGGCGGGGGCCAGGCTCACGGTGCCTTCCTGCGGACCGTCGACGCCGGCCAGCAGCCGCAGCAGGGTTGATTTGCCGGCACCATTGGCGCCGACGACGCCGACGACGTCGCCGGGGGCTACGGTCAGGGACAGCTTCGAGAAGAGTGTGCGGTGATCGTGTCCACCGGAAAGATCCTTGGCAACAAGGGTTGCAGTCATTACTTCATCCTCTCACTGCGGCCCAAAACGGGCCTCCCGTCGGGGAGAAACTGCGGGTCCGGACGGGACAGAAAACCGGCCGGGCATAGAAGAACCCGCCGGTCCGGACTTGGGGGGTGTACGGACCAGCGGGTTCGACCATTTAGCATAGTTGAATTAGGACCTCACGCAAAATCCCAGCCCGCACCGCCACACCGCCGCCACCCCCCGCCTCAATCGCCGCTGCCCCACCGCATGCCAGTAGCCATACTGCCCGTCGACTCCGCAGGAAGCCCTAGATGCCACTACCCGCAAAGGCGTTCCAACTCTGGCTTCATCGGGTTGCCCCGTCCGCGAGCACAGCCGATCTCTGCCGGATCTCCGGGATCAAGCGCACCACCTTCGCCCAGCAGTTGGTCCGCGGGAAGGTGGCCGAAACCACCCTGGTCAGCATCAGCCGGGCCCTGGATTTGAGTCCGCTGGCGGAACTCGCTTCCTTCGAGCACTATGCGGAGCTGGCCGCCCCGCCGCAGCCGCCGACCCCGGCCGAACTCGTCAGCCAGGTCGCCACTATGGACCTGTTGCGCGCCGTCATTTCGCGTTCTTCCCCGGCCTACGGCGGCTACGGTGACCAGGGCAGCTCAATGACCCCGGCTCTGAGCCCCGCACCGCACGCCACGTCGGTCCGGAACTGGGTGGATGCGATTGACGATGGTGAATTGCGCCACCGGGTTTCGGCCGCCACCGGGGTGGCACCGCAAAATTACTCCGCGCAGCTCACGGCAAACCGGCTGTCCCCCGAGCTTGCGGTCGCGACGGCCCGCGCGGCGGGCGTAGGCTTCACGGGCGGGCTCGTCGCCACGGGCCTGATAACCGAGGCTGAGGCCGGCTGGACGGCCGGGGCGAAGCAAGCCGCGTTGGACGCTCTTTCCGACGGCGACCTTAGTGCCCTGGCCGGGGAACGTCTTCAGGCGCTCGGAAAATCGCTGCGGCGCCATGAGCAGGAGCAGGCACAAACACAAAAGATTTGGGAGAACCTCGGATGATCGCGATCCTGCAGTGGACCACACTGGCGATGTGCTGCGTCGCCACGCTCGTCCGCGTGCCCAGCGTCCTGCGGGGTGAGAACCGGTCCCTGTTCTGGATCCTTGCGCTGATGACCCTGGCGATCCTGCTCAGCATCGATGCCCCGTATCTGGCCGTGGACCAAGCCCTGGGAGGCATGAACGTCGCCAACCTGCTGCTGCGCTTCGTCATTTTCGCCGTCATCTTCTTCCTTGGTCTCCGGATGGCCCGGGGCTTCAGCGCGTGCGACGCCCTGCGGCTCATCACCGGCCCCATCGGCATCGCAGTAGCCGCTGCCGCCTCGGCTGTGGTGGTGGTGGTCTTCCTCATGATGGATACCGCCGGCTCCTCGGCGGGTTTGGTCGCCGTGTTCGCCAAGGACGGCCGCAATGCCGCCCTGGTGGAGTATTACGGGGCCGCCGGGCGCCTGTACCCCGCGTTCATCACCGCGGCCCTGTTTCCGGCGATGCTGCGGACCCTGCGCAGCGGACTTCCGGCCCTTGTCCGGTCCAGCGCCGGGTTGCTGGCCGTAGGCACCGTGGCCATCTGCCTCAGCCTGCTCTCCCCGGTCATCCCTCCGCCCCTCGGGTTCATGCGGTTCGTCATCAACTACTCGGCGGTCCTGTGCCTGGTCCTGGGACTGTGCATGATCTGGCTGGCTAAGACGCTTGCGAAGCGTGCGCCGAAGAAGCATGCTGGCATGATCTGACCACTTTGGGGCTGAGCAGGCAAGCGACGTGGGAGAACCGGGAATGATTGCAACCCTCCAGTGGGGCACGCTGATCATCTGCACCGTGGTGCTCCTCCTCCGCGTTCCGGATGCGATCCAGGGGCGGAACAGGACCGTCTTCTGGATCCTGGTGCTCGCGACCCTGTGCAGCCTGCTCTCGGTGCCCGGCCCCTATGAGGCGATCGATGGGGCGCTGGGGGGATGGAACCTCGCCCACCTGATCTTGCGCTTCCTCGTATTCGCCGCGGTCCTGCTGGTCGGTCTGCGCGTGGCGCGGGGCCTGGCAGACGAGCCCGGCTACCGCCTCATCGCTGGGCCGGCAGGGCGCTGGGCCCTGGCCCTCAGCGCCGTCGTCGTGGCGGTGACCTTCTTCTTCATGGACACCCGCGGGTCCTCGGCCGGCATGCTGGACATCGCGGACAACGGGGGACGCAATGCCGCCCTGGCGCCGTTCTACTTCGCGGCCGGCCGCACCTATCCTGCTTTTGTCTCCCTCGCCCTGCTGCCGGCATTGGTGGCCACCACCAGGAGCCAGCTGCCGCGGCTGGTGCGTGCCGCGGCCCTCCTGACCTGCCTCGGCGCCCTCGCCACCGCCTGCAGCGTACCCGCCTCCTTCGCCCCGAAAGCGTGGACCCTCGCTCAGCAGACGGTCAACTATTTGGCCGTCCTGGGCTATGTCCTGGGCCTGGGACTGTTCTGGGCTTCCGGGCTCGCCGCCAAAGAATCTCATAACGCTCGCGCAACATTTCGCAAGAACCAAAAGTAGGCATTCACAAAATCATTAGACCGTGAGAGAATCATGAATGTGTGAATGCGGCAATCGCTTCGTGTACGGAAGTCAGCCGTGCGAAGCAGAGGCAGCCGTCCAAGCGCCATTGGGGGGATGAGTGGTAGCGGTCCGGTAGGACCGCTCCCACTCAGCCTGTTTAAGGGGTTTTCCGGTTGTTCCCGACAGTATTCGGATTCCCCGACACTGCCGGCCGGATTCCCCTGCGGGAAAGGCGGCGTCAGGCGGCCCTGCCTGTCAGCGCACAAACCTCAGCGTGACCAGCTGGAACGGCCGCAAAGTAAGCTCAGCGGAATCGCGGCCCGCCGTCACTCCCGGGACATCGACGGGCCGTTCCAACAGATCCACGGCGTGCAGCCCGCGGACCGGGAAATTGGCCTTCACCGCGCCGGCGGACCGCTCCCCCAGTGCTTCGTAGAGCCGGACAATCACATCCCCGGAACCGTCTTCAGCGAGTTTGACCGCTTCAATGACAAGGGCCCGGTTGAACACCGTAACCACCGGTTCCACGCCGTGCGCCCCGCGCACCATCCGCGGCGCCAGGTTGGTGCGGTAGCCCTCTTCGACGGCGTCGGCGATCGTGGCGCCCGGGCGGACCGTGACGTGCAGCTCGTGCCTGCCCTGGTCCGCGCCGGGATCCGGAAACTTCGGTGCCCGCAGGAGCGAGAGCCGCACTGTGGTGGTGGTGCCGCCGTCGTCCTCCCGGACATTGCGGGTGACGTCGTGGCCGTAGCTGGAAGCGTTGGAGATCGCCACCCCATAGCCCGGCTCGGCGACGTGGATCCAGCGGTGGGCGCAGATTTCGAATTTCGCGGCCTCCCAGGACGTGTTGACATGGGTCGGGCGGAACACGTGCCCGAACTGCGTCTCCGCCGCCGACCGGTCGGCCCTGACATCCAATGCAAAGCCCAGCTTGAGCAGCTTTTCGCTCTCCTGCCAGTCCACGGCCGTAGTGATCGCGAGCGAGTCTGCACCCGGCGCTAGTGTAATCCGTTGGGTCACCGCGGAGGACCCGGCCATCCGCTCCACCACCACGACGGCGTCCGGGTTTTCGCCCCGGGGGTCGCGCTCCAGTGCCACCGAAAGCGCCTGTTCCAGACGGACGACGTTCCTGCGGTAGAAGGCGTCGATGTCCCACGCGTCCCATTCATTGGGCGTGTCCCGGTGCAGCTCCAGGAGGTTTCCCACCTCGCCGGGAGCAATCGCCTCGCGTCCGGTGGCCCGGTCCGTGAGGGATACCAGCAGTCCGCGGGCATCCACCACGGCACGGATGATGCCATTGTCCAGGATGTAGCCGCCGCCGTCCTCAGTGACCTCTACCGGCTGCCCGGGCCGGACCGGTTCAGCAGCCGCCAGGGCAGGCACGCCCAGGCGCTCGTGCGGGGCGGCGTTGAGCAGGAATTCCCGGCTGCCGGTGCCGAGGGCCGCCGCCGCGGCGTTCGTGATAATCGCTTCCAGTCCCCGTTCGACGGCGGCGTAGTTCCGTTCGGCGTCCTGGTGGACCCATGCGATGGAACTTCCCGGCAGGATGTCGTGAAACTGCTGCAGCAGGACCAGCCGCCAGAGGCGCTTGAGCTCCGCAGCCGGGTAGCGGTGCCCGGTCCGCACAGCCGCGGTGGCACTCCAGAGCTCGGCTTCCCGGAGGAGGTGCTCGCTGCGCCTGTTCCCCAGCTTGGTCCTGGCCTGGCTGGTGTAGGTGCCGCGGTGCAGTTCCAGGTACATCTCCCCCACCCAGACCGGAAGGGGCTCATACTCGGCCTGGGCCTGGCTGAAGAAGCTGGCCGCCGAGCCGACCCGCACCTTCGGGGATCCTTCCAGATCCGCCGTGCGCTGCGCTGCGGCCAGCATCTCGCGTGTTGGGCCCCCGCCGCCGTCGCCGTACCCGAACGGAACCAGCGACGTACCTCCGCGTCCGTGGTCCCGGTAGTTCCGTTCTGCGTGCGCCAGGTCCCGGGCACTGAGGTCGGAGTTGTAGCTGTCCACAGGTGGGAAATGGGTGAACACCCGGGTGCCGTCGATTCCCTCCCAGTTGAAGGTGTGGTGAGGCATCCTGTTGACCTGGTTCCAGGAGATCTTCTGGGTCAGGAACCAGCGGCTGCCTGCGGCCTTGATGATCTGCGGCAGGGCGGCGGAATACCCGAAGGTGTCCGGCAGCCACGCCTCCTGGCAATCAACCCCGAATTCGGCGAGGAAGAAGCTTTTACCCTCGAGGAACTGCCGTGCCATGGCCTCGCCGCCGGGCATGTTGGAGTCGGATTCGACCCACATCCCGCCGACGGGAACGAACTGGCCGGCGCGGACCTTGTCCCGGATGCGCCCGAAGAGCTCCGGATAGTACTCCTTCATCCACGCGAGCTGCTGGGCGGAGGAGCACGAAAAGATGAAATCGGGATTGTCGTCCATCAGGGCCACGACGTTGGAGAACGTCCGGGCGCACTTGCGGATGGTCTCCCGGACCGGCCACAACCAGGCCGAATCGATGTGGGCGTGGCCCGTGGCCACGAGCTGGTGCGCCGAGGCATAGGCCGGCCGGGACAGGGCTCCGGCCAAGGCGGCCCGTCCGGCCTCCGCGGTCCCGGCAACGTCGTCGGGGTCCATGATGTCCAGCATGCGCTCGAGCGACCGCAGGATGTCGTGGCGGCGGGGCAGGTCCATGGGCAGTTCGTGCATCAGCCCGCTGAGCGTGAGGATGTCCTGCTGCAGTTCCCAGACGGTCTGGTTGCGTTCGGCGATGGCGATCCTGCCGAGGCGGTACTTCGGCTCGCTGCCCGACGTCGCCTTGTCGCCGTAGGGGGTGGCGGCGAAAGTCCAGTTCTGGGACAAGTCGGGGTTGGCCGCGGCTTCGACGTAGAAGTCAACGGCCATGCCACTGCCCAGGAGCTTGAGCGGGATGTACTGGTTCCGCGGCGAGATCGCCTTGATGATGGTCCCGTCGGACCGCCAGGCAATGCCTTCGCACTGGAATCCCGGGAGGTCGCCGCTGAAGCCGAGGTCCACGAGGACTTCCACGGAGGTTCCGGCCGCGGTTCCCCAGGCGTCCGGCACCTCACCCCGGAGCCGGAGCCACTTGGTGCTCCAGGGCCGGCCCCAGGCCGCGCCGTGTTCCTGGGGCGTGAACTCCTGCCGCAGGGCCTCGAGCACCGGCACGGGTTCGTCCGGCGCGTCCCAGTTGCTTAGCGTCAGCGGCACGCTGCGCGGGTAGACGGCCGGGCCGATCCGGTCACGCAGAAAGCGGTCCAGCCGGACTTCCGTAAGACGGCGGTCGTCGTGCAATGTGATCCTCTTCAGCGCTGGGGGGTCCGATCGACTCCAATCGATGGATAAAACTTACGCCGCGGAGAACCCGTTGGCCAACTGTTGCCCCTAGCCGGCCGCGGGCGCCGGAACGGCTACGCGTTGCTGGCCCGCGTACACGTTCAGGCTGGTCCCGCGGCTGAACCCGGCCAGTGTCATCCCGCTGGCCTCGGCGAGCTCGACGGCCAGGCTGGAGGGGGCACTGACAGCGGCGAGGACCGGGATGCCGGCGAGGGCAGCCTTTTGGACGAGCTCGAACGATGCACGGCCGGACACCTGCAACACGGTGCCCCGGAGCGGGAGCAGGCCTTCGCGGAGCGCCCAGCCCACCACCTTGTCCACCGCGTTGTGCCGGCCCACGTCTTCGCGCAGGCACAGCAACTCGGCCGAGCCGTCGTCGGAGATCCTGAAGAGCCCGGCGGCGTGCACGCCGCCGGTGACTTCGAAGACCTCCTGGGCGGACCGGAGGGCGTCCGGGAGGGCCGCGAGCGTTTCGACGGGGACGGTCAGCGGATCGTGTGCCGGGCTGTAGTGCGAGGACTTCCGTACGGCAGCGATCGAGTCAGTGCCGCAGATGCCGCAGGAACTGGAGGTGAAGACGTTGCGTCCGGTATCGGGTCGTACGACGTCGGGCCTGAGCTGCGCCTCCACCACGTTGAACGTCTGCATGCCGTCGGCGTCTTCGCCGGCGCAGAACCTGAGCGAGACCAGCTGTTCGGGAGCCCAGATGATCCCCTCCGAGACGAGGAAGCCTGCGACGAGGTCGAAGTCATTGCCCGGCGTTCGCATGGTGACGGAGAATGACATGTTGCCGAGCCGGATTTCCAGCGGTTCCTCGACGGCAAGGACGTCCTCCCGGTGCCGGACCGGGAATTCGAGGGCCTGCGGGGACCCGTCCAGGACGATCTTGTGCACCTTGCGGCGCTGTGTCACACGGCCCATCCGGTGCTCCTAAGCAACATAGTGTGCCGCTGTTTGAAGCTAGCGGCTGTTTGAATCTTTGGCTGGTTCCATCATTGTAAGTGCCTGATCCTGGCGGCGTGCCTTGTCTCCGCGCCGGCGCAGCGGGCCAGGACTCAGCCCAAAAGGGCACTCCAGTCCACCGGCCCGTCACTGGCCGAGGTTTTCCTGGCGGTCCGCTTCGCCGCCGGCTTCTGTTCGGCGGCCGCTGCCGACGCGTCAGGCAACGGCGCACCCCACGGGAGGGCGAAGGCGGGGACCAGTTCCCCCAGCTGCACGCCATGGGGCGGGACCACCAGCACACCGTCGGCGGCGGCCAGCCCCCGCATCATTCCCGGGCCGGTGTGCTGCGCCGGCGATGCCATGCCATAGAGCAGCCGGAAGGGCATGAGCCGGGTCCGGCCCGGGTCGGCGTCAATTGTCGAGCCACAGGGCACCTCGCTGAGCGGGGGGATCGCGCCGTGCCCGAGTGCCGCCAGGAGTGGGGCACCGATCGTGGACAGCGCCATCATGGCCGCGAGCGGGTTTCCTGGCAGGCCGAGGATGTAGCGGCCGTCCGGCAGCTCGGCCAGCACGGCGGGGTGGCCCGGGCGCATGGCGATTCCGTCGATCAGCAGGCGGCCACCGAGCTCGGCGACCGAGCGCCTGAGGTGGTCTGTCCCGGAGCGCCCCGTGCCGCCGGTGGTGACCACGACGTCGGCAGGCAGGTTTTCACCGGCAGGATCGGTGTCCTCGAGGGCGGCGAGCCACTCGGCGTAGGTGTCGCCGACTTTCACTTCTTCGGTACAGATCCCGCCGAGCATTCCTACCACGGCGGCCAGTTGGGGTCCGAAGGTGTCGCGGACCTGCCCGGGTGCCGGTATCCCGCTCGTCACGACCTCGGAGCCAGTAAAAACGAGGCGGACCACGGCCTTGCCGAGCACGGGAAGGGTGTCACTTCCGGCCAGCGCGGCGAGGGCCAGATGGGCCGGGTTCAGGACCGTGCCGCGCTGGATCAGTACGTCCCCGGCGGCGGCTTCCTCCCCGGCCTTCCTGATGTGGTCGCCGTTGCGCGGGTCTCCCGGCTTCGCGGTGCCGCCCAGCTTCAGGACGGGCAGGCCGTCCTCGTCGACGTCGATGATGCCGCTTTCGCTGCGCAACACGGCCTTGGCCCCGGGCGGGATGAGGCCGCCGGTGGCAATCGGGCTGGCCTGATGTGGTGCCAGACGCTGGCCGGGTTCGGCCAGGATCCAGGGGCCGCTGCCGTTGACGGCCCAGCCGTCCATGGCAGAGGAAGCGTAATGGGGCATGTCCTGCCGGGCAACGACGTCCGCCGCGAGCGTCCGGCCGAGCGCCTGCCGCAGCGGAACAGGGGCGGCCGGGATGGGAACGGCGCACTCGAACGCGAGTTGCCGGGCCTCCTGCCACGTGTGGGCCAGGTGCCTGTGCGGCTCCGCGGCAGTGTCCTCGTCCGCGGCGTCCTGGTCCGCGGCGCCCTGGTCCCCTGCCTCCTCGTCCGCTGCATCCTGGTCCGCAGTGTCTTCGCCCGCTGCATCCTGGTGCGCCGCGATGTGAGGGCCACCAGAGCCGTCTACGGGAGCCTCTCCACCGCCAGTTCCGACGCCATTTCCGCCGGTATCGTTGACGCCATCTTCACCGCCATCTCTGACGCCATCTCCACCTGCGGCGGTGGTGGGGCCGTTGCCGTCCGGGGCCGCAGCCGTCATGCCCCGGAAGTTTCGGCGGCTGCGTAGTCCTTGGCGAGCCGGCGGGCCACGGCCATCGCGGACTCCATGGACACGGAGTCCGCGGCCTGCCCGGAGCCTGAGGCCAGGCCGGCCGCAAAGCCGGCAATGAATGTGGTCAGCGGTGCCGCCGGGCGCACCACGGAATGGGCGGCCACGCCGGCCAGGGCGAGGACCTCATTCACGTCAATCTCAACGTCGTCCAGCTCCAGGGCCTGGAGCAGGGCACGGCACCAGTCTTCCAGTGTTTCGTCCTGGCTTTTCACCGTTTGCCTCCATGGTCGAGTTCAGCTGTGCAGAGCCGGGCCGGAGCCCGGACCGCCGTCGGGAATCCTGCCGGATACCCCCAGTGCGGACGCGTCATCCCAGGTGTCGACGTCATCCGTGGAACCCGGGGGAACGCGAACTTCCCGCACGTCCAGCCTAGCAAGAAGGGCGAACACCGACGCGTTTTCCAACCGGTCCCGGGACGCGGCGTCCGCGACAGAACGATGTAGCACGGCCGTGCCATAAAAGCCCGCGAGCGGCTGTTTCCGGCCGTCGGCCGAGACGGCCATGACGCCGTCGGCCGCGTCCCTTTCCGGCGTGCCTGCACCGGACGCGGCCAGCGCCTCGGCCAGGGCATGGACCGCGCCTTCCGACCGGGGCATGTCACACGCCAGGACGAGGGTATAGGGCGCGGCTACTGCGTGCCGGCTCGCGTGATCGGCGGCCAGGGCGGCCAGCCCCGCCGCGATGGCTGCGGCCGGACCCGCGAAGGGCGGCTCTTCCCGGCAGGTCAGGACGCCGCCGGGCAGGCCCCCGGGGTCGGGGCCCACGACGACGGTGCGCCCCGCCGCGCCGGCGGCCCGCAGTGACCGCTCCAGGAGGGTGGCGCCGTCGTAGACCAGCCCGGATTTGGGCACGCCGCCGAGGCGTGAGGACCGCCCCCCGGCGAGAATGATGGCATCGAACTCCATCGTTTCAGCCTAGCGCGGCGCCAGCGGCCACCGAACAAGCCGTCACGTGCGCCGGCAGCGTCTTCACCGGCTGATCAATCAGCAAGGGGGCAGATCAGGCAGCCGATTCAGGCAGCAGGAACGGATCCCAGGCCGGCGTCGGCTTCTCGAGTTCCTTGATCTGCCAGATGGCACCCTTTGGCGGGCCCGGAACAAAACCGATCTTCCAGCCCATCTCCGCCGGCGTATGGTCGCTCTTGGCGTTGTTGCACCGCAGGCACGCCGCCACCAGATTCTCCCAGGAGTCGGCCCCGCCCCGCGATTTGGGCTGGATGTGGTCGATGGTGTGGGCAGCCTTGCCGCAGTACGCGCAGCGGTGGGCATCCCGGCGCAGCACGCCGCGGCGGCTCACCGCAGTCATCGTGTTGTACCTGGGCCGGATGTAGCGGTTCAGCAGGATCACGGACGGGCGGCCCAAAATGTCCTGGGGGCCGACCACGGGGTCGTCCCCTTCGGCCACCACGCTGGCCTTTCCGGTCAGGACAAGGACGAGCGCCCGGCGGAAGGTGATGACCGCCAGCGGTTCATATCCAGCATTCAGAACGAGAGTGCGCATCCGCATACCTCTTCACGGCCGCACCCGCCAGCGGCACGAGGGCCGGCTGCCCTCTGCATGGTCGGGCTATGGATCGACAACACAAGAGTAAACACTCAAGTGCCGGATCACCGAATATTTTTTCACCGGTGCGGTCCCGGGCGCGGAAAGTTCACTGCACGGCAACGCAAAAGACCCCCGCCTGCAGGCGGGGGTCTTTCGGAATGCTGGGGTTCGTGCTTAGGCGCCGACGCGGATGAAGACCGGGCCGGAGCCGACGTTGACGCTGTACAGCGCGGTGGTGCCGCCGTTCCAGCCGCCGTGCACTGCCATGCCGTTGCCGACGTAGACCGCGATGTGAGCCATGCCCACGCCGCCGTTCTGGTAGTAAGCGAGGTCGCCCGGGCGTGCCTCGGCGGCGCTCACGGTGCGGCCCAGGGACAGGTAACCTGCCGGCCAGCCGTGGTAGTGGATGCCTGCCGCGGCCAGGGCGTTGGTGGCGAGGGCGGTGCAGTCCTGCGCCACGCCGATCTGTGCGTAGGCAGCGGCGGCGATGGTCGCGCCTGCGCCGCTTCCGATGCCAGCGGGGGCCTGGGCAGCGACGCCGCCGCTGACGCCAAGCTCGGTGCCGCCGGCGCGGGTGGCCGTGGCGTCCTGGACCTTGACAACGGGCTTGGGAGCCTCGACAACGGGAGCCGGCGTGGTGGTCACGGCGGGCTTCTCGTAGGAGATCGCGATGGTGGAAGCGGCCGAGATGGTGGCCGGAGCTGCGGACTGGACTTCCAGGGCCGAAGCGGAGGTGGATTCGCGCTGAACATTGGTTTCAGCAGCGTTGGCTGCGATTCCGCTGGTCAGGACCAGACCGGAAGCTGCGGCGATGACCGCAGCCTGACGGCCCACGCCGCCGGCGTTGTCGCCGACAGCCTTAGCAATAACAGCCAGCGAGTTGGTCTTGGTGACCTCGGCGCGGTGCCGTGCAACGTTTGCACGAGTAGTCATTAAGTTCTCTCTTTCGTGATCCTTGGACCGCGCGCTTTCGGGCGCGGACTGAGGACGCTCCGGCATCTTGGGGGTACGCCGGATCGCCCCGAAATGGGTTACTTAGCGAAGGGTGTACTGCGAAGACGCGCCAAAAGCGGAAACTGCATGCTGTCCGGGCTCGCTAGAGATTGAGCCTGCGGAACGTGATCCAATCCGGGCGCCGGCAAGGGCGGCACGTGATGTGGATTCCAGCGGGCTCGACAGAGCCTCGCCGGTGCGCATGCGCGCAGAATTGTGGCGTGAAGACACGAAAGTAGCCTCTCCCAATGCCTACGAGGTGAGCTGTCGGATTCGGATGGGAGTCACCCGGCCGCGCTGCTTCCTGGGAAGCTTTGCGACTTAACCCCAAGGCCTTCTTTCGAAGGCCAAAATTGGTTCCCCCGCCCCTGCCAGACGATGTAATGCGAACGGACCTTGAGCGGTGGCAGAGCTAGGCAATCCACTCAAGAGCGCCAACTTCGGAAAAGTTGGCGTGCTTCAAACCCTACAGCAGTCCGGATCCAATGTCACATTCAGATCACGGCGTGTCACAGGAAGTTGAGAGCAGCCCATCGTCTTTTTAGAGCCAGCCGAGCGGGTCAACGACATCGCCGTTGACCATCACTTCAAAGTGGAGGTGGCAGCCCGTGGAGGCGCCGGTGGTTCCGCTCATGGCGACGACGTCACCGCGGGAAACCTTCTGGCCGACCTTGACCGAGGCCGAGGACAGGTGGTTGTACGTGGTCTCCAGGCCGTTGCCGTGATCGATGACCACGCGGTTCCCCCCGCCGAAGGGATGCCAGCCGTTGAAGGTCACGGTGCCGCTGGCGGCCGCGTGGACCGCCGTGCCGCACTGGGCGGCGAAATCCTGGCCGCGGTGGAACTCCCCCGCGCCCCCGGTAATGGGGCTGACACGGTAGCCGAAGGGCGAGGCCGTGACCAGCTGGTCGAGCGGCGCACCCAGGGTGCCGGCCGATGCCGCGCGGGTGATGGTGCCCACAGACTGGGCGCTCAGCAGCTGCTTGAGTTTCCCGTCCGGATCGCCCTTCGTGGTGACGGCCGTGCGGTTGAAGTCGACTTTGGCGGCGGCGGCAGCGGTGACATCCGGCTGCACGGCAGCGGAGAGCGCGCCGGACCCGCCCGGATTCGAAGCCATCACCGGGCTCGTGACGGGGACCGTCACGGTCAGAACCAGACCAGTTGCGGCCAGGGCGATCCCGGCCTTCTGCCCGACCCCGCTGGCCGCGGCAAAGTCCGTGACCTGGCGGAACGGACTGCGACGGCGACGGCGTTCATCCCGGTGCACGTCCCGCGGGCGTTCGGCCGTGTGTGCGACGACGGGACGCGGCTCCGGTGCGGGACCGGTCGCGCGGCGACGGCCCCTGGAGGTCTGGGTGGTCAAGAACGGTTCCTCTCTGGATGGCCTGCGAAGTTAGCTGTCGGATTCGGGTCAGAGAGATCAAAGACCCGGTCCGCCGTTGCAAGCAGCCACGCACAGATGCATCCCAGGGGATCCTTCGGTGGAAGCTGCTTGCCGCTGACGGACTTCACCCCAAGGCTGCCGAAGTAGCAGCCGAAAGTGGTTCCCCCGCCCCTGCCAGGAGGTAGTTCTGCGACTGATCCGCTGGCAGGGCTCGGCTTCGGATCAGGTAACGCTTTGGTATCGGTACTGGGCACTAACTATAGGCGATTAAGCCGCCCGGTAATAAATCCGTAACCGCAATTGTGGACAACTCATGGGTCGTCCCATGACCGGCGCGTAGTGGCTGGTCAGGCGACTGTTACAAAGACGTGCGCGGCAACCTCGGGCGGCAGTTCCAGGGCACCTTCGATATCGGGGACGCGGACCGAGATGTACTCCCCCACCCGCTCCAGCGAGACAAGCGCGCCAGGCCTGATTCCGCCCTCGTCGAGCTGGGCCAGAAGCTCCGGCTCCACCTGGATCGGCTCCGCGAGTCGGTTGACCGTAACCCGGGAAGTTACCCCGTAGCCGGCCATGGCCTCCAGCAGGTTCACAGGCCTGTCCACGGGGGCGCCATTGGGAACGCCGCCAAGATCCGCAAGCCCCGGAATAGGGTTTCCGTAGGGCGAGACTGTCGGGTGGTTGAGCATCTCGAAGATTCTTCGCTCGACGCGTTCGCTCATGACATGTTCCCAGCGGCACGCTTCCTCGTGGACGTAGGCCCAGTCGAGCCCGATCACGTCCGCGAGGAGGCGTTCGGCCAGACGGTGCTTGCGCATGACACCGATTGCACGTTTCCGTCCGGTTTCCGTCAATTCAAGGTGCCGGTCGCCGGAAACAACCACCAGCCCGTCGCGCTCCATCCGGCCGATCGTCTGGGACACAGTGGGGCCGGAGTGGCGGAGCCGTTCGGCGATGCGGGCGCGGAGGGCAACGATGTTTTCTTCTTCAAGTTCCAGAATGGTCCGAAGATACATCTCCGTGGTATCGATCAGATCCGTCATTCAGCTCAGCTCCTCGAGCGCAGTCCTAGCGTCATTCCCACCGTACCGCGTGCGGGCTGCATGCAGGATGCGCCCAGGCGGGAACCGCCGTACGTTCGCATGCCAGCCTAGCCTATTTTGAATTACTCCGGATAATCTTTCGATCGACCTGGAGCTATTATCCCAGCCCCAGCCGGCCGTCCCCGGCGTCTCAATGACCGGACTATGACAGGCCTTTTTCCGTATCGCCGGGAGCTGTCAGGCAAAATAAAACAGGCAGAATGAAACAGGCAGAATGAAAAGGGGGGTCCGTGGTAGCCATCCCTGCCCGCCACCTCCCAGCCACGCTACGAACCAGCCGAAAATTGGAGCCACTGTGAGCGACACCAGCATCACGATCCCCGCCAACCTCCTGCCCAAGGACGGACGGTTCGGCGCCGGCCCGTCCAAAGTCCGGCCGGAACAGATGGACGCCCTGGCCGCGGCATCGTCGAAGCTGCTGGGGACCTCGCACCGCCAGGCACCCGTGAAGAACCTGGTCGGCTCGGTGCGCAGCGGCCTCAGCGAATTCTTCCGGGCACCGGAAGGCTATGAAGTCGTGCTGGGCGTCGGCGGATCTACCGCGTTCTGGGACATTGCCAGCTTCGGGCTCGTGGAGAACAAAGCGCAGCACCTGTCCTTCGGCGAGTTCGGCTCGAAGTTCGCCTCCGCCACCAACAAGGCGCCGTTCCTTGCCGAGTCCTCCATCATCAAGGCCGAACCCGGCACCCGCCCCACCGCCCGGGCGGAGGCCGGCGTCGACGTCTATGCGTGGCCGCAGAACGAGACCTCAACCGGCGTAGCCGCCCCCGTCCAGCGGGTGGCCGGCGCCGACGAGGGGTCGCTGGTGCTCGTGGACGCGACCTCGGCCGCGGGCGGGCTGGACGTGGACGTGGCAGAGTCGGACGTGTACTACTTCGCGCCGCAGAAGAACTTCGCGTCCGACGGCGGCCTGTGGCTGGGCCTGTTCTCCCCGGCCGCGCTGGAACGGGCGGCACGGATCAAGGCCGGCGACCGCTGGATTCCCGACTTCCTTGACCTCCAGACGGCGATCGACAATTCCCGGCTGAACCAGACCTACAACACCCCCGCACTGGCCACCCTGGTGACCCTGGACGCCCAGGTGCAGTGGCTCAACGCCAACGGCGGCCTGGACTTCGCCGCCGGCCGGACCGCGGATTCTGCCGGCCGCATCTACCGCTGGGCCGAAGCGTCCGAATACGCCACGCCGTTCGTGGCCAAGGCCGAGGACCGCTCGAACGTGATCGCCACGATCGACTTCGATGATTCGATCGACGCCGCGGCCATCGCCAAGGTGCTCCGCGCCAACGGCGTCGTCGACACCGAGCCGTACCGCAAGCTGGGCCGCAACCAGCTGCGCATCGCCACCTTCGTGGCGATCGAGCCCGACGATGTCTCGGCACTGCTCGAGTGCATCGATTTCGTCGTGGCGGAACTGAAGAAGTAGCCCCGCGTCCGGCGTCGTCACGGCCCCTGAGAACCTAAGCCGTGACGGCGCCGTCGTCGTTTCAGGTCCGTCCGCCCTGCTGTGCCTCCGGCAGCGCGTCCCTGCCGGCACCGGCCGCCCCGGTCCGGCTTTCGACGCGGAAGTACCGCAGCCCGTGGGCGCGGCGGTTGAAGTGGAGCCGCAGGTGCTTCGCGCGGATGATCCACACCAGCCCGATCAGGGCCGCCAGCAGGCCGGCGCCCGCCGCGACCGCCATGGACCAGCGGGGGCCGGCGGTGTTTGCCACCCAGCCGACGAGCGGCGCACCAAGGGGGGTTCCGCCCATGAAGATCGCCATGTAGAGGGCCATCACCCGGCCCCGCATTACGGGCTCTGTCGTGGTCTGGACGTACCCGTTGGCGCTCGTCATCATGGTGATCGCGAACAGCCCCACGGGCACAAGTGCGACGCCGTACCAGAAGTAGTTCGGGGCCATCGCTGCGATGCCCGAGGTCACGCCGAAGGCGGCGGCCGCCCCGAAGATGACCCGCAGCCGTGGCTTGCCGCGCCCGGCGGACAGCAGGGCCCCGGCGACGGATCCGATGGCCATGATCGAATTCATCAGGCCGAAGGCCCCCGCGTCCAGGCCGAATTCGGTCCCCACCATGGCCGCGATGAACAGGGCGAAATTCAGCCCCAGGGTTCCCACGATGAAGATCGCCACCAGCACCACGACCAAATCCGGACGGTACCTCACATAGCGCAGCCCCTCCCGGATCCTGCCCTTGCCCGCCGGTGCCCGCGGCAGCCGGCGCAGCGACGACGACGGGATTTTCGCCAGGCTCAGCAACAGGGGCACAAAGGTGAGCGTATTAATGAGGAAGACCCAGCCGGGCCCGACGACGGCAGTGAGCACGCCGGCGACGGCCGGACCGATCATCCGGGCAACATTGAAAGACGCGCTGTTAAGGGCCACGGCGTTGGGCAGGTAGTCGTCCTGGACCAGTTCCGAGACGAAGGTCTGCCGGACGGGGGCGTCCAGGGCGGAGACCACCCCGAGCATCAGGGCGAAGGCGTAGACGTGCCAGAGCTGCGCCGCGCCCGTGACCACCAGGATGCCCAGCCCCGCGCTCAGCAGCGCCATGGCGGACTGCGTCAGCACCAGGAGCCGCTTGCGGTTGAACCGGTCGGCGACCAGTCCGGCCACGGGTGCCAGGAAGAGTTGCGGGCCCAGCTGCAGGGCCATTGTGATTCCCACCGCCCCGGCATCGTGCGCCGTCAGGTGGGCGAACACCAGCCAGTCCTGGGCGGTGCGCTGCATCCAGGTGCCAACGTTGGAAATGAGGGCGCCGACGAACCAGACCCGGTAGTTCAGGATGTGCAGGGATTTGAACGTGGACATCAGCCCCAGCCCTCCCCAGACACGCTCCCGGACGCTTCCAACCGCTAGTCGGCCTCGCCCGTGGAGCGTTCCCGCTCGTCGTCGTCGGTGTCAGTGGCGTCGTCGGCGTCAGTGTCGGCGTCAGCGGCGTCGGCGTCGGCGTCGGCGTCGGCGTCATCCTGCTGGTCGGCGTCGGACGCCTGTGACGGCGCTTCGGAACCGGACGGCGCCTCGGCAGCCTCGTCAGCCTGCGCGTCTTCCGGGCGGACCCGTTCGGCCCACGGAACCCAGGCCGGTGCCAGGATGGAGTCCTCGGAGGGCAGGAGCCCAAGTTCGTCCACCGTGACCACCTTGGAGCGCGAGTTGCGTGTCAGCACGGCGTACCACTGCCAGCCCAGGTATCCGGGGAGCCTGGATTCGAACAGGTGGGTCACCAGGCGGTCGCCCTCGCTCCGGGCACCGATGTGCTCGCCGATCTGCTCGGCGGGGGCAATGCCCTCCACCGCGGTGCGGGCGACGTCGACGGCGGCGGCCAGGAAGGCGTCAGGCTTGCCGGTGCGCCAGACGGGCACGCCGGCGCGCGGGCGGATTCCCTGCTTGGAGCCGGTTGCTTTGGCCCCGGCGGGCGCTGCGGTTCCGGCATCCGGCGCCGGCAACTGATCAGGTTCCTGAGTCATCAAAAGCCTTATACGTCCAGCTCGTCGGCAACCTTACGGAGGGCCGCTGCGATCGCCTTGCCCTTGTTGCCTTCCGGGTACTTGCCCGCGGACAGGGTCCCGGACAGGTTATCCAGCACGCTGACGAGGTCCTGGACCAGCGGGGCAAGGTCCTTGGCGCTGGGCCGCTTTGCCTTGGCGATGGACGGCGTCTTGTCCAGCACGCGCAGGCCCAGGGCCTGGGCACCCTTGCGTCCGTCGGCTACACCAAATTCAACACGCGTGCCGGCCTTGAGCTCCGTGATGCCTTCGGGCAGCGCGGACTTGGGCAGGAAGACTTCCTGGCCGTCCTCGCCCGCGAGGAATCCGAAGCCTTTTTCCTTGTCATACCACTTGACCTTGCCGGTAGGCACGTAATCAACCTTCTTCGTTCTGCGGGGACACGGCCGGCGGTCACCGCATCCGCATGGATACGCGGGTTCAGGGTATGACTGCCCGGACCGTGTTGGTCTGTATCTCCAAGGTTATCCTGCCTGGTTCACTTTAACGGCTTGAGGCGCGGGCGATGCCGGACTGTTAGCGTTGCCCCCATGACACTGACGCGTTACCGGCGGCCTTTGATGATCGTAGCGGCCACCCTTGCTGTGCTGTCCCTCGTTGCCGTCGGCGCTGTCATGGCGATGGCCTTCAACAATGCCGTGGCGCCCGCCTGGATTACCTCGACGGCCCTCTACGGCCTCCCGGTGGCATTCCTGCTCATGCTGGCCCTCGTTGTAGACGCGGTGGCAGCCCGGCGCCGCCCGCGCGGGCCCGGCGAAAGGTAACGTTGGAGCGATGTCCCTCATCCGCGCGCTCAGCAAGGAACTTCAGGCACGAAGCGACGAATCGTTGCGGGCCTTGTTCTCCGCGCGGCCGGACCTGATTTCTCCCGGCGTCCCGGACTTCGCCGCCCTCGCCGCCCGCGCCAGCGGACGCGTCAGCGTCCAGCGGGCACTCGAACGGCTCAACCGCCCGCAGATGCAGGTCCTGGAAACCCTGCACCTGTGCACCAACGCCGATACCGGGCACAGCGCGTCGGCGGCGATGCTGAAGAAACTGATCAACGGCTCCTCGGTTGCCGCCGTCGACCGGCTCCTCCATTCCCTGCAGGAACTGGCCCTCGTCCACCGCGCAGATCCGCCGCACGGCGCGACCCCCGCCGCCGCCAAGCAGCGCCACTACCTTCCGGTCGGCAGCCTCAAGGACGTGATTGGCATCTACCCTGCGGGGCTGGGGCGCAGCTACACCGAACTAGTGCGGCTCCAGCCTGCTTTCGCGCAGCGCGTGGTGCAGCTGGTGGGGGAACTTCACCGCGCCGGGGCGTCCATCTCTCCCGCCACGACGCCGATGGAAGCCGCCCTGTCCCTGCAGCACTGGACGGCAACACCGGAATCGCTCCAGCAAATCCTGGCCACCGCACCGGACCGGACCGCCGCCCTTCTGGCCCGGTTCGGGAACTGGGCCATGGGCGCCGTCCCGCAGGCGCAGCGCCGGGCGTCCGTGCTCCACGAAGGCGCCGACGTCGGCCCCGTGGACTGGCTGCTGGCGCGCGGGCTGCTGGTACCGCTGGACGCCGCGCACGTCGAACTGCCGCACAGCGTCGGAGTGTCGCTGCGCGGCGGGTTTGTCATCGAGAACTTTTCGCTCACGCCGCCTGTCCCCCGGCTGGGCAACACGAGCGCGGGGCTGCGCCGAAACGCCGCGTTGGGCGCCATCGCCGAGACGCTGCGGCTCGTCGGCGAAGTGCTCTACACCGTGCGCGAACAGCCGCTGGCGACGCTGCGAAGCGGGGGCGTCGGGGTCCGGGAGATGAAGCGGCTGGCGGATTCCCTGCGGATGGACGTGCACGAGGCCGGCGTCCTCGCGGAGCTCTGCGGAATGGCCGGTCTGCTGCGGCTGGACGTCGACAGTTCTGCGTGGGTGCAGCCGCCGCAGCTGGAGTGGCTGTCGCTGCCGCGGCAGGAGCAGTGGCTGTGGCTGGTCAACGCCTGGCTGGCCAGCGAGCGCGCACCGTCCCTCGTGGGCCAGCCGGTGAATGCTGCCGCCCCGGGCCCGGCCGGGCACCGGGGCCCGGCCGGGACCACCATCAATGCGCTCTCCGCCGAGGCGCAGCGGCCGGACGCCCCGGTGGTCCGGAAAAGGGTCCTGGAAATCCTGCACGAACTCACCCTTGAGGCCGTGGCGCCCAACGGGCAGGCCCCCGTCCTCGATGCCGCCGCCGTGCTGGAGCGTGCCGAGTGGACGCAGCCCCGGATGGCCAGGCGCTTCAGCTCGCTGATCCGCGGCATCCTCGCGGAGGCCGAGATGCTTGGCCTGATCGGCTCCGGGGCGCTGAGCCAGCTGGGCGCCGCGATCGCCGCCGAGCAGCCGGACGACGCCCTGGGGATCCTGGGCGAACACCTGCCGGCGGCCCTGCAGCACGTGTTGCTGCAGGCGGACCTGACGGCGGTGGCGCCGGGCTACCTCGACCCCGAACTGAGCGAACGGCTCCTGACCATGGCCACGGCCGAAGGGCAGGGACCGGCCACCATTTACCGGTTCTCCGTCTCCTCCGTGCGCCGGGCCCTCGACACCGGCCAGGACGCCGCGGCGATGCTGGACTTCCTGCGCCAGCATTCGGCCACCGCCATCCCGCAGCCCCTCCAGTACCTCATCGAAGACACCGCCGCGCGCCATTCCCGGCTCCGGGTGGGGGCCGCGGCCAGTTTTATCCAAAGCGAGGACGAGGCTGCCCTGCTGGAACTGCTCAACGCCCCGGCCGTGGCTGGCCTCGGGCTGGTGCGCATCGCGCCCACCGTGGTCGTCTCCCACGCCGCGCCCCGGGAAACCGCCCAGGCCCTCCGGGGTTTGGGGCTCGCCCCGGTCCTGGAGGAAGCTGCCTCCGCCATCGTCCGGCTGCGCCGCAGCACCCCTGCGCCCGGCAGCGGCCGGCCGGTGTACACCGCCCCGCGGACCGCTCCGCCGGAGGCCGACATCGAGGCCCAGCTGGCCGTGCTGCGCGCCAACGGGTCCCGGGCGCCGGGCTCCGGCGCCCACCCGCCGGCGGCCCCGGGCAGCGAGGAAGCGACCCAGTTGGGCCTCGAGACCCTGCTGAAGGCGATCCGCCTCAGGCAGCGGGTCATCATGAACGTCGTGGACAGCATGGGGAATGCCACCCGCGAGACGGTTGTTCCGGTAGCTGTGAATGGCGGGCGGGTGCGGGTGTTCGATCCGGTCAAGGAAATCGAGCGGGTCCTGTCCATCCACCGCATTATCGACGTAGAAGCTACAGAGGAATTGTTCCAGTGAATGACGGGCCCCTGATCGTCCAGAGTGACAAGACCATCCTGCTGGAGGTCGACCACGAACTCGCAACGGAGGCCCGGCACGCCATCGCGGCGTTCGCCGAGCTGGAACGAGCCCCGGAGCATGTGCACAGCTACCGGCTGACGCCGCTGGGGCTCTGGAACGCCCGGGCGGCCGGGCTGGACGCCGAAAAAGTGCTGGACACCCTGCTCACGTACTCCCGTTTCCCCGTGCCCCATTCCCTGCTGATCGACGTCGAAGAGACCATGTCCCGGTACGGCCGGCTCCGGCTGGAGAAGGACCCGCAGCACGGCCTGGTTATGCGCACCTCCGACTACCCGGTGCTCGAGGAAATCAGCCGCGCAAAGAAGATCGCCCCGCTGCTCGGGCCACGGATCGACGGCGAGACGGTGGTGGTGCATTCCTCCCAGCGCGGCCAGCTCAAGCAGCTGCTGCTCAAGCTTGGCTGGCCGGCCGAGGACCTGGCCGGCTACGTGGACGGCACCCCGCACCCCATCATGCTCAACGAATCGGGCTGGAAGCTGCGGCCCTACCAGCAACTGGCCGCGGAGAACTTCTGGGCCGGCGGCAGCGGCGTCGTCGTCCTTCCCTGCGGCGCCGGCAAGACGCTGGTCGGCGCGGCCGCCATGGCCACCAGCTCCACCACCACACTGATCCTGGTGACCAACACCGTCGCCGCGCGGCAGTGGAAGGACGAGCTCCTCAAACGCACGTCGCTGACTGAGGAGGAGATCGGCGAGTACTCCGGCTCCGTTAAGGAGGTCCGGCCGGTCACGATCGCCACCTATCAGGTCCTGACCACGAAGCGCGGCGGGCTGTACCCGCACCTGGAGCTCGTGGACGGCAACGACTGGGGCCTGATCATCTACGACGAGGTCCACCTGCTGCCCGCGCCGATCTTCCGGATGACGGCGGACCTGCAGGCCCGCCGGCGGCTCGGGCTGACCGCCACGTTGGTGCGGGAGGACGGCCGGGAGGGCGAGGTCTTCAGCCTGATCGGGCCGAAACGCTACGACGCGCCGTGGAAGGACATCGAGGCCCAGGGCTACATCGCCCCGGCCGATTGCGTGGAAGTCCGGGTGGACCTGCCCCGCGACGAACGGGTGGCCTATGCCATGGCCGAGGACGCCGACAAATACCGGCTGTGTGCCACCTCCGAGACGAAGACCCGGGTGGTCGAAGAACTCGTCGCCGAACACGCCGGGGAACAGCTCCTGGTGATCGGGCAGTACATCGACCAGCTCGACGAGATCGGCGAGCGCCTGGGCGCGCCGGTGATCAAGGGCAACACGTCGGTGAAGGAGCGCCAGCGGCTGTTCGACGCGTTCCGCGCCGGCGAGGTGCAGACCCTGGTGGTGTCCAAAGTCGCCAATTTCTCCATTGACCTGCCCGAGGCGTCGGTCGCGATCCAGGTCTCCGGTTCATTCGGGTCCCGCCAGGAGGAGGCCCAGCGCCTGGGCCGGCTGCTGCGCCCGAAGAAGGACGGCCGCTCCGCCCGGTTCTACTCGCTCGTGGCCAGGGACACCCTGGACCAGGATTTCGCCGCGAAGCGGCAGCGGTTCCTCGCCGAGCAGGGGTACGCCTACCGGATCATGGACGCCAAGGACGTCGGCACCGCGGGCTAGGCGGGTGCCGGGGATGCGGCCATGCAACACACAACCTCCATTCAGAAAACTCCCAGAGTCTGGGAGCATCATGGGAACATGAAGAAGAACGGTCCCGAAGCCAAGCTCCTCGTCGTCGATGACGAACCGAACATCCGCGAGCTGCTCTCCACGTCCCTGCGCTTCGCTGGTTTTGAAGTCGTCTCGGCCGGCAGCGGACGCGAGGCGCTGGCTGCTGCTGAGTTGCACTCCCCCGATCTGGCGGTGCTGGACGTCATGCTGCCGGACATGGACGGCTTCACCGTTACCCGCCGACTGCGCGCCGCCGGCAAGCACTTCCCGGTCCTGTTCCTCACGGCCAAGGACGACACCGAGGACAAAGTCACCGGTTTGACCGTGGGCGGGGACGATTACGTCACCAAACCGTTCAGCCTCGACGAGGTGGTGGCCCGCATCCGCGCCGTACTCCGGCGCACGCAACCCCAGGTCGACGACGACGCCGTGATCCGGGTCGATGACCTCCAGCTCGACGACGACGCCCACGAGGTCCGCCGCGGCGGGACCGTGATCGAGCTCTCACCCACGGAATTCAAGCTCCTGCGCTACCTCATGCTCAATCCGAACCGGGTCCTGTCCAAGGCCCAGATCCTCGACCATGTATGGGAGTACGACTTCAACGGCGACGCCTCGATCGTGGAGTCGTACATCTCCTACCTGCGCCGCAAAGTGGATATCGATCCCGATGCCCCGGCACTGATCCAGACCAAGCGCGGCGTCGGCTACGTCCTGCGGACTGCCGAGAAGCGCTGACCTTGCTGTACCGCTGGAAATCGGCGTCGCTGCGCTCTCAGCTCGTGGCCATCATGATGGCCCTCATGCTGGTGGCCCTCACGGCTACCGGGGCGGGCACGCTGACGCTGCTGCACAGCTTCCTGCAGGGCCAGGTGGATGACAAGCTCCGGGCCGCCGTCGAATCCGCGCGGCAGCAGCAGTCCTTCAGCCAGTTGCAGGAGACCAACTCCACCGTTCCCACCGACTACTCGCTGATGCTCTTCAGCCCCGGTCTTCCGCCCTACACGTTCGGCGGCGACAAGGAATCCCACCCCGCGCTCAGCACCTTTTCCTCGGTCGAGGCCCGGGAACGCCAGCAGATGCCCTTCCAGGTCCGCGGATCCGAGGGCGGCAGCTGGCGGGTCGTGGCCGTCAGCGTGGTGGACAACAACAACCGTGGCGCCGTCGTCGTGATCGGGCTGCCACTGGACCCCGTGGATTCGGTGATGGAACACGCTGCCCTGGTGGTGGTGGGTGTGGGCCTGCTGACGCTCGTGCTGGCGTTCTTCATTGCCACCTGGACTGTTTCGCGGTCCTTCCGGCCGCTGGCCCGGGTGGAGAAGACGGCCGCCGCGATCGCCGCGGGAGACTTGTCCCAGCGTGTGGAGGTGGAGAACCCGGGCACGGAGGTGGGCCGGCTTGGGAGCTCGCTCAATGCCATGCTCGCGCACATTGAGACGGCCTTCGCCGCCAGGATGGCGTCCGAGGCGCGGATGCGGCGCTTCGCCGCCGACGCCTCGCACGAACTGAGAACCCCGCTGGTGACCATCCGCGGGTTCTCCGAGCTGTACCGGCACGGGGCGTTGTCCACCCCGGAAGACGTGGCCACGGCGATGGGGCGGATCGAAAGCGAAGCCAAACGCATGGGAGCCATGGTCGAAGACCTGCTGCTGCTGGCCAGGATCGACGAACAGCGGCCGTTGCAGCAGAAGCCCGCGGACCTGCTGCTGCTGGCCAACGACGCCGTGGTGGACACCCAGGCGAGCGACCGCAGCCGCACCATCACCCTCACCGGGATTGACGGCGCGGCCCCGGCCGCCGCCCCGGTGCTGGGCGACGAAGCCAAATTGCGCCAAGTGGTCAGCAACCTGGTCGGCAATGCCCTGCGCTACACGCCGGAGGGCACCCCGGTCGAAATTGGCGTCGGGGTCCGGACCGCACCGGACGGAACACGGCAGTCCGTGATCGAGGTCCGGGACCACGGACCGGGGGTTCCGGATGAGGAGGCGGCCCGTATTTTCGAGCGCTTCTACCGGGCCGACACCTCCCGGACCAGGGAGACCGGCGGCAGCGGACTTGGCCTGGCGATCGTGGCCGCCATCGTCGGCTCGCATTCCGGGTCCGTGCGGGTCGGGAAGACCGACGGCGGCGGTGCCACGCTGGTGGTCAGCATCCCGCTCCTGGACGAAGAGGCCACGGAACGGTCCACAGCGGACTTATCCACATAGGGGCCGACGGCGGTGTCCGGCCGGCGCGCCGCCCGCCTACGCTCGAGGTGTCCGGAAGATCCGGATGAGGCAGCCGCTCCCCGCCAGCTCTCACCGAAAATGTCACCGCAATACCTCACCGCAGACCCGCTGACGTTCACCGTGCTTCGCCGGGCCGCGGCCGCCTCCCGAGCATTCGAGAGGCATTTCCATGAGCATCATCTCCGTCGATACCGAACTCCTCCAGCTAAAGTCCGCCAACGTGCAGGCCACGGTGGAGAGGATCAGCGCGGACGTCCACGCCATGAAACGGGGGCTGGACGAGCTCCAGGGCAGCTGGCGGGGCTCCGCGGCGACTAATTTCCAAACCCTCGTGGCCGAGTGGACGCTGACCCAGGGCAGGGTCGAGGCGTCCCTGGCGTCCATCAACCTCGCGCTGAACTCCGCTGCCGCCACCTATGCGCAGGCGGAACTGGGCAATGCGCAGCGCTTCACGTGAGCCGCACGCGCCCTCAGGCCTCGGGTGTGCCCTGGTGGAAGCGCAGGCGCCATTGGGAGCCTTCAAGGACCCACAGGGAGCTGCGCAGGGCTGATCCCTCACGGGTGTGGCTGCGGTAGGTCAGCAGGATGGTCTTCTCACCCAGCCGGTCCGCGCCCAACAGTTCCAGCTCCACGGCTCCGCCCGGGTTGTCCTCGAGTGACATCATCATGGCGTCGCGGGTCCAGATCCGGCCGGAGCTGCCGATTTCGGTGAAGCCCGGGTGGAGCAGCACGCCCGTGCGGCCCAGGTCTGCCCGGGTTTCGGGGCGGAGCAGTTCGCGTTCGAGGGACTCGACGACGGCTTCGGCGCTGGCCTCCGCCCGGTCTACGGCAGGTTCTTCTTCGAGTTCGCTGAAGAGGTCCGGTTCGTCGTAGGTCCCCGGCGCGCCAAAGAGTTCCTGCTGGCCGGCTGGCGCCGGGGCTGCCTGCGGCCGGGTCGCGGCCGCAGGGGCGGCGGCGGGTGGGGCGGCGGACTGGGCGGCGGGCTGCATCTTGTCCTGCTGTGTCATGCCCTGCTGTGTTTTGCCCGCTGGCGGTTCGCCCGCTGGCGGTTCGCCCGCTGGCGGTTCGCCCTCCGGGGTGCCGAACCCGGGACCCTGCCGGACGGCCACGCCCTGCTGGTACGCCGTGGCCGCTGCCCGGGCGCGGACGTCCGCCGCCTCGTTGAGCTCGTGCCCCGCGTGGCCCCGCACCCATTCGAAGGTGTACTTGCGGCCCACGAGCGCCTGGTCGATGTCCTTGAGGAGGTCCACGTTCAGCACCGGCTTGCCGTCGGCTTTGCGCCAGCCCTTGCGTTTCCAGCCGGGCATCCACTTGGTCACGGCGTTGATGACGTACTGGCTGTCGCAGAGGATCAGCAGGTCTTCCCCGGGCATGTGCGCCGTTGCCCGGAACAGGTCCAGCACCGCCATCAGTTCGCCCTGGTTGTTCGTGCCGTGGGGCCACCCCCCGGCCCGCCAGCAGTCGTCATTCACGTACCAGGCCCAGCCGGCCGGGCCAGGATTTCCTAAGGCCGAACCGTCGGCCGCTGCTGTAATCGTCACTGACCTATCCTGCCAGAACCCGCCGACGCCCACCGACGCTCCCTTGGACAGGGGCCGCGATTAACCGGCGACGGCGGCCCCACCCGAGGGTGGGACCGCCGTCGTCGAACAGCCGGTGATGGCTGGCGCGGGTGGTTAGAAACCGCCCATGCCGCCCATGCCGCCCATGTCGTCGCCGCCGCCCATCGGGGCGCCACCCTTCTCGGGCTTGTCGGCTACAACGGCCTCGGTGGTGAGGAACAGGCCGGCGATGGAAGCCGCGTTCTGCAGGGCAGAGCGGGTTACCTTGACCGGGTCGTTGATGCCGGCGGCCAGCAGGTCGACGTACTCGCCGGTGGCGGCGTTGAGGCCGTGGCCTGCGGGCAGGCCGCGGACCTTATCCACGACGACGCCGGGCTCGAGGCCGGCGTTGAAGGCGATCTGCTTCAGCGGGGCGTCGATGGCAACGCGGACGATGTTCGCGCCCGTTGCTTCGTCACCGGAGAGCTGCAGGTTCGCGAATGCCTTGGCGCCGGCCTGGATCAGGGCAACGCCACCGCCGGCGACGATGCCCTCTTCGACAGCAGCCTTGGCGTTGCGGACGGCGTCCTCAATGCGGTGCTTGCGTTCCTTGAGCTCGACCTCGGTTGCGGCGCCGGCCTTGATGACTGCAACGCCGCCGGCCAGCTTGGCCAGGCGCTCCTGCAGCTTCTCGCGGTCGTAGTCGGAATCGGAGTTCTCGATCTCGGCGCGGATCTGGGACACGCGGCCGGCGATCTGGTCGGCGTCGCCTGCACCCTCGACGATGGTGGTCTCGTCCTTGGTGACAACAACCTTGCGGGCCTTGCCAAGGAGTTCGAGTCCGGCGGTCTCAAGCTTGAGGCCGACTTCCTCGGAGATGACCTGGCCACCGGTGAGGATGGCGATGTCGGCCAGCTGCGCCTTGCGGCGGTCGCCGAAGCCTGGAGCCTTGACGGCGACGGACTTGAAGGTGCCGCGGATCTTGTTGACGATCAGGGTGGCCAGGGCCTCGCCCTCGATGTCTTCGGCAATGATCAGCAGCGGCTTGTTGGACTGCATGACCTTTTCCAGGACAGCAACCAGTTCCTTGACGTTGGAGATCTTGGAGTTGACGATCAGGATGTACGGATCCTCAAGGACCGTTTCCTGGCGCTCAGCGTCGGTGACGAAGTAAGCGGAGATGTAGCCCTTGTCGAAGCGCATGCCTTCGGTCAGCTCCAGCTCGAGGCCGAACGTGTTCGACTCCTCGACGGTGATGACGCCTTCCTTGCCGACCTTGTCGAGGGCTTCGGCGATCAGGGCGCCGATCTCGTTGTCGCCGGCGGAGATGGACGCGGTGGCGGCGATCTCTTCCTTGGTCTCGATTTCCTTGGCGGAGGCCAGGAGCTCGACGGTGACCGCGTCAACAGCCTTCTCGATGCCGCGCTTGAGGGACAGCGGGTCAGCGCCGGCCGCGACGTTGCGCAGGCCTTCCTTGACCAGGGCCTGTGCCAGCACGGTTGCCGTGGTGGTGCCGTCGCCTGCGACGTCATCCGTCTTCTTGGCAACTTCCTTGACCAGCTCGGCGCCGATCTTTTCGTAGGGATCGTCCAGCTCGATCTCCTTGGCGATGGAAACACCATCGTTGGTGATCGTGGGGGCGCCCCACTTCTTTTCGAGGACGACGTTGCGTCCCCGCGGGCCGAGGGTGACCTTGACGGCGTCGGCGAGGATGTTCAGGCCCCGCTCAAGACCGCGGCGTGCCTCTTCATCAAATGCAATGATCTTGGCCATAACGGCAGTAGTCCTTTCGGGACAGTCGTTAAGAATGAACCTTCGCTGTGGTGCCCGCGACGGACGATCCCAACCCCGCGGCCTCTGTATGCCGCCGGGTCCGGGATCTCACCCCAGCAAGGTGTTTCTTTAGCTCCTGGACCGGCTGCCCCACTTCGCGGCCGGGCGGACCGGGCGTCGTGTTAGCAGTCAGTGCGCTGGAGTGCTAAATCAATAATTAGCACTCCCCCGGGGAGAGTGCAAGCAGTGGCCGGCCGGAACCGGCCGCCACGCGGGCACAATACGCTACGAGCGATCAGCCGCCGCTGCTGCTCGCGGCTTCTGTGCCGTCCACCGTGGGCAGGTTGTCCTCGCCGTAGGTCGAAACCATGTAGTTCGCTTCGGTGATGTCGCCGTGGGCATCAAAGTTGATCCGTCCGGACTGGCCGTCGTAGTCCGGCCGCTGGCCTGCCCGGAGGACCCCGACGCAGTCCTTGTAGCTCGTGCATGACTCGCTGGCCGGCTGGCTGCCGCCGGCCCCGGTTCCGCCTGCTGCCGGGGTTCCGCCGGAGACCGCGACGAGGGACGCCGCGATGGAAGTGCCGGCGTCGTCCTCTGCGGCGGCGGCGGCGACGGCGGCCAGGACGACGGCGTCGTACGTCTCGGCGGCGAACACCATGTCCTTCAGCCCGGGATCAACGGCCACGAGGTCCGCCTGGAAGGCGGCGGAGGGAAACACGCCGGGCAGGATCCCGCGTGCACCCTCGAGCGCCCGGGCGCCCAGACCAGAGCCGTACTTGCTGACTGCTCCGTCACTGAGGACCAGCTTCTTGCCGGCGAGGCCGGCGTTGTTCAGCTCGGCGATGGCGCCCTGTGCGCCGTCGCGCGAGACCAGGATGACGGCGTCGGGGTTGGCGGCCTTAGCGGCGGCGACAGCCTGCTGCGCCTGGCCGGGGGTGAACTCCGCGTCCGCCACGACCTCCAGTCCGGACTGTTTCGCCGCACCAACGACGGCGGCGGCGACGTCTTTGCCGTAGTCGCCTTCCTCATGCAGCACCGCCAGGGTCCTGGCGCCGCCGTCTTTGACCAGTTTGGCGAGGACGGATGCCTGGGCGACGTCGGCGGCCGAGGTGCGGAAATAGTAGCCGCCGCTCTTGTAGTTGCTGAGCGCGGCGGCGGTGTTGGCCGGGGAGATCACGGCTACCTTGGCGTTGGCGAGCACGTCGATGGCGGCCGGGGCACGGCTGGAATCGGTCGGGCCGATCACGACGTCGGCCTTGGCAGCAACCAGCGCTTTCGCCTGGGCGGCGGTGTCCGTGCTGATGGTTTCCGGCAGCAGCTCCACCGGTTTGCCTTTGTGCCCGCCGGCAGCGTTGATCTCCTTGACGGCAAGTTTGGCCGCCGCGAGCTCGGAGGCGTTGAGGAAGTTCTGATTGCCCGTGTTGTCCAGGATCAGGCCGATGCGCAGGGTGCCGTCACCGCTGGCGTCGGCGCTGGCCACGCGGGCACTGCCCGCGGGGCCCAGGCAGCCCGTCAGGGCCAGGGCCGCTACTGTGCCCGCCGCCAGGGCGCGGCCCAGCGGCAAATGTCCTCCGCGGCGCCCGGCCGCGTTCCTTGGGGCGTTCGTGACGGCAGCCAGTACCACTAGGCGGGCCGGACGCTTTCGGCCTGCGGGCCCTTTTCGCCCTCGCCGACTTCCAGTTCCACCCGCTGGCCCTCGTCCAGGGCGCGGTAGCCTTCCCCGACGATCGCGGACCAGTGCACGAAGACGTCGTTCTCGGAACCGTCCACGGCGATGAAGCCGTAGCCCTTTTCGGCGTTGAACCATTTGACGGTTCCCAGTGCCATGGTGTCCACACTTTCAGCTAGCTTGCGTGCGGCCCACCTCGATGTGCGCCGCGGACTGCGAAAAGAAATCCGCAGATACTGTACCCACAGCGTCCCCCAGGAACGCCGGCGGCGGGCAGGGCCCCCGCCTAATAGTTATTGAGGCGTAACCGGATTGGCTACTGGTAGCCGGGGCCGAGCACGACGACAAGGGGCATGTTGAACTCGGCAGAGTCCACGAGGGTGTCGACGCCGAGGAGGGCTCCGAGTGCCTCCGCATTGCCCTTCTGCTCGATGCCGCTGTAGAAGATCACCGACGTCTGTTGCGGGACACCGCCCCAGTTGCCGGTCTCGCCCAGGACCCAGCCGTCGGAGGTGACGGTGCCGCCGACGCGGGTGGCGAGGCCGGCGGTGGTGGTCGCGTTGTAGATCGTCACCGGCTGCGTCTTGTCGACGGCGGCGGCTGTGGCGCTCGGCGTAGCTGACGGCGAAGCCGCCGGCGCGGCGGCGGCGTCCGTGCCGGCCGGCTCCGGGCTCGTCGGCGTGGGACTGGGGCTCATGGTGCTCGTGGCGGACGGGCTGCTGCTGGCAGATGCGGACGCGCTGCCACCGGCCGTCACGGCCGCGGCCTGGCCTGCGGAGAAGCCGAGCTTCGGCAGGATCAGGAAGGCCACCAGGCCGATGGCCAGGGCTACGCAGCCAGCCGCCAGGATCGGCGCCAGGCTCCGCCGCCGCGATGCCGCGACGGCCCGGTGGACTCCCTGCCGGGTAGAGGTCTCCGGGACCCGATCAAATTCATCCCGAGCGTATTTGGTCATGGTAAAACGACGTCCTTGCTGATTTCATACGGGGTGCCCGAGGCCGGAACGGACGCAACAGGACGTGCGCATCCGGCTGCTCGTGACGCGACTTTACGAATCTGTTCCCAGACGACGGGCAGTGCGGGCACGTTGGCGTGATGTACGTAGTCTACGCAATCTCTTGACCAGCATGGGATCGTGGGCCAGCGCATCCTCGGTATCGATGAGGGCATTGAGGATCTGGTAGTAGTGCGTGGCGGACAGATCGAACAGCTCGCGGATGGCCTGTTCCTTGGCCCCGGCGTACTTCCACCATTGCCGCTCCAAGGCCAGCATCTGCTGGTCGCGGGCGCTCAGCGCAGACTCCGCGGACACCCCGTCCGGGCCCGCGCCGGCGGTTGGGAATCCGGCAGAATCCCCCGCGAGCACGTGCTCTTGCGCTGTTTCGGCCACGACACACTCCTGGTTGATTCCGAAAAACCTGGCTGGTATCCGTTAAAAAGTCAGTCCCAATGCTACGGCCGAATGACAGGGTTGTCATTCGGGCGGGCGCAGAAACGGGCCTTAGCTGGGGAAGAATGGGTGCTGTGTTTGATGCCGAGTTTGACCCCGCCAGTGAACCCGACGCGCTGTTCGAGCTGGAGCCCGCAGCCGCGGACACCCTTAGCTTCGCGGACCTGGCACGCAGGCCGCTGGACGCGCTGGTTGCTCCGGACTGGGCGGGACCGCTGGCGCCGGTGGAGGCGCAGTTGCGCGAAGCCCTCGCCTTTGTCGCGGGCGAAGTGGCCGCCGGGCATGGCGTTCTGCCATCGCCGGCAAACCTGCTGCGGGCTTTCCGGCAGCCCCTGGCCGGCGTCCGCGTGCTGGTGGTGGGCCAGGACCCGTATCCGACGCCGGGGCACGCCGTGGGGTTGTCCTTCGCCGTGGACGGCGCCACCCGGCCGATCCCCCGCAGCCTGGCAAACATCTACAAGGAACTTCAGGCCGATCTCGGCTTCCCCCCGCGCGTCCACGGGGACCTCAGCCACTGGGCGGACCAAGGCGTACTGCTGCTCAACAGGGTGCTCAGCGTCCGTGCCGGCGCGGCGGGCTCGCACCGGAACAAGGGCTGGGAGGCTGTGACGGCGGCGGCCATCCGGGCAGTCGCCGGCCGCTCGTCCGTATCCGGCGCGGGCCATGCCCCCCTGGTGGCGATCCTGTGGGGGAAGGATGCCGAGTCCGTGCGGCCGCTGCTGGGGTCCGCAGCCGTGATCGCCAGCGCCCACCCCAGCCCGCTCTCGGCCTCGCGCGGCTTCTTCGGGTCCCGGCCGTTCAGCCGGGCCAACGCCCTGCTGCTGCAACAAGGCAACGGGACGGTCGACTGGGAGCTTCCGCCGTTGCCGTAACAGGCCCCCGCGCAAAGCTCCCGCCGGGGGTTCTTGGTTAGGCTTAGCTGCATGACATCCGTCCCCGCAGCCACCACCGCCACCCGGAATTCGCGCCCCCAGACCGATCTGACGGTCCTGCGCAGGGAGCAGCTCTCCCCGCACATGGTCCGGATCATCGCCGGGGGCCCTGGCTTCGCCGGGTTCGTCAACAACGACTATGTGGACCGGTACGTCAAGATCGTCTTTCCGCAACCCGGCGTCGAATACCCGGATCCGCTGGATTTGTGGGCCGTCCGGGAAACCATGCCGCGCAGTCAGTGGCCGCATACCCGGACCTACACGGTCCGCTGGGTGGACCCGGCGGCGCAGGAACTGGCCATTGACTTTGTGATCCACGGCGACGAGGGGCTCGCCGGCCCTTGGGCGGCCTCGGCCCAGCCCGGCGATCGCCTGACTTTCACCGGCCCCGGCGGCGGGTACAACCCGGACCCGGCCGCGGACTGGTACCTGTTTGCCGGCGATGAATCAGCGTTGCCGGCCATCGGCGCGGCGATCGAATCCCTGCCGGAAGATGCCCGCGGCCTCGCCCTGCTCGAAGTGGACAGCGACGCCGACGTCCAGGCCATCGCCGGGCCGGCCGGCGTCGAACTGCGCTGGCTGCTGCGCGGCGGCGCACCCGCCGGTGAGAGCGAACTGCTGGTCACCGCGGTGCGCGACGCCGAGTGGCCCGAGGGCCGGGTGCAGGTCTTTGCCCACGGCGAGCGGGGCTACATGAAGGGCCTCCGGGACGTGTTCTACGTGCAGCGCGGGCTGGAGCGGGCCCAGGTGTCCCTCTCGGGCTACTGGGCCAAGGGCCGGGTGGAGGACGACTTCCAGGCGGAGAAGAAGCTGCCGATAGGCAAGATCTAGCGGCTCGCCTCCCCTGGCTGTCCGGCGGGTGGCGCTGCGGAGTTTCCCCACCTTTGCCACCATCGACGCCGGGACACGCCGGCGCGGCGGGCTGACACGCCGTCGCGTCCCGGCAAAAGTAGGGAAACCCGGCGCCTTAGGGGAGCCGGACGGGCAATCCTCGCAAGATCTAGCGGCGGCGGGCCCTGCGCCGTTCGTTGCTCGCCAGGCTCCGCGTCAGGGGCCGCGCCAAGGTGTCGCCGAGCACGATGCCGGCAGCGACACCGAGCACGATGGCCCCGGCGTTGAGCATGCCGCCGGCGCCCATGAGAATCTCCGATTCCTCGATGGTCAATACATACATCGACCGGAATATAGTGAGTCCGGGGAGCAGAATCAGCGCGGCGGGAACGGCCACCACCAGCTGTGGGGCGCCCATCCGGAGGGCCACGACGCGGGCCAGCAGGCCGATCACCACGGCAGCGAGGGCCGGGGCGAAGCGGGATCCGATGCCCAGGGCGTCGCCGCCGATGAGGACCAGGTAGCCCACCACCCCCACGGCAGCCGTCGGCAGCAGTAGCTTCCAGCTGGTCTGTTCCGTGATGCCGATCATCAGCACCGCAATGGCGATCAGGATGACGATCACCCACAAGTCATACTTGGGCGGGAATGTTTTGGTGACGTCAATGGGATCCATGCCGGTCATGTCCCCCACAACGAACCCGACGGCGATTCCGGCGACCAGCGCCCCGAAAGTCAGCATGGTGGACAGGAACCGGCCGGCCGCCGTGACGGGGAAGCCGTTGATCGCATCCTGCACCGAGGACACCAGGCGTCCCGTCGGCAGGAGCAGCAGGATCCCGCCGACCACCACGATCTCGGGGGCAATCTGCACTCCCAGCGGGCTGCCGAAGCGCCACAGCAGCAGGGCGATGATGGTCACCAGGAACGAACACGAGGCAGTGATAAAGAAGTCCGGCGTACGCCAGCGGCCCAGCTGGCGGGCCAGCAGGCTGACCAGAAGGTTGGAGAGGAACGCGACGACCGAGGCGCCCAGTCCGCCGCCCAGGACACCGACGAAAACGGCAGAGAACACGCCGAATGCCACGGTGACCATCCAGCGCGGGAATGGCTTGGAACTGTGGGTGATGTCCTCAAGCCGCCGCACAGCCTCCTCACGTCCCACGCCGCCGGAGACGATGTCCGTGACGAGCTGGTGCACCTTGGCCAAGCCCGCGTAGTTGTTGGTCCAGGACCGCACGACACGAAGCAACGTGATGGGCGTCTGGTCCTTGGGGGCATAGTTGATGGCCACCGACTGGTTGGTGATGTCCACTTCGATGTTCTTCAGTCCCAGGGCGGCCGTGATGGCGATGATGCTGGTCTCAACTTCCAGGGCTCCGGCGCCGTAACGGAACATCGATTCCGCCAGATGCAAGGCAAAGTCGATCGTCTTGCGGGCCGAGGCGTCGACGCCGCCGACCTGGATCATCGGGTTCGCATAGGGGCTACCGGCGAGCCGGTCAACGATGCTCATGGGCGCCGTCGGCGGGTTCTCGCCCTGTACCAACCTGCGCAACATGCGCTTCGCGGCGGCGTTCTGGCGCACCTCCACCGGCGACATCGGCTGCGTTCGGGGCAGGCCGTCCGTGGGCGGCCTGCGGTGGCCGCTGTATCCGTTATTCATTCCGGCCTCCTCACTGTCCTCGTCGGCTGTTTAGTAAAACTGCTGGCCCGTGCGCCGGGTGTAGACCTGGCGGGCCACGCGCTCCCCCGCCATCATCCAGGCCTTGTATTTCAGCGGGCTCAGGACCTGGTCATAGCAGCCGACAAAGTCGGTCACGGTTTTGCTGAAGCTGGTCTTGAACAGGCCCAGGCCATGGAACGGGTTTGAGGTGTCCTTGAGCTTGTCGCTCGGCGGCGTGCCGCAGAAGTCGTATTCGGTGCAGCCAAGGTCCTTGACCTGGTTGATTGCGGTCCACTGCACCAGGTGCGAGTCACCGTACTGGCCACGCTTCTGCAGGGAGCCGCCGTCCTTGTACGTTCCCTTGCGGCCGTAGTTGATCACGAATGCGCCCACCGAGGGCACCCCGTTTTCGTACACGAAGAGCAGCCTGCCCTGATCCCGCTTCAGAAAGTTGGTCCAGAACTGGCGGTAGTACTCGTACTCGCGCACCCGGACCTGGGACTTGGCTTCCACCGTGGTGGTCATCAGGGCATACATGGCCCGGAAGTTCTCTTCCGTGGGCTCGACGTTGTGGACTTCCACGCCCTCGCGGATGGCGCGGCGCACGGCGTTGCGGCCCCGGGAGTGCAGGTTGCGCAGCAGCTGGTTTTCCTCGGGCGCAATATCGAGCAGCGCCGTGGAGTCGTTCGGCTGCAGGTTGTGGGTCTTGACCAGGCCGGCGCCCTCAAGGATCCGCGCGGCGTCGTCGGACAAGACAACATCCGGTTCGATCTTGATCGCGAAGACGCCCAGCTTGGCCCTTTTGACGAATTCCGTGTTCGCCGCGACGATCCCGGGGATGTCCTCGACGGACGCCACGTCGGGTCCCTTGATCAGGTACCAGAGCTTGCCGAGGACCGGAAAGGACTTCTCCAGGACCAGGTTGTAGCTCGTGTAATCGGCCGACTCGTACACCAGGTGCAAGGGCTTCCAGCCAAAGTGCTGTTTGACCTCGGCGAAGGCTTCCGATTGCAGGAGATTGCCGCCGTTGGGGTTCGCGGTGACGTGGGCATCCCAGTTGGCAATCTCTTCGGCAGAGGCAAAACGGGCAGTGAATTCTCGCAAGGGTGCGGTATCCAATCATTGCGGTACGAGCTTCGGCGGCATGCGGACATGCAGCCCCAAGTCTATCGGTCCGCACCCTGCCGCCGGTCCGGGTCAGGCGGTTACGCTGGTCTCATGCAGGCTCAGCAACAACCGCTGGAAGGCCGTCCGGGGGCGCCCGGCGGCCACTCTAAGGGCGTCGGAAGCGGCGCGGGCGGCGGCTTCTCCCAGGTGGTCGCGCTGCTGCTGTTCCTCTGCGCGTCGGCGCTCGTTGCGGCCTTGGGCGGCCTGGCCACGGCCAACCACGTCAACGGCTGGTACGCGACCGCGGACAAGGCCCCGTGGTCCCCGCCGAACTGGGTTTTCGGGCCTGTCTGGACGGTCCTGTACGCCGCTATGGCCGTAGCGGCGTGGCTGGTCTGGCGCAGCCGCGCCCCGGGGTCCAAAGCGGCCCTGACAGCCTACGGCGTGCAGTTGGGGCTGAACCTGCTCTGGACGCCGGTCTTCTTCGCCTTGTACCCGGCGCTCGGGACGCCGGCGCTGTGGATCGCGTTCGGGATCATCGTGGCTTTGGCCGTGGCCGTGGCCGTGACGGTGGTGCTCTTCGGACCGATCAGCCGGGCGGCAGGACTGCTGATGCTGCCCTACCTGTCGTGGATCGTGTACGCATCCTCGCTGAACCTGTGGGCGGCACTGCACAACTAGCGCCTGCACAGCTGCAGGCCGCATGGCTGTAGACCGCATGGCCGGAGCAGCCGGCCAGCGCCACGTCAGGCCCGGCCGGCGGCGGTCAGATTCCTAGCACTCCACGACGTTGACGGCGAGGCCGCCCATTGCGGTTTCCTTGTATTTGGAGCTCATGTCCTTGCCGGTTTCGCGCATGGTCACGATGACTTCGTCCAGGGAGACCCGGTGCGTGCCGTCGCCCCAGAGGGCCATTTTGGCGGCGTTGATGGCTTTGGCGGCGGCGATCGCGTTGCGTTCGATGCACGGGACCTGCACGAGCCCGCCGATCGGATCGCAGGTCAGGCCCAGGTTGTGTTCCATCGCGATTTCCGCGGCGTTCTCCACCTGCTGGGGCGTGCCGCCCATGACTTCGGCCAGGCCGGCGGCCGCCATCGACGACGCCGAGCCCACCTCGCCCTGGCAGCCGACTTCCGCCCCGGAAATCGAGGCCTGCTCCTTGTAGAGCACGCCGATGGCGCCGGCGGTCAGCAGGAACCTGACGATCGTGTCGTCGCGGTCGGCCTGGGTGGCCTGGTCCATGCCGGGGGCGAAGTGCAGCGCGTAGTAGAGCACGGCCGGGATGATGCCGGCGGCGCCGTTGGTGGGGGCGGTGACGACGCGGCCGCCGGAGGCGTTTTCCTCGTTTACGGCCAGCGCGATCAGGTTGACCCATTCCTGCCAGTACTTCGGGTCCCGGTAGTCGGGGTCCTGTCCGCGGGTTTCCTTCATGAGCCGTTCGTGCCAGTCCGGGGCCCGGCGGCGGACCTTGAGCCCGCCCGGCAGCAGCCCGGTGCGTTTGAGGCTGACCTCGACGCAGCCTTCCATCACCGAGTAGATGTGCAGCAGCCCGTCGCGGATTTCCGCTTCGGTGCGGGAGGCGCGCTCGTTGACGAACATGATCTGCCCGATCGAGAGGCCCTTGGACTGGCAGCGGCCCAGCAGTTCCGCGGCCGTGCGGAACGGCAACGGCAGTTCCTTCTTGGATTCGTCGAGTTCCTTCAGGGCCGCGTCTTCCTCGCCCTCGCGGACGATGAAGCCGCCGCCGACGGAGAAGAACGTGGCTTTGTGGACGGTTTCGCCGTCGGCGTCGGAAACCGTGAACGTCATGCCGTTGGTGTGCCGGGGCAGGATGGTCAGCGGCCGCAGGATCATGTCCTTCACCCCGTACGGCAGGGCGACCGAGCCGGCCAGCTGCAGGGTGCCGGTCTCAGCGATCGTGGCCAGCCGTTCCTCCACTTCCTCGGGCAGGATCAGTTCGGGGTGGAAGCCTTCCAGGCCGAGCAGGATCGCGGTCATGGTGCCGTGCCCGTGGCCGGTGGCGGCCAGGGAACCGTACAGGTCCACGCGCAGCGACGCTACCTTCTCCAGGTTCCCGGAGGCCTTGAGTTCCTCGGCGAAGAGGGCGGCGGCCCGCATGGGCCCCACGGTGTGTGAGCTGGATGGCCCTATTCCGATGGAAAAGAGGTCGAAGACTCCAACAGCCATTGTCGGTTCCTAACTAGGTCTTGCTGTGGCCCGGCAGAGGGTCCTGCCGGAAGGCGCTGCGGGCGCTGGTTGGCGGCCGCATGCCGGATGCACGACGCCGGGCGGCGGCTTGTGGCGGCAACCCGGCGTCGTGATCTGTACTGCTGTTAGTTCTGTACTGCTGCTACTTCAGTCTTACGTCGCCTGGGCGAGGTTATCAACCGAGGGGTAGAGCGGGTGGGCGGCGGCGAGGGCCTGGACCCGGGTGCGGAGACTGGAGAGGTCGGCGCCGGCGTCGGCGGTCAAAGCCTCGGCGATGATGTCGGCAACCTCGGTAAAGGCCGCCTCGCCAAAACCGCGGGTCGCCAGCGCCGGGGTGCCGATCCGCAGCCCGGAAGTGACCATCGGCGGACGCGGATCGAACGGCACGGCGTTGCGGTTGACGGTGATGTCGATCGCCGCGAGCCGGTCCTCGGCTTCCTGCCCGTTCAGCACGCAGTTGCGCAGGTCCACCAGGACCAGGTGCACGTCGGTGCCGCCGGAGATCACGTTGATGCCCTTGGCGGTCACGTCGTCCTGGACCAGGCGCTCGGCGAGGATCCGGGCGCCGGCCAGCACACGCTCCTGGCGTTCCCTGAACTCCTCGGACGCGGCGATCTTGAAGGCCACGGCTTTGCCGGCGATGACGTGCTCCAGCG